>NZ_LN794352.1:0-339906 GCF_000613045.3 Photobacterium kishitanii | reverse complement strand
TTTTCTGTTACCGCTCGACTTGCATGTGTTAGGCCTGCCGCCAGCGTTCAATCTGAGCCATGATCAAACTCTTCAATTAAAGTTTTGTTGTTTCTTTCGAAACGGCTCAATAAATACTGACTTTAAATACCTTTTCTTTATAAATAAAGAATGTAAATTAAAGCTTTTTATCATTCAAAGAATGATAATTAAATAACTGTGCCAAAATAATCGCCTCTATAAATAGATTTGGCTATTTTGTCTTGGTCACTCAGTTTATTGATAAATCTTTCGACTTAACTATTAAGTGAGTGCCCACACAGATTGCATGGTCAAATTGTTAAAGAACAATACTGACTTTCGGTAACCGCTTGCGCCGTTGTCCGTGTCAGTGAGGTCGCATTATAGGGAGTTTTATGATGCTGACAAGCATAATTTAAACAAATAAAATCGTTTGCTCACATTAAACGCATAATCACTAATAATTGTTATTTTTATAGCCTACTCGAGATTATTTCAGAGTTATAGACGATCATAAAGCATCAATAAATAATGATTATTGGACTGTTATTCAATAAAAATAACCATAATGCTATCGAGCCAATGAAAGCGATAACTATAAATAAGTAGAAGTAGAAGTAGAAGTAGAAGTAGAAGTAGAAGTAGAAGTAGAAGTAGAAGTAGAAGTAGAAGTAGAAGTAGAAATGAAAACTATAACCAGAAATAAAGTCAATAAAAAAAAGCCGAGTCTAAAGACTCGGCTTTCTTCTTATTTAACGGCTAGTGCTTATTCAGCAGCAGCTTCTTCCTTTGCAGGACGGTCTAATAACTCGATGTAAGCCATAGGAGCTTTATCACCAGTACGGAAACCGCACTTCATGATACGAGTATAACCACCAGGACGCGCTGCGAAGCGTGGACCTAGTTCGTTAAATAATTTCGCAACAACTTCGTTATCACGAGTACGAGCGAATGCAAGACGACGGTTAGCAACACTGTCGGTCTTAGCTAGGGTAATCAAAGGCTCAATTACGCGACGTAGCTCTTTTGCTTTAGGCAAGGTAGTCTTAATTAATTCGTGACGTACCAGAGAGCTAGCCATGTTGCTGAACATCGCTTTACGATGACTGCTGTTGCGGTTGAGTTGACGACCACTCTTACGATGGCGCATGACCTAATCCTTCTAACTAGATATCAGTAAACTATTAATCTTCAGCGATTGATGCAGGTGGCCAGTTTTCTAGGCGCATACCTAGAGATAGACCACGTGAAGCCAACACATCTTTGATTTCTGTCAAAGACTTCTTACCAAGGTTTGGCGTTTTAAGAAGCTCAACCTCAGTACGCTGAACAAGATCACCGATGTAATGGATCGCTTCTGCTTTCAGACAGTTAGCAGAGCGAACAGTTAGTTCAAGATCGTCTACAGGACGCAGTAGGATCGGATCGAACTCCGGCTTCTCTTCTTTCTCTTCAGGAACTCGTACATCGCGAAGATCTACAAATGCATCCAGTTGTTCAGCAAGAATTGTTGCTGCACGGCGGATAGCTTCCTCAGGATCAAGTGTACCGTTAGTCTCCATATCGATTACTAGCTTGTCTAGGTCAGTACGTTGTTCTACACGTGCTGCCTCTACTGCGTAAGCGATACGGTCCACTGGGCTGTAAGTAGCATCTACTAACAAACGACCAATTGGACGCTCATCTTCTTCAGTGTGAATACGAGCTGATGCTGGTACGTAGCCGCGACCACGTTCTACCTTGATGCGCATGCTTAATTCAGCATTGTCATCAGTTAGATGGCAGATTACGTGTTCTGGGTTCGCAATCTCAACATCACCATCATGGGTGATGTCACCTGCAACAACAGGGCCTGCACCAGATTTGTTCAGAGTAAGAATAACTTCATCCTTACCCTCAACCTTAACGGCTAGACCTTTAAGGTTAAGAAGAATTTCAAGGATATCCTCCTGAACGCCTTCTTTGGTGCTGTACTCATGTAACACACCGTCGATTTCCACTTCAGTTACAGCACAACCTGGCATTGAAGATAGTAAAATACGACGAAGAGCGTTTCCTAGAGTGTGGCCAAAACCACGCTCCAACGGCTCTAGAGTTACTTTTGCGTGCGTAGAGCTAACTTGTTCGATGTCAACTAGACGCGGCTTGAGAAATTCTGTTACAGAACCCTGCATTGTGTCCTCTCTTAACTGTAGCCTTACTTAGAGTAAAGCTCGACGATCAGGTGTTCGTTGATGTCGGCAGACAAATCAGAACGTTCTGGAAGACGCTTAAACGTACCTTCCAACTTACTGCTATCTACTTCGACCCAAGTCGGTAGTTCACGCTGTGTAGCAACTTCAAGAGCTGCTTTAATGCGTGCTTGGTTCTTAGCTTTCTCACGAATGCTAACAACGTCGTTTGCCGCTACCTTGAAAGAAGGAACGTTTACGACTTGACCGTTAACTAGAATCGCTTTGTGGCTTACCAATTGACGAGATTCAGCGCGAGTTGCACCAAAGCCCATGCGGTAAACTACGTTATCTAAACGACCTTCAAGAAGCTGAAGCAGGTTTTCACCTGTGTTACCCTTGATGCGGGCAGCTGTCTTGTAGTAGTTACGGAATTGTTTTTCTAGTACGCCATATGTACGACGAACTTTCTGCTTCTCACGAAGCTGAACGCCGTAATCAGATAGACGACCGCGACGAGCACCATGTTGGCCCGGAGCGTTATCAATCTTACACTTGGTATCAATCGCACGTACACCAGACTTAAGGAATAAGTCAGTGCCTTCGCGACGGCTAAGCTTTAGCTTAGGACCCAAATATCTTGCCATTTTCTTTCTCCAATATTCCTAGAAACTAAACGTTAAACGCGACGTTTCTTAGGTGGACGACAACCGTTATGAGGGATCGGAGTCGCATCAACAATGTTAGTGATACGGAAACCCGCTGCGTTTAGAGCGCGGATTGTAGACTCACGACCAGGACCAGGGCCCTTAACCATAACTTCTAGGTTCTTAACGCCATATTCTTTGGCCATTTCACCACAACGCTCAGCAGCAACTTGTGCAGCGAACGGAGTAGATTTACGAGAACCACGGAAACCTGAACCACCTGCAGTTGCCCATGAAAGAGCATTACCTTGACGGTCAGTAATGGTTACGATTGTGTTGTTGAAAGAAGCATGGATGTGCGCAACGCCATCGGCTACTTGCTTGCGTACGCGCTTACGAGCGCGAGTTGGTTGTTTTGCCATTGTACTCTACCTTATCCGACTATTTTTTGATCGGCTTGCGCGGACCCTTACGGGTACGAGCGTTGGTTTTAGTACGCTGTCCACGTAGAGGTAGACTGCGACGGTGACGAAGACCACGGTAACAACCAAGGTCCATAAGACGCTTGATGTTCATGGAAATTTCACGACGAAGATCACCTTCTACAGTGTACTTAGCTACACCATCACGCAGTAGATCGATCTGTTCTTCAGTTAGTTCACTGATCTTAACATCTTCAGCAATACCCGTCTCAGCTAGAATAGCTTGAGAACGAGTCTTACCGATGCCGTAAATCGCAGTCAATGCGATTACAGCGTGTTTCTGATCAGGAATGTTAATGCCTGCAATACGGGCCACTATTCACTCCTAGTACTTTACAAGAATAACCGCTGCAGAGCCCGTTTAGGATACGCAGCGGTGGCACAATTCTTTTGCACATAACAAAAGATGGTTGACTAATTTAGCCAACCTATCTTCAATTTGCAAGAAATATTTCTGCTAATTAGCCTTGGCGTTGTTTATGCTTTGGCTCACTGCAAATTACACGCACAACACCGTTGCGCTTGATAACTTTACAGTTACGGCAGATTTTCTTAACGGAAGCACGAACTTTCATTGCTAAACTCCGTAAATATGGAAAACTAAACTTAGCGGCCGTAGCCTTTTAGATTAGCCTTTTTCAAAACTGACTCATACTGTTGAGACATTAAATGTGTCTGAACTTGAGCCATGAAATCCATGATAACAACAACTACGATTAGTAGAGAAGTACCGCCAAAATAAAAGCGTACATTCCATGCAATCATCATGAACTCGGGGATCAGACAGATAAAGGTGATATACAACGCACCTGCAAGGGTTAGTCGAGTCATTACTTTATCAATGTACATTGCGGTCTGTTCACCCGGGCGAATACCAGGAATGAATGCTCCAGACTTCTTCAAGTTATCAGCTGTCTCACGAGGGTTAAACACCAACGCGGTATAGAAGAAACAGAAGAAAATAATTGCAGCAGCGTAGAGCATTACATAAAGAGGCTGTCCTGGACTAAGGGCAAGTGAAACATCACTTAACCAACCAAGACCTTCACTTTGTCCAAACCACTGAGCCAGTGTGCCTGGAAACAGAATAATACTCGATGCGAAAATTGCTGGGATTACACCTGCCATGTTGATTTTCAACGGCAAGTGTGTGCTCTGCGCAGCAAAGACACGACGGCCTTGTTGACGCTTGGCGTAGTTAACGACGATACGACGTTGACCACGTTCCATGAACACTACAAAGTAAATCACAGCAAAAGATATAACCGCAATTAACAGTAGAAGAAGTACGTGCAATTCACCTTGACGCGCTTGCTCTACGGTCTGTCCAATAGCTGGCGGCAAACCGGCAACGATACCAGTGAAAATAATCACAGATATACCATTACCAATGCCACGCTCGGTAACTTGCTCACCTAACCACATTAAAAACATGGTACCAGTAACCAAACTAACCACGGCAACAAAATAGAAACTAGGACCTGGATTATGTACCAGGCCTGGAATCATACTTGGTAACCCCGTTGCAATACCAATTGCTTGGAAGGTTGCCAATACAAGCGTACCGTATCGGGTGTACTGACTAATCTTACGACGGCCAGCTTCACCTTCTTTCTTCAACTCAGCCAAAGCTGGATGAACTACTGTTAGCAACTGGACAATAATAGACGCAGAAATATACGGCATTATGCCCAGAGCTAAAATAGAAGCACGCGAGAGTGCACCACCAGAGAACATGTTAAACATCTCAATGATGGTACCCTTTTGCTGCTCGAACAGACTGGCAAGTACAGTAGCGTCAATACCAGGAATAGGCACAAAGGATCCAGCTCGGAATATTAATATCGCACCTAATACAAAGAGAAGGCGTGACTTAAGCTCTGCTAGGCCACCTTGTCCACTACGAAAATCTTGTCCTGGTTGTTTAGCCATCTGTACCTCATCCTCGAGTTAATTATTCCTCGATTTTACCGCCAGCAGCTTCGATAGCAGCTAAAGCGCCTTTAGTAACGCGTAGGCCTTTCACTGTTACTGAACGAGCGATATCACCAGAAAGTACAACTTTCACGAACTTAATGTCCTTAGTGATAACATTCGCAGCTTTTAGTGTTTCAAGGCTTACAACATCACCTTCAACTTTCGCTAGCTCTGCTAGACGAACTTCAGCTGTTACTAGGCTCTTACGAGACGTAAAACCGAACTTTGGTAGACGCTGTTTCAAAGGCATTTGACCGCCTTCAAAACCTGGGCGAACAGAACCACCTGAACGTGATTTCTGACCTTTAACACCACGGCCACAAGTTTTACCTAGACCTGAACCGATACCACGGCCTACGCGCTTCGCAGAAGGCTTAGAACCAGCAGCCGGTGATAGAGTATTCAAACGCATAGTGATTACTCCTCAACTTTAACCATGTAGTAAACTTTATTGATCATGCCGCGTACGCAAGCAGTATCTTCAAGTTCAACAGTGTGGTTGATGCGACGAAGGCCTAGGCCGCGCAAAGTAGCTTTATGCTTCGGTAAACGACCGATAGAGCTCTTTGTTTGGGTTACTTTAATAGTTTTAGCCATGTCGATTACTCCAGAATTTCTTTAACAGAAAGACCACGTTTTGCAGCGATCATTTCCGGAGAGTTCATTCCACTTAGACCCAAAATTGTTGCGCGAACAACGTTAATTGGATTAGTAGAACCATATGTTTTTGCTAGTACGTTACGGATACCCGCAACTTCTAGCACTGCACGCATAGCGCCACCGGCGATGATACCAGTACCTTCTGATGCAGGCTGCATGTACACTTGAGAACCAGTGTGACGGCCTTTAACAGCGTGGTGAAGAGTACCTTCGTTGATTGCGATCGTAACCATGTTACGACGTGCTTTTTCCATCGCTTTCTGGATTGCTGCAGGCACTTCACGTGCTTTGCCGTAACCAAAACCGATGCGACCGTTACCGTCACCAACTACTGTTAGTGCAGTAAAGCTGAAAATACGACCACCTTTAACCGTTTTTGAAACACGGTTAACAGCGATCAGCTTTTCATTCAAATCTGATTGTGTCTTTTCGTTAGCCATCTTCCGCCTACCTTAGAATTTCAGACCAGCTTCACGAGCAGCTTCTGCTAGTGTCGCGATACGGCCGTGGTATTGGAAACCAGAGCGATCAAATGCAACGTTAGAGATGCCTTTTTCAATCGCGCGCTCAGCAATAGTTTTACCTACAACTGCAGCAGCGTCTTTGTTTCCGGTACTCTTAACTTGCTCACGGATCGCTTTTTCTAAAGTAGAAGCAGCTGCGATAACCTCAGAGCCGTTCGGTGCGATTACCTGAGCGTACACGTGACGTGGAGTACGGTGTACAACTAGACGAGTTGCGCCCAGTTCAGCAATCTTACGACGTGCTCGGGTCGCACGACGGATACGAGATGCTTTCTTATCCATAGTGTTACCTTACTTCTTCTTAGCTTCTTTAGTACGCACAACTTCGTCGGCGTAACGAACACCTTTGCCTTTGTAAGGCTCAGGGCTGCGGTAAGCGCGAATATCAGCAGCTACCTGACCAACCAACTGCTTATCTGTACCTGTAAGTACGATTTCAGTTTGTGATGGACATTCAGCTTTGATACCTGCTGGAAGTTCGTGCTCAACTGGATGAGAGAAACCTAGAGTTAAGCCTACAGCGTTGCCTTTGATAGCAGCACGGTAACCTACACCCTTAAGAGTCAGCTTCTTAGTGAAGCCTTCGGTAACACCAACAACCATGTTGTTAACTAGTGCACGAGCAGTACCTGCTTGTGCCCAAGCTTTATCGAACCCTTCACGAGGACCGAAAGTAACTTTGTTCTCTTCCAAAGTTAGAACTACTGCTGGGTTCATAACACGAACTAATTCGCCTTTTGAACCTTTAACAGTAATTTCCTGACCGTTAAGATTAACTTCTACGCCGGCAGGGAAAACTACTGGTGCTTTTGCAACACGAGACATGTTCTACTCCTATTATGCTACGTAGCAGATAATCTCACCGCCAAGACCCGCTTTGCGTGCAGCGCGGTCGGTCATAAGACCCTTGGAAGTGGAAATAACAGCAATACCAAGGCCACCCATCACTGATGGTAGCGCACCTTTTTTCTTGTAGATGCGTAGACCAGGACGTGATACACGTTGGATTTGCTCAATAACTGGGTTAGCTTCGAAGTACTTAAGTGTAACTTCTAGCTCTGGCTTAACATCACCTGTTACAGTGTAGTCTGCCACGAAACCTTCTTCTTGTAATAATGCTGCAATTGCAACTTTAAGCTTAGAAGATGGCATTTTAACAGCAACTTTTTTCGCTGCCTGACCGTTACGAAGACGGGTCAGCATATCCGAAATCGGATCTTGCATGCTCATAAGTTAATACTCCGTGATTCTGAATTGCTTACTGGTATTACCAGCTTGCTTTACGTAGACCCGGAATCTCGCCTTTCATGCAAGCTTCACGAACCTTGATACGGCTAAGACCGAACTTACGTAGGTAGCCGTGTGGACGTCCAGTCTGGTTACAGCGATTACGCTGACGAGACTTCGCAGAATCACGTGGTAGTGACTGAAGTTTAAGCACTGCATTCCAGCGATCTTCTTCAGACGCATTCACGTCGCTAATTAGAGCTTTTAGCGCTGCACGCTTTTCAGCGAACTTAGCTACTAGCTTGGCACGTTTAGCTTCACGTGCCTTCATTGATTCTTTAGCCATTAGTAACCCTTACTTTTACTTACGGAATGGGAAGTTAAAAGCAGACAGTAGAGCTAGAGCTTCTTCATCAGATTTAGCAGAAGTTGTGATTGTGATGTCTAAACCACGTACACGATCTACTTTATCGAAATCGATTTCTGGGAAGATGATCTGCTCACGAACGCCCATGCTGTAGTTACCACGACCATCGAATGATTTCGGGTTTAAACCACGGAAATCTCGAATACGAGGTACAGCAATTGAAATTAGACGCTCGAAAAAGTCCCACATACGCTCGCCACGTAAGGTTACTTTACAGCCAATAGGGTAGCCCTCACGGATCTTAAAGCCTGCAACTGACTTGCGTGCTACTGTGATTAGCGGCTTCTGACCTGCAATTGCAGTCATGTCAGCAGCAGCGTTTTCTAGCAGCTTCTTGTCGTTGATAGCTTCGCCCACACCCATGTTAAGTGTGATCTTTTCGATCCTTGGGACTTGCATGATACTCTTGTATTCGAACTTGCCAGCAAGGTCTTTTACAACAGTCTCTTTGTAGTAATCATGCAGTTTCGCCATAGTACTACTCCAAACTTACTTGATAGTTTCGCCAGTCGATTTAAAGAAACGAACTTTTTTGTCGTCTTCAAATCGGAAGCCTACACGGTCCGCTTTACCTTGACCGTTAACGATAGCAACATTAGACGCATCGATCGCAGCTTCCTGCTCAACGATACCGCCTTGAACACCCATTGCCGGAACCGGCTTCTGGTGTTTCTTAACCATGTTAATACCTTCAACGATAACTTTACCGGTTGCTAGAACCTTAGTTACCTTACCAGTCTTGCCTTTATCTTTACCAGCAAGAATGATAACTTCGTCGTTACGACGGATTTTAGCTGCCATTATAGTCGCTCCTTAAAGTACTTCTGGCGCTAGTGATACAATCTTCATGAATTTCGTATTACGAAGTTCACGAGTCACAGGGCCAAAGATACGGGTACCGATAGGTTGCTCAGTAGTGTCGTTCAACAATACGCAAGCATTACGGTCAAAGCGAATGACAGAGCCATCTTGACGACGAACGCCTTTACGGGTGCGTACAACCACCGCTTTCAGTACATCACCTTTCTTAACTTTACCGCGTGGAATTGCTTCCTTTACAGTAATCTTGATGATGTCACCGATATGTGCATAGCGACGGTGAGAACCACCCAGAACCTTAATACACATTACGCTACGTGCGCCGGAGTTATCCGCAGCATCAAGCATACTTTGCATTTGGATCATGTTAGTGCTCCGCTAATTTAAAACATCTAGACCCAAATCGAGTCGATATGCCTTTTCTTCAAAGGCGGCGAATAATAACACCATTTTCGACCGATGGGTAGATAAAAAAATGAACGGCCCTAAGTTTTTCAGGGCCGCTTACTTAAATAGCTGAAAAGTCAGTAATTAGATACGTGCTTTTTCAACTACGCGTACCAGTGCCCAAGACTTAGTCTTTGACATTGGACGGCACTCACGAACTTCAACCATGTCGCCTAGGCCACATTCGTTGTTTTCGTCATGTGCATGAAGCTTAGTCGTGCGTGTGATGTACTTACCGTAAATCGGGTGCTTCACTTTACGCTCGATAGCAACAACAATAGACTTATCGCCTTTGTCGCTAACTACACGACCAAGCTGAGTACGGATTTGATCGCTCATTATGCGCCAGCCTTCTCAGTCAGTACAGTTTTAACACGTGCGATATCACGACGTACAGTTTTAAGATTATGAGTCTGCTGTAGTTGACCAGTCGCAGCTTGCATGCGCAAGTTAAACTGTTCACGTAGCAAATTCACAAGCTCTGCATTAAGCTCTTCAACGCTTTTAGCGCGTAGATCTAGTGCATTCATCACATCACCGCCTTAATTACGAATGTTGTCTTGATTGGTAGCTTACGTGCAGCAAGATTAAATGCTTCACGAGCTAGTGCTTCAGGAACACCACCCATTTCGTATAGAACTTTACCTGGTTGAATCTGTGCAACCCAGTACTCCACACTACCCTTACCTTTACCTTGACGAACTTCAAGAGGCTTAGATGTGATTGGTTTGTCTGGGAATACACGAATCCAGATTTGGCCCTGACGTTTTACATGACGAGTCATAGCACGACGTGCAGCTTCGATCTGACGAGCAGTTAGTCGACCACGACCAACAGCTTTAAGACCAAATTGACCAAAGCTTACATCAGTACCGTTCGCTAGACCGCGGTTACGACCTTTAAAGGCCTTGCGGAATTTAGTGCGTTTAGGTTGCAGCATCAATAAACTCCTTATTTACGGCTTTTGCGCTGCTTCTTAGGCTTGTCAGCCTTTGGCTCTTCAACCGGCATGCCGCCTAGAACTTCACCTTTGAAGATCCAAACTTTAACGCCGATAACACCGTATTGGGTGTGAGCCGAAGAAGTTGCGTAGTCAATGTCAGCACGAAGAGTGTGTAGAGGCACACGGCCTTCACGGTACCACTCAGTACGTGCAATTTCAGCACCGCCTAGACGGCCGCTTACTTCAACTTTGATACCTTTAGCGCCAAGACGCATAGCGTTTTGAACTGCACGCTTCATCGCGCGACGGAACATAACACGACGCTCTAGCTGAGACGAAATGCTGTCTGCTACTAGTTGACCATCTAGTTCTGGTTTACGTACTTCAGCGATGTTGATCTGAGCTGGAACGCCCGCGATCTTCGCTACTGCTGCACGTAGTTTCTCTACGTCTTCGCCTTTCTTACCGATTACTACGCCTGGACGAGCAGTGTGAATAGTCACACGGATGCTCTTAGCAGGACGCTCGATAACGATGCGTGATAGAGATGCTTTTGCTAGTTCCTTAGTAAGGAACTGGCGTACCTTGAAATCGCCGTCTAGGTTGTCAGCGAATTCTTGGCTGTTAGCAAACCAAGTGGTATTCCAAGGCTTACAGATGCCTAAACGAATACCATTAGGATGTACTTTCTGACCCATTGCTTTCTCTCCTAGTCTCTTAGCGGTCTGCTACAACAACAGTGATGTGGCTAGAACGCTTCAAGATGCGATCGGCACGGCCTTTAGCACGAGGCATAATACGCTTCATGGTAGGACCTTCGTCAACGAAGATTTTAGCAACATTAAGATCATCAATGTCTGCGCCTTCGTTGTGTTCTGCGTTAGCGATAGCTGACTCTAGAACTTTCTTGATTAAATCAGCAGCTTTTTTGTTGCTGAAGTTAAGAATTTCTAGAGCTTGAGCAACTGGCTTACCGCGCAGTTGATCTGCAACCAAACGAGCTTTTTGCGGCGAGATGCGAGCAAAGCGATGTTTAGCGATAGCTTCCATTACCTACTCCTTAGCGCTTTTTAGCTTTCTTATCCGCAGCATGACCGCGGTAAGTACGTGTTGGTGCAAATTCGCCTAGCTTGTGACCGATCATTTCTTCAGAAACGAAAACAGGAACGTGCTGACGACCATTATGGACAGCGATGGTCAAACCGATCATCTGAGGGATGATCATTGAGCGACGGGACCAAGTCTTAACAGGCTTTTTGTCTCCGCTTTCCAACGCTTTCTCTACCTTCTTCAGCAAGTGTAGGTCAATGAATGGACCTTTCTTGAGAGAACGTGGCATGGCGTATCCTCTTTATAATTACTTATTACGACGACGTACGATGTACTTGTCGGTGCGCTTGTTGCTACGAGTCTTATAACCCTTAGTTGGAACGCCCCAAGGTGTTACTGGATGACGACCGCCTGATGTACGACCTTCACCACCACCGTGTGGGTGATCCACTGGGTTCATTACAACACCACGTACAGTTGGACGAACACCGCGCCAGCGTGAAGCACCAGCTTTACCTAGCTCACGTAGCATGTGTTCTGCGTTACCAACTTCACCTAGAGTCGCACGACCGTCAGCAAGAACTTTACGCATTTCACCAGAACGTAGACGTAGAGTCACATAAGTGCCTGCACGTGCAATGATCTGAGCGTATGCACCAGCTGAACGAGCCAGCTGTGCACCTTTACCAGGCTTAAGTTCAACACAGTGTACTGTTGAACCTACTGGGATGTTGCGCATTGGTAAAGTGTTACCAACTTTGATAGCAGCATCTTCGCCAGACTGGATCATATCACCAGCTTGGATACCTTTAGGTGCGATAATGTAGCGGCGCTCACCGTCTGCGTACAGAACTAGAGCAATGTTTGCGCTACGGTTTGGATCGTATTCTAGACGCTCAACTTTCGCTGGGATGCCATCTTTAGTACGTTTAAAGTCAATTAGACGGTAGTGTTGTTTGTTACCACCACCGATATGACGTACTGTGATACGACCGTTATTGTTACGACCACCTGACTTAGAGTTTTTCTCTAGTAGTGGTGCGTACGGCTTACCCTTATGCAGGTCAGAGTTAACCACTTTTACTACGTGGCGACGACCTGGGGAAGTCGGCTTACATTTTACAATAGCCATTCTTCTTTGCTCCTAGCCTTACTCTGCACTACCAGCGAAGTCGATGTCTTGACCTTCTTTCAAGATAACATACGCTTTCTTCACGTCTGAACGACGGCCTTGGCGCATACCTTGACGTTTGGTCTTACCCTTAGTGATAAGAGTATTTACAGACTTAACTTCAACCTCAAACAGTTTTTCAACTGCTGCTTTAATCTCTCTCTTTGTCGCAGTAATAGCAACTTTAAACACGATAGTATTCGCGTTTTCAGCAGCCATTGATGCTTTTTCAGAGATGTGCGGAGCACGTAGAACTTTTAAAATACGCTCTTCAGTGATCATGCTAGCATCTCCTCAATTGCTTTAACTGCAGCTGCAGTCATTACAATTTTATCGAAAGCGATCAAGCTAACTGGATCGATTGCCGCTGCATCACGTACGTCTACTTTATATAAGTTACGTGCTGCAAGGAATAGATTCTCATCTAGTTCGCCAGTTACGATTAGTGCATCAGTTAGCTCAAGCTCTTTAAGCTTAGCAACTAGTGCTTTTGTCTTTGGTGCTTCTAGAGTGAAGTTTTCAACAACGATTAAACGCTCTTGACGAACTAACTCAGAAAGAATGCTCTTCATAGCACCGCGGTACATTTTCTTGTTTACTTTTTGGCTGTGATCCTGAGGACGAGCAGCGAAAGTAACACCACCAGAACGCCATAGCGGACTGCGGATTGTACCTGCACGAGCGCGACCAGTACCTTTCTGGCGCCATGGCTTAGCGCCACCACCAGAAACGTCTGAACGAGTCTTCTGAGCACGTGTACCCTGACGAGCACCTGCTGCAAACGCAACAACTACTTGGTGTACAAGCGCTTCATTGAAATCACGCCCAAAAGTAGTTTCGGAGACAGTTAGCGCGTTAGCGCCTTTGACTACCAATTCCATTACTAACTCCTCGACGTTACGCTTTAACAGCTGGTTTAACGATCACGTTACCGCCTGTAGCACCAGGGACTGCACCTTTAATAAGAAGCAGATTGCGCTCAGCGTCAACACGTACGATCTCTAGGTTTTGAGTCGTTACACGCTCAGCACCCATGTGACCAGCCATTTTCTTGCCTTTAAATACACGACCTGGAGTTTGACATTGGCCAATTGAACCCGGAGCGCGGTGAGACAAGGAGTTACCATGGGTCATATCTTGAGTACGGAAGTTCCAGCGCTTAATAGCACCTTGGAAGCCCTTACCTTTAGATGTACCAGTAACGTCTACTTTTTTAATTTCGTTAAAGATTTCAACACTTAGCTCAGCGCCAACTGCGAATTCTTCATTATTTTCTAGACGGAATTCCCAAAGACCGCGACCAGCTTCTACACCTGCTTTCGCAAAGTGACCAGCTTCTGGCTTAGATACGCGGCTAGCTTTCTTAGTTCCAGCTGTTACTTGAATAGCGTTGTAACCGTCAGTTTCTACAGATTTAACCTGAGTAACGCGGTTGTTTTCAACTTCAACAACAGTAACTGGAATAGAAATGCCATCTTCGGTAAAGATGCGGGTCATGCCCACTTTACGACCGATTAGACCAATCATTCTCTTATCTCCCCTTAACCTAGGCTGATCTGTACGTCAACGCCAGCAGCTAGATCTAGACGCATCAGAGCATCAACAGTTTTGTCTGTAGGCTCAACGATGTCGATAAGGCGCTTGTGTGTACGAATTTCGTACTGGTCACGTGCGTCCTTATTAACGTGTGGAGAAATAAGAACAGTGAAGCGCTCTTTGCGAGTAGGAAGAGGGATTGGACCCTTAACCTGTGCGCCAGTACGCTTAGCTGTTTCAACGATTTCCGCAGTAGACTGGTCGATCAAACGATGATCGAACGCCTTTAGGCGGATACGAATACGTTGGTTCTGCATTAGACAGAGCTCCAAATAAAAATTACACAAACAATATCGCCACTCACGTTCGTAAAGACGAAGGAATGTCGATTGATTTATGTGAACGTAGCATCCCTATCGGATGCATTGTCAGCCAATTTAATGACTGCGAACATAAGTCAGAGTATTCATTATGAAACATACTCGGCATAGCCTGCAGTAAGTTTCTCCTCAATGCTTATTGGTTCACAACAGCGCTTACAAGACTTTGTCTTAGGCAGTGACGAGCATTATACAGATCACATTTTTGAAAGCAAGCTTTGATCGATAAATAAACAACCTTCTAATTATTCATCTATTTTATCAATAACTTAAATCATAATATACGGTTATTTGCTCCCCCACTACTGATTCAAATGTACAGATATAAAAAAAGGAAGCCGAAGCTTCCTTTTTATTTAGTACTTAGTGGTGCACTAATTGCTATTAAGCAATGATAGTTGCAACAACACCAGCACCAACTGTACGGCCACCTTCACGGATAGCAAAACGTAGACCTTCATCCATCGCGATAGGTGCGATTAGAGTAACAGTCATAGAGATGTTATCACCAGGCATTACCATTTCAACGCCTTCTGGTAACTCGATAGTACCAGTTACGTCAGTTGTACGGAAGTAGAACTGTGGACGGTAACCTTTGAAGAAAGGAGTGTGACGACCACCTTCATCTTTAGAAAGCACATAGATTTCTGAAGTGAAAGTTGTGTGTGGAGTGATTGAACCTGGCTTAGCAAGAACTTGACCACGTTGAACGTCATCACGCTTAGTACCACGTAGAAGAACACCAACGTTCTCACCAGCACGACCTTCGTCAAGAAGCTTACGGAACATCTCAACACCAGTACAAGTAGTTGTAATAGTGTCTACGATACCGATGATAGCAACTTCGTCACCAACTTTAACGATACCTTGCTCAATACGACCAGTTACAACAGTACCACGGCCTTGGATTGAGAAAACATCTTCGATTGGAAGGATGAATGGTAGATCGATAGCACGCTCTGGCTCTGGAATGTAAGTATCTAGCGCTTCAGCTAGTTCAACAATCTTAGCTTCCCACTCAGCTTCGCCGTTTAGCGCGCCTAGTGCAGAACCCATGATTACTGGGCAATCATCACCTGGGAAATCGTACTCAGAAAGAA
This sequence comes from Photobacterium kishitanii, assembly GCF_000613045.3. Taxonomy (NCBI): domain Bacteria; kingdom Pseudomonadati; phylum Pseudomonadota; class Gammaproteobacteria; order Vibrionales; family Vibrionaceae; genus Photobacterium; species Photobacterium kishitanii. Next base: position 324,345 of record NZ_LN794352.1, on the reverse strand, counting down.
GTTCACGAACTTCCATCTCTACTAGCTCAAGTAGTTCTTCATCATCAACCATGTCACACTTGTTCATGAATACGATGATGTAAGGAATACCAACTTGACGACCAAGTAGGATGTGCTCACGTGTTTGTGGCATAGGACCGTCAGTTGCAGCAACAACTAGGATACCACCATCCATTTGAGCAGCACCAGTGATCATGTTTTTAACATAATCGGCGTGTCCAGGACAGTCTACGTGTGCGTAGTGACGAGTAGGAGTATCGTACTCAACGTGAGAAGTTGAGATTGTGATACCACGCTCGCGCTCTTCTGGAGCGTTATCGATAGATGCGAAGTCTTTAGCAACACCACCGTACACTTTTGCAAGTGTAGTACAGATAGCAGCTGTTAGAGTTGTTTTACCGTGGTCAACGTGACCGATTGTACCAACGTTAACATGCGGTTTTAGACGTTCAAATTTTTCTTTAGACACGATTGTGTTCCTTCCTAGTTAAGATACGCCCCCTACTAGGTCGGGGACGGCTCTGAAGTTTGTATTTTATGCGCCAATAGCCATTGACGCAATAATGAAATTAAATACGTTCAGCAATAATTTTATCAGTAACGTTCTTTGGCATTTCAGCGTACTCGCTAAATTCCATCGAATAAGACGCACGGCCTTGTGTTGCTGATCGTAAATCAGTTGCGTATCCGAACATTGCTGATAGTGGAACTTGCGCACGAATAATTTTAATACCCGCGTTGCCTTCTTCCATACCTTCGATCATACCGCGGCGACGGTTAAGGTCACCAACGACATCACCCATCCAATCTTCTGGCGTGGTAATTTCAACTTTCATCATTGGCTCAAGCAAAACTGGAGTTGCATCTAGTGCACCTTGTCGTAATGCCATTGAACCTGCGATTTTAAATGCTATTTCGCTTGAATCAGTGTCGTGGTAAGAACCATCAACTAACGTCGCTTTAACGTCAATCATTGGGTAGCCTGCTAACACGCCACTCTTCATTTGTTCTTCGAGACCTGTAGCAACCGCACTAATATATTCTTTAGGTACGCTGCCACCAACAATTTCATCTACGAATACGAAACCTTCACCTGGCTCTGATGGTTCAAGATTCAGCCACACATGACCATATTGGCCACGGCCGCCGGTTTCACCAGCCTGACGAATAAATTTACCTTCAACTTTAGTCTTACCACGAATGGTTTCACGATAAGCAACCTGAGGTTTACCTACGTTACAGTTGACGTTAAATTCACGTTTCATACGATCGACGATGATATCAAGGTGAAGCTCACCCATGCCAGAAATTAGAATCTGACCTGATTCAGCATCGGTTTCGACGCGGAAAGATGGATCTTCTGCTGCTAATTTATCTAGCGCGATTGTCATCTTATCTTGGTCGGCTACAGAGCGTGGTTCAACCACAATCTGAATAACGGGTTCAGGGAATTCCATGCGCTCAAGAATCACTTTATGATTTTGATCACACAAGGTATCGCCTGTTGTCGCAAATTTAAGACCAATGGCTGCAGCGATATCGCCAGCGCGCACTTCTTTGATCTCTTCACGTTTATTGGCATGCATCTGAACGATACGGCCTAAACGCTCGCGTTTTTCTTTAATCACGTTGTAAACAGTATCACCTGAATTAACAACGCCAGAGTATACGCGCATGAAAGTCAATGTACCTACGAACGGGTCGGTTGCGATTTTGAACGCTAGTGCTGAGAATGGTTCGTCATCACTTGAATGACGCTCAACAGGGTTACCATGTTCGTCTTCACCTGTAATTGCTTTTACTTCAGTTGGTGAAGGTAGATAATCAACAACGGCATCTAGTACGGCTTGAACACCTTTGTTCTTAAATGCAGAACCACAAGTTGCCAATACGATTTCGTTGTTTAGGGTACGTTGACGAAGACCTGCCTTAATTTCAACTTCAGACAGTTCACCTTCTTCAAGGTATTTATCCATTAGTTCATCATTAGCTTCTGCTGCTGATTCAACTAAGTTCATGCGCCACTCATCTGCTAACTCTTGCATGTCAGCAGGAATATCTTCATAGGTAAAACTAGTACCTTGATCAGCATCAGACCAGTTAATGGCCTTCATCTTGATCAGGTCAATTACACCTTTAAATTCATCTTCAGTACCAATATTTAATTGCAGTGGCACTGGTGTTGCACCAAGACGGTGTTTGATCTGCTCGATAACGCGGAAAAAATCTGCGCCCGTGCGATCCATCTTGTTGATAAAAACGATACGCGGAACTTCATATCGATCGGCTTGACGCCATACAGTCTCAGACTGAGGCTCTACACCTGAAGCACCACAGAACACAACTACAGCACCATCTAACACACGTAATGAACGTTCAACTTCAATGGTGAAGTCTACGTGTCCAGGAGTATCAATGATGTTGATTCGGTGCTCGTCGAACTGCTTGTCCATACCGCGCCAAAAGGTGGTCGTTGCAGCAGAGGTGATCGTGATACCACGTTCTTGCTCCTGCTCCATCCAATCCATAGTAGCAGCGCCGTCGTGTACTTCACCAATCTTATGAGATAGGCCTGTATAAAACAGGATGCGCTCAGTAGTGGTTGTTTTACCGGCGTCAACGTGAGCACAGATACCGATATTACGGTAGCGCTCGATGGGCGTTTTGCGAGCCACGATTGTATCCTCTTACTAAGGTGAACCTTAGAAAATGGTTTAGGCACAGCAGGATAACCTGCTGTGCCCAAGCGGTATTACCAGCTATATTACCAGCGGTAATGTGCGAACGCTTTGTTCGCATCTGCCATACGGTGAACGTCTTCACGTTTCTTAACAGCAGAACCTTTGTTGTCAGCCGCATCAAGCATTTCGCCTGCAAGACGCTGAGCCATAGATTTTTCACCACGCTTACGCGCAGCTTCAACCAACCAACGCATAGCTAGTGCATTACGACGTACTGGACGTACTTCTACAGGCACCTGGTAAGTTGAACCACCCACACGGCGAGATTTAACTTCTACCGCTGGACGTACATTTTCAAGAGCTTTTTCGAATACAGCTAGGTGTTCTTCACCAGAACGCTCAGCCATAGTTTCTAGCGCAGAGTAAACAATTTTTTCTGCAGTAGATTTCTTTCCGTCAACCATTAGGATGTTAACGAATTTTGCCAGCAATTCTGATTTGAATTTAGGATCTGGAAGGATCTTACGCTGACCGATTACGCGACGACGTGGCATGGATTATCTCCGTTGTCTTCTTCAGGTTATCCAAAACTTTTCAGTTTCTTCAAAATTAAATAATTTTAGTGTTTGGCCTTACTTAACGGAATCCATTAAGACTTAGGACGCTTCACACCGTACTTAGAACGACCTTGTTTACGGTCATTAACGCCTGCACAGTCAAGTGCACCACGAACAGTGTGGTAACGAACACCCGGTAAGTCTTTAACACGACCACCGCGGATTAGAACAACTGAGTGCTCCTGAAGGTTGTGACCTTCACCGCCGATGTATGATGTTACTTCAAAACCGTTTGTTAGACGAACACGACATACTTTACGTAATGCTGAGTTCGGTTTTTTAGGTGTAGTAGTGTAAACACGAGTACATACACCACGTTTCTGTGGGCACGCTTCTAGTGCTGGCACGTTGCTTTTTACAACTTGCTTAGCACGTGGCTTACGTACCAACTGGTTAATAGTTGCCATTAAATAGCTCCTGATTGTTACTTTCGTAAGGTGAAAAATCTGCCTCCCAACAACAGGAGGACGCGAAATTTTAGGCATCGCACCTAAAGGTGTCAAGATCTAACCAACGATCAATTAAGTGATCATTTCTTAAACAGTCACTTTTTTGTTCATATATCGTTACTAATAATGGCTTTTCATGCCCATTTCATGTGCTTGTCATGTCGTTCAGTCAACAAAACAAAACCTTTATAATCAATAACATCTAGATCTTTATCACATTTATCCTGCAAACCACGCGCAATAATGTCGGCTTCCAGTAAATAAATTTTTACGCCAATATTTTTTATTAAATCAAAGTAAATATTTTCGCTCATGGCGACAATTACAGCGTCTTCGAGCAATAAGATCTCATCACCAGGGCAAATAAACTGTAAACATTGTGCCAATGAGTGGCTTTGAAATGGTGAACGGGTCACGGTATGTAACATCGGCACCTCAAAAAGTTAGAATTTGACGACAACGATGTAATGTTGTCACCAACTCGATACGGGGACTAACAATGACATCAATTAATAAGTCTTCACGACATAATCCACGCTCGACTAATGACTGTTGGCAAACATATATATTTTCGATGTCATACAGTGGCAGCATTTTAAAGGTCGCAATATAATTACGACTCAAAATAGCATCTGGTTGCTGATTACGAACCAACTGCATAACGCCATCACCAATAAAAAATACGCTTAATGCTTCGGTATATGCAGAAGCCGCTAATAATGCATCAAGCCCTTCACGACCACTGCTTGTGCCATGAGGTGGCTGACGAAAAACAAACCCTAAGTCGCTCACTCACTTAACCTCAAAATTGAATAACGCGATCAGCACTGAGTAAAACTTCAGTAAGACCACCTAACCCTGCTTGCTCAAAGCCTGACGCTAAATTATGGCTTGGTAATTGATTTTGTTGTGCTTCTTGTTCACCAATAATGCCACGACGTAACGCCGCTGCTACGCAAGTGTGTAATTCGATCTGATGTGTCTGCGCTAATTGCTGCCATGCGGCCACAAGATCAAATTCATCTGATGCTGGTGCTGTGAGTGCATTACCATTTAAAACACCATCTTGGTAAAAAAATACCCGTGTTAATGTATGGCCGAGCTCAATAAGTGTAGATGAAAATTGATAAGCAGAGCGTGCGGCTTGAGTACCATAAGCTGGGCCATTAACAACAATGGCATAAGTTAAACTCACTTGTCACCATCCTCTGTTTTTCGCTGACGAATATAAAGATATACGGTATGTTTAGAAATATTCAATCGATCAGCCACACGATTAATCGCATCTTTAATGTCAAAAATACCTTTATCAAACAACTCCATCACTATCTGACGATTTTTAGCATTATTTGAAACATTTTTATCGGCATTAATTTCTTCGATAGTGCGTTCAACTGTTTGATCTACCAATTCATCAACATCACTGGCAAAGTTTACTTTTGATGCCGCTTGCTTGGCTTCATCAGTTGGCATAAACGATTGCAGAATCTGAGTAAATGGCACATCAAGATTGACGTTAATACATAGCAAACCAATCACTTTGTTATCGCCATTACGAATCGCGATAGTGATTGATTTCATTAAGTCCCCCCCTTTAGCACGGGTGAAATAAGCGCGAGAAAAATTACGTTCTGAATTTTGAATATCACGTAACGAACGTAATGCAAGATCAGTAATCGGTGATCCCACCTTACGGCCAGTATTTTGTCCATTCGCTATTTTGATTGCCGAGGTATTTAAATCTGCTAAGGAATGCAGAACAATTTCGCAAAATGGCCCAATCAATGCGGCTAAGCCATCAACAACGGCTTCATATGCACGCAGAATATTATCGTCGTGTTCAGAAAAAATTCGTCTGTCAACGATGTCACTATCAACAATTATCTCTGCTCCAAAATTATCTACTGAAATCACGATATCACCTTCCATTTTGCTGCTTATCTACAATGCGATCGCCCTGATCTATCACCACAAGCATTCAATATAATTGATAAAATTTAAAATCTTCTAAGTAAGTTTATCAGATAATTGAACAAAAAAGACCCGACATATGCCGGGCCTGGATCAACTGTTACGCTTTTTTGTCATTAAAAAGTGACAATTTATTGCGCTTTAGTCGCTGTCGTTGCTGCTTTTACTGCGTCAACGGCAGGTTGCTGAGCTTGCTTACCACCTTTAATGCTTAATAATTCTACTTGGAAAACTAAAGTAGAGTTAGCAGGAATGCTTGGGTTAGCTTGCGCGCCGTAAGCAAGTTGTGGTGGAATAACAAATTCAAATTTAGAACCAACAGGCATTAATTGCACGCCTTCAGTCCAACCAGGGATCACTTGATTTAGTGGGAACGTTGCTGGTTGATTACGTTGGTATGAGCTATCAAAAACAGTGCCATCAGTTAGCATGCCTTTGTACTGAACTTCAACGGTATCAGTTGCAGCAGGTTTTGCACCTGTACCTTCTTTCTCGATTTTGTACATTAAGCCAGATTTAGTGGTAATAACACCGGCTTCTTTAGCAAATTTAGCGCGGTACTCGTCACCTACTTTAATGTTCTTTTCAGCTTCAGCTTTCGCTTTCTGCTCTACAATCTTAGCAACACGTTGATCAAGTGATTGTAGTGCTTGCTGAGTTTGCTCTTGTGTCATGCGGCTTTTGCCTGCAAACACGTCTTCAACCCCCGCAAGTACATCTTGGCGATTAAGATTTAGACCTAACTCTTTTTGTTGATCAAGGTTAGCTGATAAGTATTGCGCCAGTGATGCACCAATTGCATAAGCTGCTTTTTGATCTTCAGTTTTAAATTCAACTTTAGCAGCATCTGTTGTTGCCACAGCAGCTGAAGCCGTTGTTTGCTCAACTTTTGCAGGTTCAACGGGCTTGTTGGTGTCTGCTTTATTATCGTCCTGACAACCCACAGCAAGGAAGATTGTTGCTGCTAATACAGACATCTTTAAAATAGGCTTCATGTATTTCTCCATCAGTCATTGAGGCCATGCCTCACTTTTAAACTGTGTTTATTAGTATGAGTATGAAAACAAAATTATATCAATATACTACTACCACTCTGATTAAGTAACTGTAAAAACTAGCACTGCAATTATTTAATCAGATTCATTTCTCTTATCTAGTTACCCTAAGCAAGCGGAACCAGAGCTTAATGTACAAGAAATTTTTGTCAGTTAGTCTATTTTTCTCTACTTTTGCCTTAAGCGGTTGTTTTTTCTTTGATTCAGAAATCCAACGTTGGCATCTTGCTCAACAAGGTAGTACTAGTTTTAGCCTTAGCCGTGATGGCCGTTTTGCACTTGTTAGCACCAAGCTACAAGGTATCGCGCTATGGGATTTACAGCAAAACAAAAAGTTAGCAGATTTTGGTTCTCAAGATCAATATCACAATAGTGTGATAACCAGCCAAATATCAGATAACAATCGCTATGCAATAACCGCAACAACTCAAAATTTTGCAGTATGGGATCTGGGATGGTCACAGGCCCATGGTTTATGGTCAATTGATGATGCTGCCATTCAAGATGTTGCCATTGCCAATAATGGTACTGAAGTGCTATTGGCATTAACGAATGGTAAAGCGCTGTTTATTGATCTGACTGATGGCCGGCGGCTCGAATTTTTAGCTCACCGTGACAAGGTCAATAGTGTGGCACTTTCTGGCAATGGCCGTTACGCACTTTCTGGCGGTAATGATCATCAAGCTTATTTATGGGATACCCACAGTGGCCAAATCATTTATTCATTTAAGCATAGCAGCCGCGTCAGCCAAGTTGCACTTCAGCGGGATGGAAAATTAGCCTTTTCCACTACAGCTAATAATGACAGCATTATTTGGGATTTAACTACTGGTAAGAAAATCACTCAATTAGCAACCAAATTACGCTACCAAACCCTCTCAAGTGTACGATTTTCGGATAATGGGCAATTGTTAGTGACGGGAACGCCCTCACGCCGAGTAGAATTATGGCGCACAGATAACGGCAAAAATATTGGTTCTTGGCGAGCAGAAGTACAACCAGGGGCTCGACCCGCTACGGCAGTGGTGTATGATGTTGCTATTAGCCCTACAGGTAATGTCGTCGCTGGCTCATCAGCTGGTTACGCTCAAACCTGGTCAACCGACTGAAAGATATCCCATGAATGAGATACAACAACTGCAAAGCCGTCTTGATGAACTTGAGATGAAACTCGCTTTTCAAGAGCAAACCATTGATGAATTAAACGAAGCGCTAACTAAGCAGCAATTTATGATTGATCGAATGGAAGTACAACTGAAATTTATGGTCGGTAAAGTTAAAGGTATGCAAACCTCTAATATGGCCAGTGAGTCGGAAGAAACACCACCACCACATTATTAAGTAAAGGTTCGAGGTTCGAGGTTCGAGGTTCGAGGTTCGAGGTTCGAGGTTCGAGGTTCGAGGTTCGACAAGATAAAAAACAAAAAAGGAAGCCGAGGCTTCCTTTTTTATGATCGCGATAAACGCGATTAGTGAGAACAGCCGCAGCCGCCCTTACCTTCACCACAACCTTCTGCTTTAGCGTGATCGTGATCACCACCACCACAGCAATCATCATCGCCGTGATCGCCACAACCACCTTCACCACCACAACAACCGCCACCTTGGTGTAGATGACCGTGTTCGATTTCTTCTTCAGTTGCAGCACGTACAGCAACAACTTCAACGTCAAAACCTAATGTTTGACCAGCTAACATGTGGTTGCCATCAACAACAACTTCGTCGCCGTCAACTTCAGTTACTTCTACAGGGATTGGACCTTGATCAGTATCAGCCAAGAAACGCATACCAACAGTAATTTCATCAACACCTTGGAATACATTTGCAGGAACACGCTGAACCATTTCGTCCATGTGCTCACCGTAAGCCTCTTCAGGAGCAACAGTTATCTCAAACTTGTCGCCTGCCACATGGCCTTCAAGCGCTTTTTCCAGACCAGGAATAAGGTTGTTATGACCGTGTAGGTAATCAAGAGGTACTTCAACTGTTGATTGATCGACAACGATACCTTCTTCAGTTTTCACTTGGTAAGCTAAGCTTACTACTGTGTCTTTAGCGACTTTCATGTTTACTCCAAAATTTAAGCTTGGGGTGATAGTTTTTGTCCCCGTATCATACAGGATAATACCATTGAGATGCCATTATCACATTAGTCTGGTTTAAAAATCCCTATCACTTGGTGTTTAGTTGTTGAAGAAAGCTGTTCACTCTCTTGCACTGATTGCGGTAAACGGGTGTCGATATGCTGACATTCGACACATTCAATATGCTCAACATCATTTTGTTGCCACCAGCGTAAAGTATCCTGTGCTTGGCAATTAGGACATATAGCACCAGCAATAAATCGTTTTTTGATCATCCTAACCACTCCTTGATTAATCCCAACCTTGATGGCGTTGCTGCTCACCACGCATTTCTCGATCAAAAATATCTTCGAGCTCTTTGCGGGCCTCTTTTTGACGTGATGCTAAATTAACCTCTTCACTATGTTGAGGCAGCAGATCCCGTAATGCTTGGCTATCTATTCTTCGAAAATGAGCTTGGGCACGGTTGGCTTTATAAGGATGCATGCCTAAAGATATAAGGGCTTGGCGACCTAAATCAAGGGCACCTTCAAATGTTTCACGAGAAAAGCACTCAACCCCATGACTCAATAATTGGTGCGCTTCTACACGACTTCGAGCACGTGCCATTAATTTCAATTGCGGAAAATGTTGTTGGCAAAGTGTCACAACCTCCATCACTTCAGAGGGGTCATCGGTACAGATAACCAAAGCTTCAGCATTATCAGCCCCAGCCGAGCGTAATAAATCTAATTGGGTTGCATCACCGTAATAAACTTTATAGCCAAACTTACGTAAAAACTGAATTTGACTAGGATCTCGCTCTAAAACTGTCACTCGAATTTTATTAGCAAACAGTAATCGCCCCACAACCTGCCCAAAACGACCAAAACCGGTAATTATCACTCGAGGTTGGCGATCAATGACATCCGATGGCGGTTGATGATTATCTTCAGCTTTAAAACTACGCACATACCAACGTTTTTGTAATTGCAAAATGAGCGGGGTGGTCATCATAGAAAGACTGACAACCACTAATAATAACGGCGCTAATTCACCACCTAATAAGCCACCAGCTTTAGCGGCGGTAAACAACACAAACGCAAATTCTCCACCTTGACTCAAAATAGCCGCCATTTGACTGCGTGATTTCGCCCCTACGCCAAATAAACGCGCTAACAGATACAACACCCCAGCTTTAATCGTCACTAATGCAATAACAACCGCTAATATTTGTAATGGGTGCTGCCATAGCAATCCGAGGTTAACGGCCATACCAACCGAGATAAAAAACAGTCCCAGTAATAACCCTTTAAACGGTTCAATCGCAATTTCAAGCTCATGCCGATATTCACTTTCTGCCAATAATACCCCAGCAAGAAAAGCGCCTAGTGCCATTGATAAACCTATCATCTGCATAATCAGTGCAATACCTACCACCAGCAATAAAGCCGCGACATTAAACAATTCACGGACACCACTCATCACCACATAACGAAATAACGGTCGCAATAAAAAATGTCCGGCAACGAGAAAAGTACCAATTCCACCCAGCATCCAGATGCCATCAAGCCAATTACCGCCCGCATTACCCGCCAGTAACGGTAATAGTGCTAACATTGGAATCACCGCAATATCTTGAAATAACAACACTGCAAATCCTGATTGACCAGTTTCGCTACCGCTTAATTGTTGTTCGTCTATCACTCGTAATGCAATCGCAGTTGACGATAATGCCAACCCCATGCCAATCACAATCGCATCACGCCAACCAAGAGCTGGAAAAAAACGACTACAGCCCAAAGCAATTATTGCGATTACTACCGTAGTAATAACCACTTGGCTGCCACCCAAGCCTAAAATCGGTTTACGCATTTGCCATAGTTTTTTGGGGTTAAGCTCTAAACCAATTAGAAACAGTAATAACACCACCCCAAATTCAGAGAAGTGTAAAATGGCATCCACATCAGAAATTAACCCTAACCCCCACGGGCCAATGCCTATTCCTGCAATTAAATATCCGAGTACCGACCCTAGCCCCAATCGTTGTGCCAGTGGTACCGCAATAATCGCCGCCCCTAAAAAAATTGCCATTACCAACAAAAAGTCATTATCCATGGTTAACTCCTGCTGCTAACGGTAATTGGGGCGCATATTGGTGAGGATTAACTAACCACTGGTGGTACATTTTCGCATGCTGCTGTCGTTCAGCCTCAGGAATGCGCCGCGCCCAATGCAACACTAACGGCGATAACCACTGCATACGACAAAGATCAGCACATAACGCAAATGGTTTTAAAATGTCATCAATACTGCAACGATTATAACCATCAGGACTATAAGCCTCTGCTGCTCCCCCCGTGGTGATCACTGAGCGCCAGTATTTACCCGTCGTCGCTTTCCCCTCTCCATGGGCAAAGCCTTTACTTAATACGCGATCAAGCCACTCTTTGAGTAATGCCGGGCAAGAGTACATATATAATGGATGCTGAAAAATAATCACATCGTGCGCCATCACTAACGCTCGCTCAGCAACTTCATCAATAAAAAAGTCAGGATAAGTCGCATATAGATCATGCACTGTGACATGCGGTAAATGTTTTATTTCATTTAATAGCGTCTGATTCGCAACGGATTCTTGAGGATCAGGATGCGCAAAGATAATTAATATTTTTAAATCGGTCATACTGTCCTTATACGTGTAGTTTAATAAGGCGAGTAACGCCAACCTAAACTATAACCACCATAAATTGTTAACCATCATACCTAATTGTTACTTAATATGGGTGTTTAGTTGATATTTCTATTTTAGTCTGACTTCCATCACGACCATGCCAACGTGGTGTTAACTTGGCGTCAGGTTAGCCACTGGTTCAAGTTTGAGTTAGACTCCTGAGCATGATTCTTGTTTAATTTTGTGGAGCGGGCACGTCCCCGGCGCTATCGATGATTATCTTTTCAGATATCCAACTTCTACGTGGTGGTAAAGTTCTGCTTGAAAATGCCACAGCGACTATTAACCCAGGGGACAAAGTTGGTCTTGTGGGTAAAAATGGTTGTGGTAAATCAACCCTGTTTGCATTACTCAAAAATGAACTCAGTTTAGATGGCGGCAATTGTCAGTTTCCAAGTAACTGGGAGTTAGCATGGGTAGCTCAAGAAACGCCCGCCCTTGAACGCGCAGCAATTGAATATGTGATTGATGGCGATCGTGAATATCGTGAACTAGAGCGCCAATTAATTGCAGCAGAACTCGCAGATGATGGTAATAAAGTCGCTGAGTTACATGGCAAGATCGATACTATTGGTGGCTATAGCATTAATGCCCGTGCTGCAGAATTATTGAATGGTTTAGGTTTTTCACAGCATCAAATGCAGTGGAACTTAACTCAGTTTTCTGGTGGTTGGCGCATGCGTTTAAACCTTGCCCAAGCACTACTCTGCCGCTCTGACCTATTATTACTCGATGAGCCAACTAACCACTTAGATCTTGATGCCGTAATGTGGTTGGAGAAATGGCTCCAAAGCTATCGCGGTACCTTAGTACTGATTTCTCATGACCGTGATTTCTTAGATCCCGTCATCAACCGTATTATTCACGTTGAAAACCAAACCATGAACAGTTACACCGGCAACTACTCATCATTTGAAGTCCAACGTGCTGAGAAATTAGTATTACAACAAGCGATGTTCCAAAAGCAGCAGAAACAAATGACGCACATGCAGTCATATATCGAGCGCTTCCGTTACAAAGCCAGTAAAGCACGCCAAGCCCAAAGCCGTATTAAAGCCCTTGAACGAATGGAAAAAGTGCTACCCGCGCAACTTGATAATCCATTTAGTTTTGAATTCCGTGAACCAAGCGCACTGCCTAATCCTATTTTAATGATGGATCATGTGGCTGCCGGTTATGATGACTTATTGATACTAGAAAAAATTCGTTTAAACCTCGTCCCTGGAAGTCGAATTGGCTTACTGGGTCGTAATGGTGCGGGTAAATCCACCTTAATTAAAATGTTAGCTGGCGATTTACCCGCCAAAGCCGGTGATATGGCTTATTCACAAGGGGTTAAAATTGGTTACTTTGCCCAGCATCAATTAGAGACCTTGTATCTTGATGATACGCCGGTTCAACATATGGCACGTATTGCGCCTAACTCAACTGAACAGCAGTTACGTGATTACTTAGGTAGCTTTGGCTTTATTGGCGACAAAGCCCTTGAAAAAGTAGGACCATTTTCTGGTGGTGAAAAAGCACGCTTGGTATTAGCGTTAATTGTATGGCAACGCCCAAACCTATTACTGCTCGATGAGCCGACTAACCACCTTGATTTGGATATGCGTCAGGCATTAACCTTTGCGTTGCAATCTTATGAAGGGGCAATGGTAATTGTAAGTCACGACCGTTACTTACTGCGTGCCACGACTGATGACTTATATCTAGTTCATGATCGTCAAGTGGTGCCATTTGATGGTGATTTAAATGATTACCATAAATGGCTTACTGAGCAGCAACGCAATGAACGCCGTGAACAACAAGCAGCAAAACCTGAAACCAGTAAAGATAATAGCGCTGCTTCACGTAAAGAACAAAAGCGTTTAGACGCGGAATTCCGCAAGCTGACAGCACCAATTCGTAAAGAAATCACCAAGCTCGAAAAGCAAATGGATAAGCTTAATGAGGTCATTACTGCCGCAGAAACGGCATTAAGTGACAGCACGATTTATGAACCAGAAAATAAAGCGCAGATGAATGAACAACTCAAACTTCAAGGCAATGCAAAATCCGATCTTGAAGATATAGAAGTCGCATGGATGGAACTGCAGGAACAATTAGAAGAAATGGAAAGCCAGCTTAACGCTGAGTGATCATTTAACGCCGTAGCAATGATGTTATTACTACGGCGTTTTTATTTGAAGAAAGGACATTGACATGCAGCCATTTACTGCCGCAATTGGATTGCGCAATCCCCACCTGCAAACCTTATTGCCTCGATTTATTCGTCGCCAACCATTATTCACGCCAACGACGCAACGACTTGAAATGCCTGATGGTGATTTTGTTGATCTCGCCTGGACAGAGCAACCTAATCTTAATAATCACCACCAACCGCTGATGATTCTATTACACGGTTTAGAAGGTAGTTTTAACAGTCCTTATGCTAATGGCTTATTGATGGCAGCTAAGCAGCAAGGTTGGCTCGGAGTGATGATGCATTTTCGAGGTTGCAGTGGTGAATTAAATCGCCATCCGCAAAGCTATCATTCTGGTGAAACCAACGACGTCCATTTTTTTATTCAATGGCTACGCCAACAATTTCCGCAACGACCGTTTATCGCTGTCGGCGTTTCCCTTGGTGGTAATGTCCTGATTAATTATCTTGCGACCTACCCCAACAACGAACTAATTGCAGCCCAAGCGATCTCACCACCGTTGAATCTAGCCTCATGCTCTGATCGTATTCAACAAGGGTTCTCGCGTATTTATCAACGCTACTTACTCACATCGCTCAAACGAACCATAGCCAAAAAAATTGACCGTCAACCTCATACGATGCCAGTTAACCGGCAACAGTTAGCCTCAATTAGCAGTGTGTGGCAATTTGACCAAGCCATTACGGCACCACTACACGGCTTTAAAGATGCTGATGACTACTACCACCACTGTAGTGGTTTGCGTCTGCTGGCCAATATCTCGCAACCCTTACGAATTATTCATGCTGCAGATGATCCATTTATGTGTCGTGATGTGATTCCTGCACAACCATTGCCAGCTAATATTCGTTATGATTTATCGGCAACAGGGGGACATGTTGGTTTTATTGGTGGCAGTTTGCTTAAACCACAGTTTTGGCTAGAGCACACCGTACCAGAGTGGTTTCAATACCAATTAACGCAACACCAATCAACATCAGCTTATAATGACTGAGTTTGTTTCAATCCAATTTAAGAATATACTACAGCTATTGTTTTATTAATCATTTAAGAAGTTGTAATGATTATTCCTTGGCAAGACATCGCCCCTGAAACCCTAACCAATCTCATCGAACAATTTATTTTGCGCGAAGGTACTGATTATGGCGAAGTAGAAATCAGCCTTAGCGATAAGGTCGCTTATGTTCGCCGGCAACTGCAAACTGGTGATGCGGTTATTGTTTTCTCTGAATTACATGAGTCCGTCGATATTAAGCTTCGTAATCAAATGTAAAAAAAAACAATATTTATCATTATAAAAATTCGCCCTCGCCAGCACTTTTATCACTTAAAACCGACATTTACGCAAAGCTGTAGTAACATTTATTATTGTTCTTTTTTTGTTATTAACATGTAGTAATCACAACAAGGTGAGTTATGTCGGTAAAACACCCTATTATTGCAGTCACTGGTTCATCAGGTGCTGGAACGACCACAACATCTGAAGCCTTTCGCAAGATGTTTAATATGATGGACATCAACGCTGCATGGCTAGAGGGTGATAGCTTCCACCGCTTTACTCGCCCTGAAATGGATTGTGAAATCCGCAAAGCGAAAGAACAAGGTCGTCATATCAGCTACTTTGGTGCAGAAGCCAATGACTTTGAACAATTAGCTCACTTTTTCAAACAATACTCTCAAGATGGTAGCGGCAAGTTTCGCCGTTATCTGCATACC
This sequence comes from Photobacterium kishitanii, assembly GCF_000613045.3. Taxonomy (NCBI): domain Bacteria; kingdom Pseudomonadati; phylum Pseudomonadota; class Gammaproteobacteria; order Vibrionales; family Vibrionaceae; genus Photobacterium; species Photobacterium kishitanii. The sequence goes on along the minus strand of NZ_LN794352.1, from coordinate 308,858 downwards.
TTTGATGAAGCCGTACCTTATAATCAAATGCCAGGTACTTTTACCCCGTGGCAACAATTGGCTGAAAATACGGATGTGTTGTTTTATGAAGGTCTACATGGGGGGGTGGTTGATGGCGATATCAATGTGGCTCAACATGTTGATCTACTTATCGGCATGGTACCGATTGTTAACTTAGAATGGATTCAAAAAATTATTCGCGACACCCGTGATCGGGGCCATTCTCGTGAAGCAGTAATGGAATCAATTGTGCGCTCAATGGATGACTATCTTAATTACATCACGCCGCAATTTTCTCGTACTCATATTAACTTTCAACGGGTACCAACTGTTGATACCTCAAATCCTGTCAGTGCCAAAGGAATTCCAAGTTTAGATGAAAGCTTTGTGGTGATCCGCTTTCGTGGCTTAAAGAATGTCGACTTTCCGCATTTATTAGCAATGATTCAAGGTTCATTTATGTCACGCCATAATACTCTGGTTGTTCCAGGTGGCAAAATGAGCTTTGCGATGGAGCTAATTATGCGGCCTTTACTTGAACAACTGATTGAAAATGGCCAGATCGGCTAATCGTTACTTGCGTAATTAACGGTCACTAGTATCAGTAACCGTTAATAATGATAGTGTTTACGCCACAACAATCTCATAGCTGTGGCTCAGCTCGACCCCTTTACCTAACATTAAACACACTGAGCAATATTTTTCGAGTGAGTCAGCAACCACTTTACTGACTAATTGAGGCGCTAAATCATGGCCACTAACCACGAAGTGTAAATTTGCATGAGTAAAAATACGTGGCGCTTGCTCACGACGCTCAGCAGAGATATTCACTTCACAGCCAGTGATCTGCTGTTGTAAATCTTGTAATCCACTCACAACATCAACCGAGCTACAACCACCAGCGGCCATTAACACTAATTCCATCGGACTTGGTGCTTTATCACCACCATTACCATCTAAAACAACACTATGGCCTGATGATGACTGACCAACAAAAGTCATATTTTCAACCCACTTTACTCGTGACTGCATCTCTATCTCCTTTGGCTATATTATTCAGATATTAACTCTATTTTTGTTGATAATCTCATCAATGTAAACGCTATTTATTCCGGCTAATGCTAATTACGTTGCATATTTAAACCACCCAAATTAACTAACAAACCCACATTAAAACTATGCTTTTGGTGACTAACTCACAACGATGTGATCATGTGCACACTTATCTCTCATAAATGAGCGAGTCAGCTAGATCAATATCAAGAAAAAACCCTAAAAAAAGGATACAATCTTAACAAGTTCAAGTTAGCTTGCAGCCCAGCAGCTGAGTGAATAACCCCGCCAGCAAACAGTTTTGTTGAGTTATCTTCACAGAACATATTGTTGGGCAACATATGCAGAGGAAGTTAGTAATATGGTTCCAGGTAAACCGCAGACAGATCCAACTTTAGAGTGGTTTCTTTCCCATTGTCACATTCACAAATATCCATCAAAGAGCACGTTAATTCACGCTGGTGAAAAAGCAGAAACTTTGTATTACATCGTGAAGGGTTCTGTTGCTGTATTAATCAAGGATGAAGAAGGTAAGGAAATGATCCTTTCTTACCTAAATCAGGGTGACTTTATTGGTGAACTCGGCTTGTTCGAAGAAGACCAAGAGCGTACAGCTTGGGTTCGTGCCAAAAGCCCTTGTGAAGTTGCAGAAATTTCATTTAAGAAATTCCGTCAGTTAATTCAAGTTAATCCAGATATTCTAATGCGTCTATCTGCTCAAATGGCATGTCGTTTACAAGTGACAAGTCAAAAAGTAGGTGATCTTGCATTCCTTGATGTAACAGGTCGTATTGCACAGACGTTACTTAATCTTGCAAAACAACCCGATGCAATGACACACCCAGATGGCATGCAAATTAAGATCACTCGTCAAGAAATTGGCCAGATCGTAGGTTGTTCTCGCGAAACAGTGGGTCGTATTTTAAAAATGCTTGAAGAGCAAAATCTTATTTCTGCTCACGGCAAAACAATCGTGGTTTACGGTACACGCTAATTATTAGTCGTACCTTAATCGCCGATGAAACCGCAGCTTATACCTGCGGTTTTTTTTGATCTCGACTATCTCTAAATAGCACCATAAAACAAACATTGACGGAGTTAGTATTACGGTTAAATTTTAATTTGTAATCACATTCATTCATGCTACATTTCGATTACAAATGGATTTCTTAATCAATGATGGTCAATATGGATATTGAACGCTTTTCTACTAACAGTTTCACCACCGTACCAGGGGTGTTAACTAACCAGCCCACAACCATTGAAATGACAGGGTTTAGCGATAGCCGTTGCTACCTTGAACAACAAACAGGATTACGTCGCTGCCCAGCGGATGAATCAGGCGTTTGGGGTTCACCACTAGATAACTAGCTAGCAATAACAGCACTGATGTAACTAAGTGCTGTTGTTATTACTGCCATTTTCACTATCAAGTACTCAGTTAACTATTGGTACTTTCAAATATTTTATCCGCCGAGGCAGTAACAAAGCCGCTATACAATTCACCATTCGGTTGTGGATAGCGTTTAGCAAACTCGTAAAATCCACCAGGGATCTTATAAACCCCATCTCGAAAACTAACCCCAACCTCATCAGCCATCGTTGCCGATTGCTCTAACATTACCGTCGCATCACCTTTTATGTCTCCGCCTGTCTGATTAATCACAAACTGGTTATGACGCAATAAATGGTTTACCTCTTCTAAACAAGTAAATTGCTCGAGCTGATTAATACTTACCGTAAAATGATTAGCACCAAAACCGTGCGCCGCAACCCAAGCTGCATACTCACTTTCAGCCGCTAAAAATTGATAGGTTGCAAAATCAAGTTGCCATGGACGACCGCCATAAACAAAATCAGGCTGGCGAAAATAATCATCATCGACCTGATCTAATAAACCGCGCACTGCAAGTTGCAATTCGGCCGAACAGCCGCCTAACTGTAATTCACTAATAAAGACTTTGGGGAGTAAAGGGTTTTGGTGAGCAAAATATTCGGCATACAGCTTTTTAGCACTGAAATGATATTTAGCTTGCGGTTGATAACCCAACGCAATAAACGGAGCAGCAACAACCGCTAAACCACACTTAGGTAACCCAAAGCTACGTAACGCGATATGATCATTTAATAATGCGACATCTTCGGTTAATAATCGCTGTATTTGCACCGCTGATGGGCATAATCGCTGACTATAATCGTGCCACAAGCTATCAAAAAGTTGCGTAATCGATTCCATAACCTACCCGCTTAATTTAAAGCATAATCACTTTATAGATCTTAGTTCAAGCTCACACCTGGCGCTAATTGCGACGGTAATTGTAATTGTTCCCCTTCAACAGATGCCATTGGGTAAGCACAGTAATCTGCTGCATAATAAGCACTTGGACGCAGGTTACCTGAAGCACCTGGCCCACCAAAAGGTGCATCACCACTGGCGCCAGTTAAAGGCCGATTACGATTAACGATCCCAGCTCGAATATGGTCAATAAAATAACGCCATTGTTGGACATCGGTTGATATTAACCCTGCGGCGAGTCCATAACGCGTTTGATTAGCACTCACCACCGCTTGGGTAAAATCATGGTAACGACTGACCTGTAATAGCGGCCCAAAATACTCTTCATCCATCAGCTCCGTAATCGCACTGACATCAATAATAGCCGGTGTAACTAACGCACCTTGCCCTCGTGTTGCGGCTAACAAAGCAACGCCACCCGCGTTTATTAATTGCTGCTGATTGACAATAATTTGATCGGCAGCCACATTTGATATCAATGGCCCCATAAAAGGTGCCGGTGTTGCTAATGGATCCCCCACTATCAATTGCGACGCGACTGTCACCAACCGCGCTAACAATTCATCACCGGCTTTTCCTACCGCTATATATAATCGCCGCGCACAAGTACAGCGCTGTCCCGCACTTAAAAAAGCTGACTGGATGATGGTATACACTGCCGCATCAATTGCGCCATATTGTGGGCCAACAACCAATGGATTATTACCCCCCATTTCTAAAGCCAACATTTTTTGAGGCTGCCCTGCAAATTGCTGATGCAATAAATGTCCAGTGTGAGCACTACCAGTAAACAATACTCCAGCAACCCCTGCCGCCGCAGCTAAAGCCATTCCTGTTGAACTTCCCCCTTGCACTAAATTAATCACCCCAGCAGGGATACCCGCCTGCTGCCACAACTCACACATCAGTTGCGCCGTTTTTGGCGTAAGTTCAGACGGTTTAAACACCACTGTATTCCCTGCCAGCAATGCCGGAATAATATGGCCGTTAGGTAAGTGAGCTGGAAAGTTATAGGGTCCAAATACCGCCATGACGCCCAAAGGACGATGGCGGACAATCATGGTTGTATCAGCTTGTTGCCGTTGGCGCGTACCTGTACGCTCATGGTAAGCCTGAAGTGATAATGCTACCTTAGCAATCATGGCTGCCACCTCAGTGGTACTTTCCCATAACGGCTTACCTGTTTCAGTAGCAATAGTACGAGCAAGTTGTGGCTGGTGTTGCTGCACTAATTGAGCAAAGCATTCTATTACTGCCAATCGCTCACTAAGAGTGGTATTACACCAGGTTAAAAACGCAGTTTCTGCGGTAGTAACAGCGACTTCAACTTGCGCTGTCGTTGCGGCCTTACCTTGCCAAACCACACTACCATCATAAGGATTGAGTGATTGAAATTGCTCACCAGCGCCTGCTAGCCATTGGTTATTAATCCATAAGCTCATTCGTCTCTCCTTATTATGATAATGCAACTAACCGGACTTCATCACCAATAGCGATATTAAGTGCGGTAGCAATATCTGCGGTCATCGTCACTTGCCCTTGTGAATCAACCACCAACGGTGCAGCTACCGCTCGAAACCCGGCTAACTCACAATTGGAGACTAAATAATATTGCTCACTCGAGTGCTCGCCAATATTCACTCGACACCGCTGCGAGTGACGAACTGTTTCTATATTACGCACATCACATTCAACACTCGGACCTGCGTCAAAAATATCGACATAACCACGACAGCAAAATCCCTCTTGTTCTAATAGTTGTAATGCTGGGCGAGTATCGACATGGACTTGCCCTATCACCGCTTGCGCTTCTTTACTAAGTAAATTGACATAAATCGGTAATTTCGGCATTAAATCAGCAATAAATCCTTTGCGTCCAATCCCAGTAAGATAATCAGCATAGGTAAAATCAATCGAAAAGAAACTGTCTTTAAGCCATTGCCAAAAAGGAGAATTACCCTGTTCATCAGACACACCACGCATTTCAGCAAACGCAATCTCAGCAAACCGTTGCCGATGTTCAGCCATTAATAAAAATCGTGATTTAGACAATAAACGGCCGTTGATGCCTTGGCGCCACTCAGGTAATAAAAATAAACTACAGAGTTCAGTCTCTCCCGTATATTGGCTCCCCAACGTCAGTACCTTCACCGTGTTGTGTACCCCTAAGCGGCGTGAAGCATGGGTGACAGTACTTAAGTGATAATTATAAAAAGGCGCATCAAGGCCCACTGTTGCCTCAATCGCGGTAGTACCCACTATTTGGCCACTGACACTATCAACAGCAACCAATAAATAGCTTTCTTGTCCGGGTGAAGTCACTGTCGCGTTAAAGCTTGCTTGAGAATGGTTAATTCGAGCACGGAGTATAGTTTCATTAATAGGTAGGGAGGTAAAACCATGACCCGATGCTTCAGCACATAGCATCAGCGCAGGATAATCAGCAGCAGTAATAGGACGAATAATGAGCATTACATTTCCTCCTGATGCAGGCAATGACAACAGCCATTGCCTGGGTATAAATTGGTATCAAGGTTGCTATTTATCACCTAAGCAACCCATCACAATTAAGCCGTAGCGTGATATAACTTCGCAATCGCAGTTTCTAAACGCAGCATTCCTTCATCAATATCGGTTTTATCAATCACTAACGAAGGGGTGAAACGTACGACATCGGTGCCAGCGACTAAGACCATTACGCCTTCATTGCCCGCTGCAACCAAAATATCTCGTGCTCGACCCTGCCACTCTGGGGTTAGCACCGCACCCAGTAATAAGCCTTTACCTCGAATTTCACTAAAAATAGGATAACGTCGATTAATTCGTATCAATGCCTCACGAAACCACTGCTCGCGCTGTTTAACCCCCGCTAATACTGCTGGTTGACTGATTTCATTGATTACCGCCTCAGCAACAGCACAGGCCAGTGGGTTACCGCCATAGGTCGAGCCATGAGTACCCACATTTAAATGAGATCCGAGTGCAGTTGTCGTCAGCATTGCCGCCACAGGAAAACCGCCACCTAAAGATTTAGCAGTGGTAAGAATATCAGGGGTAATACCTAAATATTGATAAGCAAACAACTCGCCAGTACGACCATTTCCGGTTTGGACTTCATCAAAAATCAGCAGCGCCTGATGTTGATCACACAACTCACGTACCCGCTGCACAAACTCCAGACTTGGGCTAATAACTCCGCCCTCACCTTGCAAAGGCTCCATCATCACGGCACAGGTTTTATCAGAAATTAACTCAGCAATCGCAGCTAAATCATTATAAGGAATATGAGTCACTGCTTGTGGTTTAGGTCCAAAGCCATCGGAATAACTACTTTGACCACCAACAGTAACGGTAAAAAATGTTCGGCCATGAAAGCCGTGATGGAAGGCAATAATTTGATTTTTCTCAGCACTAAAATTATCAACCGCATAACGACGGGCTAATTTTAATGCTGCTTCATTCGCTTCTGCGCCAGAGTTGGCAAAAAAGACTTTTTCAGCAAAGGTTAATTGGGTCAGTTTATCAGCGAGTCGCAGTGCTGGCTCATTGGTCATGACATTACTTAAATGCCACAACTGTTGTGCTTGCTCAGTCAAGGCCGCCACCATCAGCGGATGACAATGACCTAAACAACTCACCGCAATCCCGCCTGCAAAATCAATATACTCACGTTGCTGTTGATCCCACAACCGCGAACCTTGACCTCGAACAGGAATAATATCCATTGGCGCATAGCAAGGTACCATTACCTTATCAAACAACGATCGTTGTAGTTTATATTCAGTTGCCATCACACTATCCTTCTGTGCTTGATGTCTTATTATTAGTATTTACATTTTATTAACCTTTGCCAACAATGACAGCTGTTTTTATTCAAACCAAAGTGTTAACTAATAAATACACTACAGATAGTTATGCATTATTTACGCTAGATTATTAACCCGCATTGATGACCAACACCCTTTCCTAAACGGAAACAGTTGTCACCACTCGCATAAAGTTGCAATCAAGACAGCACAGCAGTTGTCTTATAAATAAGTAACATCGATAACTAATAAGAAGTTCAATGACAAAATCATTGATAACAAGAAGAGTAACGTACTTACTACTATCGTAATAAGCACGTAAAAATAGCAGTATTAGCGTTGCAGAAAGTTAGCCAATAACGCATGGCCTTGCTCAGTCAAAATACTTTCAGGATGAAATTGTACTCCTTCCAGTGCTAAGGTCTTATGCCGAATACCCATGATTTCATCAAATTCACCATTTAATTCAGTCCATGCGGTAATCTCAAAACAGTCAGGTAAAGTCGCAGCCTTAACCACTAACGAATGATAGCGCGTAACGGTTAAGGGATTATTAAGCCCCTCAAATACACCGCAATCAGTATGGTAAATCGGTGAAGTTTTGCCATGCATCACTTGTCGTGCCCGCACCACATCACCGCCAAAGACTTGCGCTAACGATTGATGGCCAAGACAAACCCCAAGGATTGGTAATTTACCCGCAAAATACTCAATCGCTCGCAGTGAAACCCCCGCCTCATTGGGTGTACATGGCCCTGGCGAAATCACTAAATGGGTGGGCGCTAAAGCTTCAATGGCCGCGATATCAATCTCATCATTGCGGGCAACAACAACCTCTGCCCCCAATTCACAGAAGTATTGATAGAGGTTGTAAGTAAATGAATCATAGTTATCAATAAGTAACAGCATACTACAACTAAGCTCTTATTTTTAACTGTCGGCGACAGCTATTAACTAGCGACAAAAAAGCAGAGCCTAAGCCCTGCTTTTTTAATAATTGTTATTACTAACGCTTATGGGCGAGCAACAAAACCAACGGCATGGTAAGCTTTTTTCAATACTTCAGCAGCGCGTGCTGATGCTTTATCTGCACCGGCTTTCATCACGCTATCAAGGTAAGCACGATCATGACGAATACGTTGGTATTCCGCTTGTACAGGCTCTAGCATTGCAACTAACGCCTCACCCACATCTTTCTTAAATGGACCGTACATATCAACACCAGCATACTGAGCTTCAATCTCAGCAAATGTTTTTCCAGTAGCACCAGAATACAGGCCCATTAGATTTGAAATACCTGCTTTTTGCTCAATATCATGAGCAATACGTGGTGGCATTTCTGCATCCGTTTGCGCTTTATTGATTTTCTTTAAAATTGACTTAGGATCTTCAAGTAAAGTAATAACGTTCTTACGGTTATCATCTGACTTCGACATTTTCTTGGTCGCATCTTGTAAGCTCATCACGCGCGCACCAACCGTTGGAATATACGGTTCTGGTACTTGGAAAATTGGGCTTTCAGGGGTGCTGTAAAGATTATTAAAACGGGTCGCGATATCACGCGCTAGCTCTAAATGTTGCTTCTGATCGCTACCTACTGGCACTTGATGAGCACCATACAATAGAATATCTGCAGCCATTAGCACTGGGTAACCAAATAAACCCGCATTAACATCATTCGCATGACGAGCTGATTTATCTTTAAACTGTGTCATACGACTTAGTTCACCCATTTGGGTATAGCAATTTAATAACCAACCAAGTTGCGCATGCTCAGGAACATGAGATTGTACAAACAACGTACTTTTTTGCGGATCAACACCAACAGCTAAACAGATAGACAAAGCATCTAAAGTTGCTTCGTGTAAAGCTTTAGGATCTTGACGTACTGTGATGGCATGTAAATCAACCACACAGTACTGGCAATCATAATCATCCTGCATCTGTTCCCACTGACGCAGCGCACCAAGGTAGTTGCCGATACTCAATTCACCAGAAGGCTGTACGCCACTTAATACAATGGGTTTACTCATGATCAGGCTGTCCTGTTAATATCTTTAATTGTATTGACGAAAGGTACTAATAACGCCGTTATCAGTACCTAATGTTATTGTTTTTAGTGTACACCGTAATGTACTAGCAGCCTAGTTTAACCACATCAAGTAATTGCTTGAAGTGATCACAAACAACATCTGGCTGACTATCACTGATTGGCTGACCATAGTTATAGCCATAAGTCAGTCCTAATGAACGGCAGCTAGCGGCTTGTGCGGCAAGAATATCGTTACGCGAATCGCCGACCATCAGTAGTTGAGTCGCAGCAATATGGTGTTTCTCCATTAGCCAATGTAGCGCAAAAGGATCTGGCTTTCTCAATGGGAAAGTATCACCGCCAATCACATCCACAAAATACTCACTCAAACCATGTTCTTCAAGCAAATGCGGTACAAATTGTGAAGGCTTATTGGTTACGATAGCCATAGCAACACCCGCTTGATGTAAGCTGGCTAACGTCGTTTTTACATCGGCATACAAGGCACTTTTTTGGTGGCCACCAGCAGCATAATAATGATCAAATAACTCACGCGCTTGACGCTGTAATTGCGGGTCAATTTGAGGGTCAATATCAACACTACGGCTTAATGCTCGGCCAATCAAAATATCAGCACCATTGCCAATCCAAGTTGTCACTTGTTCAACAGTGACACCTTTGCGACCAAGGTGACGCATGGTCAAATCAGCAGCATCGGCTAAATCAGGTACGCTATCAAGTAAAGTACCGTCTAAATCAAACGCAATAAATTTAATATTTTCAATCATGTTTTCAGGGATCATTAACGCTTAGCCTCAGCTAACTGTGCACGCATTTTATCAATCGCGACTTTATAATCAGGTTCATTAAAAATGGCAGAGCCAGCAACAAACATATCAGCACCAGCGGCAGCGATTTCACCAATATTATCAACGTTAACACCACCATCAACTTCTAGGCGAATATCACGACCTGAAGCATCAATACGCTGACGTACTTGACGTAATTTATCTAAAGTACTTGGAATAAATGACTGGCCGCCAAAGCCTGGGTTAACCGACATAATCAAAATCATGTCAACTTTATCCATAATATAATCAAGATGATGTAATGGCGTTGCTGGATTAAATACCACCCCAGCTTTACAACCATGTTCTTTAATCAGTTGCAGAGTACGATCAATATGATCGGTCGCTTCTACATGAAAAGTGATCATCGTCGCGCCAGCTTTGGCAAAATCAGGAATAATACGATCGACAGGTTTTACCATTAAATGGACATCAATCGGTGCCGTAATCCCGTAGTCGCGTAATGCTTTACAGATCGGCGCACCAAACGACAGGTTTGGCACAAAGTGATTATCCATAACATCAAAATGGATAACATCAGCACCCGCAGCCAATACCTTTACTACATCTTCACCTAAACGGGCGAAATCAGCAGACAAAATAGATGGAGCGATCAAAAAGTCCTTCATGTTTAGCCTCTCTACACTAGCGATAAAAACAACAGGCTCGGTTTACCAAGCTTTCAAATTGCTGTCAGTCTACCCGATCCCCTAGGTGTTGTCTTACTGGATTTATTTATTGCTGCAGTTAGCCATAGTTATCACTGTGACCAGCGACAGAGGCACTACAATCAACAATAACGTCAGCAGAAAAATGAGGAAAGGAAGTTTATGATTCAGAACGCTGGCACAATATGGAGCATAATAAAAAGTGTTCTAGCAGCATTATTTGGAGTGCAATCCCAACAACAACGCCACCAAGACTTTAATCATTCAAGTCCATGGCCATTTATTATTATTGGTGGGATCATTATCGCGATATTGGTAATCGCATTAATTGCTATTGCCCATCAGGCAACAGCATTATAAATCAAGCATTTATTCGTTATCGGTGGTAACTGGTGTTTTAAATAATGCCAACAATTCATCGACTTTATTGCGACCACTACCATTACGACTAATGGTGCGTTTAACCCTTACCACCGACAAATCAGCCCCGGTATATAAACGGCGGGTTAATGGCGTATCATGATTAGAAATCAATACCGCAATATCACGCTCAGTCGCGGCTTTCTCTGCGACATTGGCTAGGGTTGCCTGATCATCCAAACTAAAACCATTACCAGAATAAGAAGTAAAATTAGCCGTAGTAGATAATGGCGCATACGGTGGATCACAATAAATCACACTGCCTTTGCGAGCCCGTGAAAATGTTTGGCTATAGCCTTCACACACAAAAGTCGCACGTTTGGCTTTTTCAGAAAAATAATACATTTCAGCTTCTGGAAAATACGGTTTTTTGTACGATCCAAAAGGTACATTAAACCCGCCTTTTTTATTATAACGGCATAAGCCATTAAAACCGTGGCGATTTAAATATAAGAAATAAATTGAACGCTGATAAGGATCAGTGCTGTTATTAAACTCTTCTCGAATACTTAGGTACGCTGCTTTAGTATTATATTCAGGCGTGAATAATCGGCGTACATCTTCAATGTAACGCTCAGGTTCTTGCTTAATTATATTATATAAATTAATCAGATCTGGGTTGATATCCGCTAATAGGTACTGCTCATAATCAGTATTTAAAAATACCGAGCCAGCCCCCACAAAAGGCTCAACCAATTTACGCGCGGGCGGTAGGTGTCGTTTAATATCCTCGACTAGAGAGTACTTACCCCCAGCCCACTTCAGGAATGCACGATGCTTTTTCATTAAGCTGACCCACCACCACTTACAAGAATGTCACGAAAGGTCGCGGATTGTACCTCATTTACACCCTATGCTGATACCAATTAGCATAAATAACTACCATTAATGGCTTTATTTTAAGCGATTCATTTCTTGTTGAATATGTCGGTAAGGTTTCAGCCACGGTTTTAGCTGCTGTAATGATGTTGGCAATTGTGTTTTTGCAGTGCGAGCTTGCTGAGCCGTGGCATAATTACCCGTCACGACAATGAACCACGACTGCTGATTACGTTCAGTTTGGTAGATCATTGCAGCTGCCACATTATGGGTCATTATAAACTCTGCTGCAGCGGCAAGACTGCGAGTCGCTGCAAGTTGTAATGCATAATGATCTGGCTTTACTGCTGCCAATTGCTGCTCATTAGCGGCTAATTTAAGCGACCAATCTAACTTAGAGGCTGGTGCCGATATTACAGCGGCAGACAATGGCTGCGTGTCAATAATCGCTGGCGTACTTTCAGCTTCTGTAGCTTCTGTAGCTTCTGTAGCTTCTGTAGCTTCTGTAGCTTCTGTAGCTTCTGTAGCTTCTGTAGCTTCTGTAGCTTCAGAATGACCTTTCAAAGCATGATCGTCAATCATGGCATCAATTTGTTGTTCAGAGATTACTATCCGTTCATGAACAGTCTCTTCTTGGCGACCAACGGTTAAACCTTGCGTATTCACTTGTGGTGGTAATGGCTCTTTATCAATCGTCACAACAGCCGCGGCTGATACAGGAGCATTCGAAGCAACAGTAGTTGAAGACTGACTATCTACCGAGCGAGGAGCCATGAACCAATAACCAATAGCAATTAAAACAATAAGTACAATAACGATCGCTAACGGTAATAATAATCTTTTTTTGGAATTCAAACTCATGCTTATACCTTCAGCTTGAGAGGGACGTTGCAACACAACTGATCGTGGAAGCAGCATTAATAACCGCTGTTTTAACGTTGGTCGAGAAGGTGTATCTGACTCATCGTTAGCAACCAATATTTCGCTAAATAAAGCCACTTCTTGATGACTAATATCATCAATCTCCAACTCTAGAGGAATAATATCAGAATCATGGCTAACATGAGCTAAAGTTTGGTTTAACTCACCACGATTAGCAAATAATATGATATTAAGTTGTAGTTGTGAATGTTGATTGGCATACAGTGATAACGCCCATAATTCAGTAACTAAGCCGTCACTAAGTAAATGCGCATCATCGATCACTACTATCAGTTTATGTTGATGGTGTGCTAATAAATGCTCCGCACTTTGGCATAATGAATCATGTTCATTAAACATAGCTTGGCTAACAAATTGCTGTAACAATAAGGTTCGATGTTGAGCATCTGTATACCCAAGCTGGCACGTCAATAATATTTGACGACAGTCAGTGGCATAATGTTCAAGGAAAGAGTGTGCAAGCCAAGTTTTACCTGAGCCTTGTGCACCAGAGAGGTGAATAAGATGAGAGCCAAACCGAGTCAGAAACCGTACTCGAGTCAGCAACTGGATCTGACTATCCAGATCCAGTTTTTTTGCTTTCGTCATGCTGGTCATCAACGTGCTACAACTTAACGGCCAATAACATCCTGAAGCACATCAAAAGGTACATCAGCCACAACTTCAGCACTACCAATCGCAGTCGGTAATACTAAGCGTAGCTGACCTGACAATACTTTTTTATCACGCATCATATGCTTAATAAAATCGTCAAAAATCATAGTTTCAGGCGCAACAACGGGCAAGTTTGCTCGCTGATGCAATGCAATAATCCGCATCACATCGGCATCACTGATCAATCCCTGCTTTGCTGCAGTATGTGCTGCGAGAACTGTACCTGCTGACACCGCTTCGCCATGCAGCCAGTTACCGTAACCCATTTCTGCTTCAATAGCGTGACCAAAAGTATGGCCAAGATTGAGTAACGCCCTTACACCTGATTCTTTTTCATCGGCAGCAACAACATCAGCTTTAATTTGACAGCAACGGCTAATGGCGTAAGACAACGCATCATTATCCAATGCATGTAAGCGCTCAATGTTATTTTCTAACCAAACAAAAAAATCATAATCGGCAATAATGCCGTATTTGATAACCTCAGCCAACCCTGCTGCTAACTCTCGTTGCGGCAATGTATGTAAACAATGATTATCAATAATCACCGCTTTAGGTTGGTAGAAAGCACCAATCATGTTTTTACCCAAACGGTGATTAACCGCAGTTTTTCCACCCACAGATGAATCCACTTGTGCTAACAATGTTGTTGGCACCTGAATAAAATCAACCCCTCGCTGATAACTTGCCGCAGCAAAGCCGACAATGTCACCAATTACGCCGCCACCTAAGGCAACTAAAATCACATCACGGCCATAATTACCTTCCAGTAAAAATGTCATAATACAATTGAACGTATCGAGAGTTTTGTACTGTTCACCATCAGGCAGAGAAAGTAGTGCCACTTGGCACGATAATGAACTGATGGTAGCCATTACCTGATCCGCATATAACGGGGCAATAGTGTCATTGCTGACCACAACTACTCGTTTACCTGCAGATATCGCAGATGCAAACAACGCCGAGTTGTCGAACAACTCGGCGCCAATTGAAATAGGGTAGCTTCTGTCATCTAAATTGACATTGATCCGTTCCATGGTCAGCTTCTCTTTTTAATTAATTAACGCTCTTCCAGCATCTTGATGATTTGGTTAGCAACTACTTTCGCACTTTGATCATCAGTACGAACAACGTAGTCAGCAACCTCTTCATACAATGGGTTACGCTCTGCTGCTAGCTCTTCAAGCACTTCACGAGGCGTGTCGGTTTGAAGTAACGGGCGTTTTTTATCACGTTGAGTACGAGCTAATTGCTTTTCAATAGTCGTCTCTAGATAAACAACAATACCACGAGCAGACAGGCGATTACGGTTCTCTTTATTAATAACAGAGCCGCCACCCGTTGCAAGAACAATACCTTGCTCTTGTGTTAGGTCATCAATCACAGTTTCTTCGCGAACACGGAAGCCGTCTTCACCTTCAACATCAAACACCCAACTAATATCAGCGCCAGTACGTTCTTCTATCACGGTATCTGAATCAAAGAATTCCATATGCAGCTGTTGTGCAAGGTGTCTACCAATTGTGCTTTTGCCGGCACCCATAGGGCCAACCAAGAAAATATTTCGTTTTTCAGCCATTTTTAGCAATTTACGCGCGGTTAATAAAACGACACCACCCGCAGGCTCTATTAAAATAAGCCCGAGGCGCCAAGTTCCTCACATATATTTCGTGATAAGACAGAAAATTATCTCAGGACTGACTACTATTTTGCAATAGCTAGTCGACATCAATCGATATTTTATTAAGCCTGTCTTACCCACAGAGGTTGCCATAATGGCTTACCCGAGGTCTGAGGTCAATCGTATTAAGCTCGTAAATATCCTAATAATAGCTCAACAACACTCTTAACACCCAAGCAAGCTAAAAGCATAACCCAATGAAACAAAACAACTTTAACATACAACCACCCTGCTACAACATTGATTAGAACGGTTGTCAGTAAAATGGTTCGGTAAGTGAAAAATTATTGCATCACAATTTTTGGCGTCACAAAAATCAATAATTCACGTTTTCCAAGTTCTTCCATTTTATGCCTAAATAATGCACCAAGCACTGGAATATCACCAAGAATAGGCACTTTACGAACGCTATTGTTAACCTGATTTTGATAAATACCGCCCAATACGACCGTTTCACCATTATTGACTAACACTTGGGTACCAATACGCTGAGTTTTAATTGCCACCGCAGTACCGACTCCTGTTGGAACTTCCTCACCTTTACTGTCTTGAGTTACTTCCAAATCCAATACCAGCTTATTATCTGGAGTGATCTGAGGCGTCACCATCAGGCTTAAAACTGCCTTTTTAAAATCAACCGACACTGCGCCACTTGAGGACGCTTCTAGATACGGAATCTCGGTGCCTTGTTCGATATAAGCGGTTTTTTTATTAGTCGTCATTAACCGAGGACTAGAAATAATTTCGGCTTTACGCTCTGACTGCAAGGCTGATAATTCTAAATCTAACAGTATATTCCCCAACTTTGCCACTTGAAATGCGATACTTGCAGCACCCGTTTGGGTTGCGCCTAAATTAACATTAAGAAAATCATCAACCGTAGTATCATCTAGCAAGCCAGAACTACCAAGGTTACCTTCAATAGAACCACCGATGGTCGTATCGCCATCGATACTTGATACTCCCCAGCGAACACCGAGTTCATCAATATTACCTTCATCAATAGTGACAATGCGTGCTTCAATTTGAACCTGCTTCACGGGAATATCGAGAGCCACTACTATCTCTTTAATGCTGGCGATACTTTCAGGAGTATCTTTAATTATCAATGCATTAGTTCGTTCATCAACATGTAACGAACCACGTTCAGACAGCATTCCAATCCCATCACTAGCGCCCCGCAATAATTCTGCAATATCAGTCGCTTTCGCGTAGTTAATCTGAATCAGCTTCGAACGTAAGCTGGCTAATTGTTGCTGTTTACGCGCAGTTTCCATAACTTGATGATCATTGGCGGCTAATTCTGTTTTAGGTGCGACCAATAATACTGAGCCACGAACACGTTTATCTAGCCCTTTGGCTTGGAGGATAATATCCAGCACTTGCGGCCATGGCACGTTATCTAAACGCAACGTCACATTACCGCTGACGGTATCTGCCACCACTAAATTAAAGTCGTTATAATCAGCAATTAACTGTAATACGTTACGGACCGGGATATCTTGAAAATTAATTGAAATGGGCTTGCCCTGGTAAGAAACCTTAGTTTGAGCTGCCGTTGAGGTCGGTTTGGGTTGTACTCGCTGAGTTATAGTAACCTCAAGATTATTTCCTCGAAAACGATAGTCATAATCGTAGCCCGCTGCTAAATGAAACACTAACCGTGCGCCACGAGGAATGTTGCTAGTATCAATGCTATTAACAACCGTCGCGAAATCAACCACATCTAAAGTATGTATTTGTTCATTGGTCAATTGAGTATCAAATATATCCAGTTGTAACTGCTTACCTTGACGGCGAAAATCAACCAATGATTGAGGCCGTTGTAACTTGAGAGTTAATACACCTCGACCTTTACTATCACGACGAAAGTCAATCTTTTGAACTTGATTAGTAATGCCACTTACTGGTGCTGCTGTCACGCTGGTGATGGTAACTAACCCCCAGCACATTAACCATACACTGACGAAAATCTGGCGGCTAAGCCCCCATCTATTCCCTTTCATAACTCATCCTTGATTAATGCTGAACTAACGCCAGCTTTGCAGGCCGTATTAGCCAACAACCTTTGCCATCGGGTAATGTTTCTTCTATTTCAATGACGTCATTACTCACTTTTATGACTTTGCCCCGATTAAGCCCAACAAACTGTCCCGGCTTAATCCTGACTAACTCTCCTTCAGGGGTATAAATCAACCCCCATAGTTGCCGTTGATGACCAATAACGCCTTTCATTGCCAGTTGCTCTAACGGAAATGTTTCGAGTGCTGTTGGTTGAGGGTTAATGGGTGGCTGCCAGCAACTACTATCCGCTTGTTTCGCTAATAGTAACTCTGGCTTAGGTCGTAAAAACGGCACTCGCTTGCTGGTCATCACAAATGACTCCGCAACAAAAATATAAGGAGCCGCTAATGGCTTCACTTTGGCTTTGGCATTAGTGTGAGTTTTAGCAATAAATTGCTCAACGGAATCGGTATTGGCCTGACACCCCATTAACACAAACCCTAACGGCAACAGCCATAATAGTGTTCTCATAGAATCCTCATTATTGCGGAGCTTTAAAGCGGTATGTGGTAGCAGATACTGTCAATGACAACAATTCTTCTAGACCTTGGCTATCAACGCGCGCTAATTCAACATTGCGTAAATTAACAATTCGAGGTAAACGTGCTATTGCCTCTGCAAACTGACCAATTTGTTGATAAGAACCCGTTAATTGCATATTGAGGGGCAATTCGTAATAAAGATCATGTTCAATCCGTGACGCCCACTTAATCGACTGAAAAATCAAGCCATTTTCAACACCAATATCATTGATACTCGCGAGTAAACTCGCTAATTCTTGCTCTTCGGGTAATTGTTGAATCACTTCTTGATAGCGACGGTTAAGCTCAATCACTTGCTCTTTAACCCGTGGTAATGCTGCCACTTGGGCTGCTCGACTCACTAACTGCCCACGTAAGGTTATTTCCTGCTGCTTTTGCTGCTCTAAAGCAGCAGTTAACGGAGTTAACCAATACCAATAACCAAACACCGATAACAATAATGTCACCACGCCCGCAATGAGACACTGGGGTAATAATGGCCACTCAGTAACTTCATCTAATTCTAATTCACGCCAGTCAATCATTGTCGCTTCTCCACTATTGCCGTCGCATAAATTGCCTTAAGTGACGGCTTATTAATGGGTGGAGCAGTTAAATCAAACGATGCATTAAATTGTGACTTTTGTTGTTTATCACGGCTTTTCGTCGTGACTAAAGAGTGCATTTCAATATTATTAAACCATGGTGATTGCTCAGCTTTACCAAGTAACGCCGCCAAATGACCATTAGTATCTCCAAAGCCATCTACTTTTACGCGTTGCGAGGCTAAATTTACCCCATCAAGATACACGCCAGCAGGCACTACTTCCGGTAATTGATTAAGCAGTTGGGTAACCCGATTACGTGATAACTGAATATCAACAATCACTTTTAATCGCAGTTTAATCGCATCACGCTGTTTATCTAACTTCGGTAAATAAGCCAAGCGTTGCTCTAAGCTGGTTAATTCCTGCTGCAGTTGATGATTACGACTCTGCTGTTGTTGGTGTTGGGTTTCTATATATTTCGCAATAGCGCCATTACCAGCAATGGCCACAACAACACTTGTCGCCAGTAATCCTAAGAAACGTTGTTTGTGCTGCTTACGTCGCTGCTCACGCCACGGCAATAGATTGAGTTTATCGATCATGCTAGCCCTCGCAACGCTAACCCTGTCGCAACCGCATACTGACTCGACATCATGCGAGGTAATTCAACTTTCTTGGCACAACTAAAATGCTGAAATGGGCTAACCCAGACCGTATCCAGACCAATTAAGCGTTGTAGCAATGATGCCGAAACCAAATTTTGCCCACCACCACCGAGCCATAAGCCTTTGATACCACTACGAGGATGAGTTGAGTTATACAATTGAATTTGACGCTTTAGCTGTTCTGCTAACCGCTTAGTAAATTGTTCGGCATGATTACCACCAAACTGCGTTACGCCATCCAGACTGTCAAACATGCTAGTACCAAATCGAATTTCACGATGATAAACAGCGCTGCCTTGTGGTTTCATACAAAATTCCGTATGCCGCTTGCCAACATCAACCACCCCCCATTGATTATAATGGCTCCCCATTTCAGCAAAATGTTCAGCCAACCATAATAAGGCATGAGTTTGTAATTCCATCACTTTTGGTTTAAAACCAAGTTTAAGCAAAGCGTTAACACGGTTATCTATCGTTTCTCGACGCGAAGCAAACACTTGAAACGGGGTTGTCGCAGCAACATCGCTAAAACGGTCACTGATTAATGGGAAATAATCAAACCACAGCTCTTCAACTGGAAACGGCGACGCGGCACCTAAGGCTTGCGTGATAGCGAACTCTGCCTCTTCTTCACTGAGGTTACTACCGAGTTGAACAACTTTACTGATCACTGCACTATCAGGTAGCGCTAAGGTAACGACTTTAGCTTGCCACGGTAATTGCTTTTTAATTTGACGCATTGCTGACAACAGTTCAGCATTATTCACGCTATGCTGATCGTTTATAACAGTTTTAGTCAACTCAACCTCAGCAAATGCAACTAACTCAAACTGCTCTTTTTTTTGTTGTAAAACCACAGCTTTGATACTGTGATTGCCAATATCTACCCCAACACTTAATGGGTTCCGAAACATCCGTGTTATGCTCCCATGTGGCGAAAAAACAAACTATTTCGAATAAACACCATCAACGGCATTAATTAATTTTTTGTTATCTTTATACTTGAAGGTAAAAGATAATGGATAATGACCGCCAGAACGATGGCGTAACGGGAAATCTCAAGTGAAGTTCATAAAGCGATTACTAATACTTGCATTAATTTGCATCATTCTTGGAGTGGGTACTATTTTTGGTTTTTATTTATACCTAAAACCAGACCTTCCTGATGTTGCTAAATTAAAAGATGTCGAGCTCCAAACACCACTCAGGGTGTACAGTGCTGATGGCGAACTGATCTCACAATTTGGTGAGAAACGTCGTATACCATTAACACTCAAACAAATACCACCACTGTTGGTCGATGGTTTTATTGCGACCGAAGACAGTCGTTTTTATGAACATCATGGCGTTGATCCAATTGGTATTGCACGTGCAGCTTTTGTGATGCTAACCACTGGTCATGCACGTCAAGGCGCGAGTACTATCACTCAGCAACTGGCACGAAACTTCTTCCTCTCAAATAAAAAAACCTTCTCACGTAAAATTCGAGAGGCATTTATTGCGATACATATCGAGCAAATTCTAACTAAAGATCAAATCCTCGATCTTTACCTCAATAAGATTTATCTCGGTTATCGTGCTTATGGTGTCGGTGCAGCGGCACAAGTTTACTTTGGTAAGACTGTTGATCAGCTAACCTTGAGTGAAATGGCGGTGATTGCAGGCCTACCTAAAGCGCCATCAACCATGAACCCTATTTATTCGATTGACCGCGCGACAACTCGTCGTAACGTGGTGTTAGATCGCATGTATAAAGAAGGTTACATCACCAAAGCACAGATGGATCAAGCTCGCTCAGAGCCAATTGTTTCCCATTATCACAGCGCTGAAATTCAACTTTATGCGCCGTACGTTGCTGAACGCGCACGGGCGTGGATGGTTAACCGTTACGGTGAAGATGCTTACACCAAAGGCATGGATGTCTACACCACCATTAATGCTAAGTTACAGCATGCAGCCCAACAATCAGCGGTTGATAACCTGCTAACTTACGATGAGCGTCATGGGTATCGTGGCGCAACGGCAGTGTTATGGAAGCCTGGCCAAACACCACTTAATGCCAACCAAATCGTTGAAAAATTGAGTAGCCAACCGACTTATGGTGAGTTGATCCCGGCAGTAGTCACTCAAGTTAATCAACAAACAGCAACTGTGGTTACTAAGCAAGGTCAAACCATCACCTTAAATTGGGATGGTATGAAATGGGCCCGTAAGTTCCTAACCAATAAAGCCCAAGGACCAGCACCAACAACAGCAGCAGAAATTCTAACTGCAGGTCAACAAATCTGGGTTCAGAATAAAGCGACCACAGTGGCAGCAACAGCAGACACAGCAGCGGTAACGACTAGCCACTGGGTATTAAGCCAAGTGCCTGGTGCGAATACCTCTTTTGTTGCGATGTCACCAGACAATGGTGCGATATTGGCAATGGTCGGTGGTTTTAACTATACCCAAAGTAAGTTTAACCGTGCCACTCAGTCGATTCGTCAAGTAGGTTCTGGTATTAAACCCTTTATTTACTCAGCAGCAATTCAAAAAGGGCTCACATTAGCAACCCTTATTAATGATGCGCCAATCACCAAGTGGGACAAATGGCAAGGCACCGCATGGCGACCAAAGAATGCTGATGGCCGTTATGGTGGTCCAACTCGTGCACGTATTGGTTTAGCACGTTCAATCAACGTCATGGCTATTCGTGTGCTACGCATGGCAGGTTTAGATTACACCATTAACTATCTGACTCGTTTTGGTTTTAAACGTGCCGATCTTCCCCATGCAGAACCACTAGCATTAGGTGCAGGTAGTTTAACCCCACTAGAGCTCGTGCAGGGTTATTCGGTATTTGCCAACGGTGGTTATGCGGTCAAACCGTTCTTAATCAATAAAGTTGATAATAGTAATGGTGAGTTGATCTACAGCGCGAATCCAAAAATTGTCTGTAATGATGTTTGTCAGAGCCAAAACCCACAGGCGAAAATGCAAGTGGCATTGGCAACAGCTGCAGCAACGGCAGCGGAAAATGCCCCTGCAGATCAACAACCGCTCACCCCTGTCACTGAAAAGCCAACTCTAGCCCAACTAGAGCAAGTGATTACACCGCCAGCGGTACGTTATGCTCCAGAAGTAATCAGCGAGCAAAATGCGTTCCTTGTTCGTCAAATGTTAAACAGTAACATTTGGGGCGAGCCAGGCCACCCTTACGGTACAGGCTTTAGAGCTCGCGTACTGGGCCGACATGATATTGGCGGTAAAACAGGTACGACCAATGACTCGAAAGATGCTTGGTATACCGGTTTTGGACCAAATATCGTTGCCACAACTTGGGTGGGTTTTGATGATCATCGCCATACACTAGGACGTACGAGCTTTAATAAAAACCTCGGTAAGAATCAAATTACTGGTGGCGAATATGGCGGTAATGCTGCTCAACCAGCATGGATCAACTTTATGCGTGCAGCATTGAAAAATACGCCTGAACAGCCATTACAGATTCCAGCCGATATCGTCAAAGTACGTATTGACCGCGCAACGGGTAAACTGTCAGATCGCGATGATGCAAGCTCAATGTATGAGTACTTCATCAAGGGTACTGAACCGACTCAATCTGCAAGCCAAGTCAATTCAGAACAGAAATTTGATGCGGAAACTGCGGAAGAACTATTCTAAATTTAATCTTTAAATACAAAGAGCGCTAATCAGCGCTCTTTTTTTTGGGTTGAAATTTCACTTCATCCTCAGTGAGAAATACTATTTCTGCACATGGTTGGCAAAAATTTGTGGCATTTTAGACTTAATCACTTCAGCCAATTTCTCATAACGCGATTTTAATGGTGAGCCAGGACGGTAGGCTAATGTAATTAAACGAGTCGGTTGTGGGTGCTCGGCAGCAATATAACAAACCCCATCACGACAATGTTCTTTTGGTGTCGCTAATTGCGGTAATAACGTGATACCACTTCCGGCTGCAACCATATTACGTAGTGTTTCAAGGCTCGTTGCTTTAAAACGACCATCATCACGGGCGCCAGCAGCAAAGCAAAAACCTAAGGCTTGATTACGTAAACAGTGGCCATCTTCTAGCATTAATAATGTTTCACCATGCAGACGCGACATATCAATTTCTTTTTCTTGTGCCCAACGATGCGTTTCAGGCACCGCTAACATCATCGGCTCGTCATATAATGGTAATTCAATAAAAGGTTCACTTTCTTTTACTGACGCTAAAATCATGCAATCTAGCTTGCCCTCTTCAAGTTGTTGCACTAATTGATGCGTTTGTGCTTCATGTAAAAATAACTCTAAATCAGGAAAAGCTTCTTTTAAGGTGGGAATGATTTGCGGTAATAAATATGGACCTACAGTAGGAATAAAGCCAATATGTAACGGTCCAGCCATGCTTTCTCCTTGCAAACTAGCAAGTTCGGTCAATATTTTGACCTCAAGCAACACTTTCTGCGCTTGGGCGACTAAACTCAATCCCGCATCGGTAAAAAGTACGCGACGACTGGTTCGTTCTAATAGCGACACCCCAAGTTCATCTTCTAATTTACGAATTTGACCACTGAGGGTTGGCTGACTGACATAACAGGCTTCAGCCGCTTTACGAAAATGTTTATGTTCAGATAGGGCGACAAGGTACTCAAGATCTCGAATATTCATTAGCTAGGGTTACCAATAGGAATCAACTATCAAAACCATAGCAGTAAACGATTAGAACTATCAAGAGTAAAATCGCATAATTACTTCATCAATATGGAGAACATATTTACGAAGCTCCGATTGCATTAAATTAATTTATATTTTTTAAGGAATCACATTATGTTCGCATCTAAAGAAGGTCAGCCAGTACCTCAAGTTACTTTCCACACCCGTAAAGGTGATCAATGGGTAGATGTAACAACAAACAAGTTATTTGCTAATAAAACTGTGGTTGTATTTAGCCTACCCGGCGCATTTACACCAACATGTTCTTCTAGCCACCTACCTCGTTACAACGAGTTAGCATCAGTATTTGCTGATAACG
This sequence comes from Photobacterium kishitanii, assembly GCF_000613045.3. Lineage (NCBI taxonomy): Bacteria > Pseudomonadati > Pseudomonadota > Gammaproteobacteria > Vibrionales > Vibrionaceae > Photobacterium > Photobacterium kishitanii. Next base: position 284,818 of record NZ_LN794352.1, on the reverse strand, counting down.
GCGTTGACGACATTCTATGTGTATCGGTTAACGATACGTTCGTAATGAATGCATGGAAAGCAGATCAAGAAGCAGAAAACATTACCTTCATTCCTGATGGTAACGGTGAATTCACTAATGGCATGGGCATGCTAGTTGAAAAAGATGACCTAGGTTTCGGTGCGCGTTCATGGCGTTACAGCATGTTAGTGAAAAACGGCATCGTTGAGAAAATGTTTGTTGAAAACGAAGAACCTGGCGACCCGTTCAAAGTTTCAGATGCAGATACTATGCTGAACTACATTGCTCCAGAGCAAAAGTTACAAGAATCAATTACTGTATTCTCTAAGCCTGGCTGTCCTTTCTGTGTTAAAGCGAAGCAGAATCTGATCGACAAAGGCCTACAGTATGAAGAAATCATTCTAGGTAAAGATGCGACAACGGTATCTTTACGTGCAATTACTGGCCGTAGTACTGTTCCTCAAGTATTCATTGGTGGTAAGCACATTGGTGGTAGCGAAGAATTAGAAATTTTCTTAGGCTAATACTCCACGATTAAAGCGTTAACAAAAAGCCCTCACTTCGCGAGAACTGAGGGCTTTTGCTATTTTTAAACAGCTTCAATTGCTACCGATCAAGCGACATTCGTCGTGGCAATCCGTTGTACTTGATCAAGCCACACCTCTAACGCAACCTCATCACAAGCATGCTGACGAGGACAACGATCACAATCTTTCATGACTTTTTCAGGTAATAATGCTTTTGAGGTTGGGGTAAAGCCTCGCTTCATAAAGAACTCAGGCACACGAGTTAGCACAAACACTTTTTTAATCGCCATTTGAGCAGCTTTCTCAAGTAAGTGATCGACAATCGCTTTACCCTGCCCTTGTTGCTGCCAACCTGCCTCAACCCCTAATGAACGAATTTCTGCCAATCCAGAATCATAAACATACAATGAAGCGCATCCGGTAACAACGCCATGATTTTCAGCAACGGCAAATGAACCAATATCCCGCACTAATTCATTACGATTACGCGGTAAATTCTCACCTAGCCCAGCCCAATACACCACCATTCCCTCAATGGCATCCAGATCCGTTAACCGTGCACCGCGGACTTTCACATCGGGTGAATAACGCTTATCAAGCCGCTTTTCAGCTTGTCCAATCGCGTAATCAACTTGATTTGGTGCAACACCACCGAGAGCGCAGCGCTTCTCTAAACACGACTCAATCGTTAAAATGGGATAGACATCGGCTTCAATCACTGTTGAAAATTGTTTCATTTCAACCAATGATAGTTCTTCCAATGCGCAACCTTTGGCGATTGCAGCGACTACCGCAACCCCAACAATATGATGTGCTTCACGGAATGGAATGCCTTTAGCAACCAAATAATCTGCTAACTCAGTCGCATTAGAGTAACCTTGCAACGCGGCTTCTAAAGTTCGATCTTGATTAACTTTGATGCCATCAAAACATAGTGCAGCCATTTCCATGCAATCATGCCAGCTATCTAATGCGTCAAAGAGTCCTTCTTTATCTTCTTGCATATCTTTGTTGTAAGCCAATGGTAATGCTTTTACCGTCATCATCATCGCAGCCATCGCACCATAAACGCGGCCACATTTACCACGAATAAGCTCTAGTGCATCTGGGTTTTTCTTTTGTGGCATCAACGACGAACCAGAAGTGACGGCATCATCAAGTTCTATAAAGTTTGACTCACCCGAGTTATAGAAAATTAAATCTTCAGCCATACGGGATAAATGCAGCATTGAAATCGATGCCGTTGATAATAACTCCATTACATGATCACGATCAGACACGGAATCGAGACTATTACGGGTGGCGCGGTGAAAGCCAAGACTATGTGCTAATACTTCACGATCAATCGGATAAGCGGTACCTGCAAGTGCACCAGAGCCTAACGGACAAGTATCTAACCGCGCCATGGCGTCATTTAAACGCGAGTGATCACGCTCTAGCATTTCCACATAAGCTAAACACCAATGGGCAAACGTTACTGGCTGAGCCCGTTGCAGATGTGTATACCCAGGTAGCACTGTCGCTTGATGCTGACGAGCGACAGTGACTAATTGTTGTTGCAGTTTATCGAGCATTAATAATAGTTGCTGACCTTGCTGACGGCACCAAAGTTTAAGATCCGTTGCTACCTGATCATTACGTGAACGACCTGTATGAAGTTTTTTACCCAGATCACCCACTTTCGCAATCAGTTGCTGCTCAACCCAACTATGAATATCTTCAGCGTCTGAAGTCAAAATCTGCTCAGGATCTTCCATCACCGCTAACTTAAGTTCGTTTAAAGCCAATTCAAGTTGTTGTTGCTCTTGTTCGGTCAGCACATTTACTTGGCGCAGGGCTTTTGACCAAGCTATTGAACCGACAATATCTTGCTCTGCGAGTCGATAGTCAAAACGCAGCGAATCATTAAATTGTTTGAATCTGATGTCAGCTGCCTGACTAAACCGTCCGCCCCATAATGCCATGGTGAATCTCCTTTACTGTCCAAGTCTAATGATATCGATAAGCTTAATGTTGCAGTGAGCGATACACTCGCTGCAACATAGTCACAATATTGGGTTAATTATTTTTGCTTATTAAGCGCACGAATTCGACTCGCCAGAGAATACAAACGAATAAAACCACCAGCATGACTGTGATCATAAACATCATCTTCGCCAAAAGTAGCGAACTCTTCTGAATACAAACTATTGAGTGAACGCTTCTGAATAACGGTTGCTTGACCTTTATAAAGTTGAATAACTACTTCGCCCGTCACATCTTGCGCTAACGTATCAGCAGCAGCTAATAACGATTGGCACAGCGGGGTAAACCAGCGGCCATCATAGATAAGGTGCGAGGCTTTAAGCCCAATGGTTTGACGAAACTCAAATGACTCTTTATCTAGCACTAATTGTTCAACCGCCCGCAGTGCTTCCATCATAATGGTGCCACCAGGTGTTTCGTAACAGCCACGAGATTTAATGCCGACTAAACGATTTTCAACAATATCAATTCGGCCAACACCATGCTCAGCACCTTTTTGATTGAGGTAATTAAGCGCGTTATAAGGAGTCATTGGCTCGCCATTAACCGCAACCACTTCACCTTTTTCAACTAAAACGGATACCGTTTCTGCCTCATCAGGCGCTTGCTGAGGATCTTTTGTCCACACCCAACATAAATCATTCGGTGCGTTCCAAGTATCTTCAAGCACCCCGCCTTCAGTTGATACATGCCATGCATTAGCATCTCGTGAATAAATTTTTTCTAATGATGCGCTACAAGGAATATTACGTTCAGCTAAGTAATCAAGTAGCGCTTCACGGCTACGTAAATTCCACTCACGCCATGGTGCTATCACTGTTAGTTGCGGTGCAAGTGCAGCAAATGCACCTTCAAACCGTACCTGATCATTACCTTTACCAGTACAACCGTGGCACAAAGCATCAGCACCAACATCTAACGCACACTCTACTTGTGCTTTGGCAATAATTGGCCGCGCCATTGAGGTACCCAGTAAGTATTTACCCTCGTAAATTGCTCCGGTTTTCAATGATGGATAAATATAATCCTTAACCATCTCTTCTTTTAAATCAGCGATGTAACATGACGATGCACCTGACGCGATAGCTTTTTCTTCAATCCCAACCAGCTCTTCTTCGCCTTGACCAACATCAGCCACAAACGCAACCACTTCACAATCGTAGTTTTCTTTTAACCACGGAATAATCGCCGATGTATCTAAACCACCTGAATAGGCCAATACTACTTTGTTAATCTTACTCATCTGCTGCGCTCCTTTCAGCCTTGTCGCGGTCATCCCGTTCAGGCACTTTTTTCAAAAATATTAATTGGTCGTCATAAATCACTGTGATTTAACAAGCATAAATTTCGCAAATATTACGTTAATAAACATAATATTAAGGTGTAAATTTGGTGCCAACACTATCGCCTGCTAACAATGCATTCAACTTTTCGGGATAACGCCAACTGGCTACTTCAATCGAACGTCCTAATGCGTTAGCTGCTGAAAATGCAGCGCGGACTTTGACGATCATGCCATCGGTGATCACCGCCTGAGCAATTAACTCTTCGGCCTCGGTCTCAGTCAGTTGCTTAATTAAATTACCTTTACCATCAAGCACACCGCTCACATCTGATAGCAAAACCAATTCACCATCAATAGCTGCTGCAACGGCTACCGCCGCTTGATCGGCATTAACATTCATCATCTCGCCATTGCTATCAAGCCCAATTGAACTGATGATTGGCACAAATCCGATCTGCATCATTTGACTCACCAAAGCACTATCATTAGGCTCAGCATGACCCACAGCACCTAACTCAGGATCTAATTGAGTCACGCGACACAGGCCACCATCAGCTAAACTCAAGCCGACAGCCGCGACACCCGCTTTTAATGCCTGTCCCTGTAACATTTTATTGGCTGTACCTGCTAATGCACCGGTAATCAAACCAATTTGATCGCTCGGTGTAACTCGTAATCCTTGCTTTTTTATGGTTGGCAATTGCAGTTTCGTCATTAGCTCATCAACCAAATAACCACCACCATGAACAAATAAAATAGGTCGCTGTGAGTTCGCCTGATAAGCATTGATGGTGGAAAATAACCGTTCTAAAGTGAGCTTAGATTCTAATGCAGCGCCACCTAACTTAATCACCAGAGGGACTTGATTCATCGTGTTACTCCTACACCAACGCGGTTAACTGAGAAAAACCATTACGAATATTTATGCATTGTATTGCTTGCGATGCTGCACCTTTCAATAAATTATCGATCGCAGCAGTTAAAATAATATGCTCCCCCTGCACCTGCCAGCCAATATCACAAAAACAGCTACCGACAACATCATCAAGTTGAGCCGTTTTATTACCAAGCAAACGCACCGCATGTTGATCGCCTGTCTTTAAATATGCCGATTCCAGCACTGCTGTAACATCATCAGCTGTCACACCAGAGGCTAATTTAGCGGTAATAGTGGCTAAGATCCCACGCTTAAAATTGCCTAAATGAGGGGTAAAAATAACGTCGCAGTTAAGATGATGGGAAATTTCAGGTTGGTGGCGATGAGTAAACAAACCATAAGCGTGCAAACTCACCTCACAAAAACTATTGGTCATGGTAGCTTTACGGCCAGCACCAGAAACACCACTAACCGCGTTAATAACTGGCCACTGCTGACGATCAAGCAGATCAGCAACCACTAATGGTTTTAGGGCTAATTGTGATGCGGTGGGATAACATCCAGGAACGGCAATCAACTGAGCCTGACGAATAGCGTCATCATTCCATTCAGCTAACCCATAAACAGCATTATCTAACCACTCACTATACTGATGTTCAAAACCATAATATTGCTGATAAAAATCATCAGCTTTAACTCTGAACGCACCCGACAAGTCAAACACCTGGCAGCCGGCATCAAGAAATGTCGTCGCAATATCATGGCTAACTTCATGCGCAGTTGCTAACAGCACAATATCTGCCGTGGCTGCCGTTGTTTTGATATCCGTTAAGGGCAATAACGGTAAATCGACTATTCCTTTTAATTGACCATGAAGATCACTCAATGGTTTACCAGCATCAAGGCTATTAGCTGAAACATATAACCCACTGAGTATTAACTGTGGATGACGGCTAACCATTTTTGACAATTCTGCGCCGGTATAACCACTGGCGCCAATAATAACAGTGTTTAACATCGCTAATTCCATCTGTAGTGATTGTCATCAAGCCGTAATTAAAACAATCGGGACTATGGTATAAAAATATGGGTGTCATAACGGCTAATGAAGGTGTGCTGTAACCAGCAGAGATGAGGCACGTAAAAGTACCTAAGGCAGAAGACTTAGCGTCGTCGAAGGGAGATAACGAGAGGTGTGTGTGTTTGGTTCATGATAATAACTTCCTGCATTTAACTATTAACCCTGAGCTATCCTTGCTCTGAGACAAAAAAACAACCGTTGCTGTATATTCATTAATCTGAATTAATATGTTTACTGGTTAAATTACGCACTGTCAATGATTATGTAATAAAAAAATATATTTAATTATCTTCTCGTTAACCTTTGCGACATTTAACCGTAACAGAAACCAACTATTAAAAGGCTTTTTTTTACTCTATCTAATTAATAACAAACAAAAATGTGCGTTGAAGATGGTAATAATGTAAAAAGATTACAAAATACAATCAATAGTATGACTAAAATCAATATCACCAGTTTTTATCAGCGATAAATATAATCTCTGTTGACCTATTACTAGATTCGCGGCTAGATTGTGGGGTAAAGGTTAAATTGGATGTAACAAAATTACGGAATGGATACGATATGAACGAGAAATACAGCGCGTTAACAAGTAATGTCAGTATGCTTGGCCATTTGCTAGGCAATACCATCAAAACAGCTTGCGGTGATGAGCTATTAGAAAAAGTTGAAACGATTCGTAAACTTTCTAAGTCAGCTGGCACTGGTAATCAAGATGACCGCGAAAAGCTAATTGATGAATTACAAAACCTACCCGATGATCAATTACTTCCTGTTGCTCGAGCTTTTAGTCAATTCCTTAATCTCACCAATATTGCTGAGCAATACCATACCATTTCACGCCAACGCGAAACCACTCTCTGTAGCCCAGATGCGCTCGATGAGTTGTTTACTAAATTAGTTGATAATGACGTTAACCCTGCTGACTCTTTAGCTGCCGTCAATGAATTAAATATTGATCTGGTATTAACCGCTCACCCAACGGAAATTGCTCGTCGTACCATGATCCATAAATTGGTACAGATTAATAAGTGCCTATCGCAATTAGAATTAAGTGAACTATCAACAGCAGAACGAGCACGGGTTGAACAACGATTAGAACAACTGATTGCCCAAGCATGGTATTCCGATGTTATTCGTCAGCAACGCCCGACTCCAATTGATGAAGCGAAATGGGGTTATGCGGTTGTTGAAAACTCTCTCTGGCAAGCCGTACCTGAATTCGTACGTCTGTTTGATGAAAAACTACAGCAACATTTAGGTCAAAAATTACCTCTTGATGCAACGCCAGTTACCTTCTCATCATGGATGGGTGGTGACCGTGACGGTAACCCATTTGTAACCTCAAATATTACCCGTGAAGTATTACGCCTTTCACGCTGGAAAGCGGCTGAACTTTACCTTGGTGATGTACAAGAATTAATCAATGAATTATCAATGATTCAATGTAATGAGCAACTACGTGAGCTCGCCGGTGAAGAACATGAACCTTACCGTGCAATTTTAAAGCAATTACGTACTAAGCTCATTCTTACCCGTGATAGTTTAGAAGCTCAAATTAACGGCCAAACACCATTATCAACAGCCATTATTAATGATGTTTCTGAGCTATGGGATCCGCTATTTGCATGCTATCAATCACTGCACCAATGCGGCATGGCAATCATTGCTGATGGCTTACTACTTGATACGCTACGCCGCGTGAAATGTTTCGGGGTTCACTTAGTACGACTTGATATTCGCCAAGAAAGCACCCGCCATGAAAATGTTATTTCAGAGCTTACTCGTCACCTTGGTTTAGGCGATTACAGCCAATGGTGTGAACAGGATAAAATTGCGTTTTTAGTCCGCGAGCTATCATCTAAACGCCCATTACTACCACGTAATTGGGAACCATCAGCGGAAGTCAAAGAAGTATTAGAAACCTGTAAAGCCATTGCCGAACAACCTCGTGAAGCATTAGGCGCTTATGTAATTTCAATGGCTCGTACCGCATCAGATGTCTTGGCCGTACACTTATTACTGCAAGAAGCTGGTTGTCCATTCCGGATGGATGTCTGCCCATTATTTGAAACTCTAGACGACTTGAATAATGGTGCTGATGTTATTGAACAATTACTTAATATTGATTGGTACCGTGGCTTTATTCAAAACCATCAAATGGTAATGATTGGTTATTCTGATTCAGCCAAAGATGCTGGTGTGATGTCAGCGGGTTGGGCACAATACAGTGCGATGGAAAAACTGGTTGCTGTGTGTGAGCAAGCTGATGTTGAAATCACTTTATTCCACGGTCGTGGCGGTAGTATTGGTCGTGGTGGTGCACCAGCGCACGCTGCACTATTATCTCAGCCACCACGAAGCCTAAAAGGTGGCTTACGTGTGACTGAGCAAGGCGAAATGATCCGCTTCAAACTTGGTTTACCTGAGGTCGCGATTAATAGTTTAAGTCTTTATGCTAGCGCGACCTTAGAAGCAAATTTATTACCGCCACCAGCACCGAAGCAAGAATGGCGTCATGTGATGGACGAACTTTCTAGCGTATCGTGTGAGTCATACCGTAACGTCGTGCGTAATAACCCAGAGTTTGTGCCTTATTTCCGTGCCGCAACACCTGAATTAGAGCTCGGTAAATTACCTCTAGGCTCACGTCCAGCAAAACGTAACCCTAATGGTGGCGTTGAAAGCTTACGTGCAATTCCATGGATTTTTGCGTGGAGTCAAAACCGTTTATTGTTACCAGCATGGCTAGGCGCTGGTGAAGCAATTCAGTATTCAATCGATAATGGTAATGCATCATTATTAGAAGACATGTGTCGTGAATGGCCATTTTTCTCAACACGTTTGGGTATGCTGGAAATGGTATACAGTAAAACCAACCTTGGTATCGCTGAATACTATGATCAACGTTTAACCGCTGAAGCCTTATGGCCACTGGGTAAACAATTGCGCTCACAATTACAGCAAGATATTAAAGCTGTGCTAACTGTTGAAAATAATGATCACTTGATGCAACAAGATCCATGGGGCGCAGAATCTATTCGCCTACGTAATATTTATGTTGAGCCACTCAATATGCTTCAAGCCGAATTACTTTACCGAACTCGTCAACAAGAAGAGCTACCTAAAGAGCTTGAAGAAGCACTCATGGTCACGATTGCAGGTATTGCTACAGGTATGCGTAATACTGGTTAATCGACTTATTCTCGTAAAAAGGCTATCTTTTGATAGCCTTTTTTTTTTGAGTTGTTATTTACAACTTTGTTAAAAAAGATCGTAAAGTCTCACTTTTGATACAGCACTATATTGCCTATAAGGTCTAAGATAGATAAAGTGCAAATATGAGAAAAGATGAATAGATTTCAATCAGGTTGGTATTTTTTAGGGCTAAATTAACTTAGCGCAAGTTCACAAGATAATGAATTGAAACGCCTCATTAACAGATAATTCAACTAGAAGTATCGATATTGAGTCAATTAATGATATTCTATGCAACCGCAATTAGGCAGTGCAATAGCACGATTATAAATTAAAAACGTCGTTTGAAGCGTTACATAATCTAAGCCCTATTGTGTTTTTTTATTTTATATATTTAACGGATAGAAGAGATGTCACTACCACATGTAATTTTAACAGTGCTTAGCTCCCGCGAAGCAACTGGTTACGATATAACCAAAGAATTTTCACACAGTATTGGTTATTTTTGGAAGGCGAGTCACCAACAGGTGTATCGTGAACTAAATAAAATGGCAACTAACGATCAAGTAACCTGTCGTCTTGAGCCTCAAGATGGCAAGCCAGATCGTAAAGTCTATTCTATTACCGATCTTGGTCGACAGGCTTTATTTGAGTGGTTCCAAGAGCCAGCACGTAATCCCACTACTCGCGATGAGTTTTCTGCGAAGCTACTGATTTGTGGTATCCACAATTCATTACCGATGCAGCAGCAACTTGAGGCTTTAATTGATGAATCACATATTCTGATTGGTCATTATCAAGAGCTAGAACAAATTCATTTTGGTGATTACAAAAATATGGATCGTCAACAACGTCTCGACCGTTTAACCTTGCGCCGTGGTCTGCATAACCGCCAAGCTTGGATATTATGGGCTGAAGAAGTATTAGCTGAACTTAAAGATATGGACAATGAAAATAGCGCAATCGCTATCAACTAAGCCATTATCAAATAAAAAAGCCGCAGCTTAGCACTGCGGCTTTTATTACGATTCAATATCATCATTAATACATCAACGTATAAGTGATAGCACTACTTTCTACAGCATAGTTGCTAACCGATTAATATCAGAGATTAACGCACCAGCGGTGACATCACGCCCAGCCCCAGGGCCACGAATCACTAATGGATTTTCTCGATACCACTGACTTTCAATCGCAAAAATATTATCGCACGGTAATAAATTAGCCAGTGCATGTTCACTCGGTAGCGCTTCTAATCCTACATACGCTTTACCATGACGATCTAACCGCGCCACATAACGTAATACTTTATCTTCACTAACAGCACAGGCCAACTTTTCAGCCAACAATATATCAAGCTCCGTGGCTTGTTCAAAAAACGCATCAACACTTAACGCTTGTAAACTCAATGGTACTAATGACTCCACTTGCACCTGCTGTGGCTCAATCTCAAACCCAGATTCACGCGCTAAAATAATCAACTTACGCATCACATCACTGCCATCAAGATCATGGCGAGGGTCGGGTTCAGTTAGCCCTTGTTGCCATGCTTGTTCTAGCAATTCAGAAAAAGGTTGGCTACCATCAAATTGCTGGAATAACCACGATAACGTTCCAGAAAAAATGCCTGATATCGCTAAAATACAATCCCCACTTTCACGGAGATCGCGTACGGTATGGTTGATTGGTAAGCCGGCACCAACAGTGGCGTTATATAACCAATAACGGCTACTCTTGGCAAATGCATCGATGACCATCTGATACTCAGTCGTCGCCGCTGATCCGGCGATTTTATTAGCAGAAATCAGGTGTAATCCACTTAACGCAATTTGTGGATATAACGCCGCCAGCTGATGACTAGCAGTAACATCCACCATCACCACATCATCATAATCAACAGCTGCAAGTTGAGATAATAGCTGCGGCAGCTGGTAATCAACCGCATGCTGTGGAAATTGCTCCAGTGCCGTTTGAGGTTCAATCCCCTGACTATTGAGCCAGCACTGCTGTTGCCCAACAATACCAATTAAACTAAAACGCATTCCATGTCGCAGTTCAAGAGCGGCTTTTTCACGGCTAAACAAACTCAGCCAATGACTACCAATATTGCCTTTACCACACAATACAATCCCAATACTTTTTTGAGCTTGAAATAGCGCTTGGTGAATAGCGTTAACTAGCTTATCAGTTTCAACATCACGCAATACCGCCACTAAACTTAAACCGGATTCTGCCTCTGTCATAAATTCAACCGGCAATCCTTTTAATTGCTGATAGAAACCATGACAATGATTAGGGTTGTTCAATACTCCAGCGCCAACGGCTGCTACCATTGAAAAACCTTCACGTAAACGCAATTCAGCAGCAACGCCACTGTCTTGTAATAAACTCAAGACACTGTTTACCACTTCTTGGGTATACGCCAAAATAATCCGTCGTTTACCTTGATCGACCTTTTTAGCCAAGGGTTGTAATTGCGCCCGATCGAGCAACTGCTGCACATCATGCTGTATCGACGTCAGCGCCATACCTTGCGGAACACCAAGCTCAATCAAACAGACATCATCTAATGATGAAATAATTTTAGCACCACGCCCAGAAGCTAATACACGTTCAACCCGAGTTGAACCTGATTCTGGCTGATGGCTACAACGCAACGTTAAATCAATCGCACTTTGTGCAACGGGTTGTAATGTACGACTATGCAATACAGGTGCAGCAAGACGAGCAAGTTCATTAGCTTCATCTAACCGTAATAAAGGTAACAAACATGCATTGGTCACTTTACGCGGATCGGCACTATATACGCCTGCAACATCACTCCAAATAGTCACCCGTTCAACCGCAGCTAAAGCCCCTACCATAGTGGCAGAGTAATCAGAGCCATTACGTCCCAAAAGTACGGTTTGTTGATATTGATTAGCGGCCATAAAACCCGTAATCACTAATCGTTGTTGAGGATACTGCACTAATAACTGCTGTAATAATGGTTGTGATAAAACCTTATCTACTTCAGGCTGAATGGCATGATCGGCACGTAAAAATAACCGCGAATCTATTGCGACTGCCGCTAATTGATACTGATTAAGTAACGCTGCTAATAATCGCGCTGACCATAATTCACCATGGCCTAAAACCGCATTTTTAACCTCAGTCGTCAGCGGTGATTCACCCCACTTAGCGATTAAGGCTAACTCAGCATATAGCTGCTGCTGTAATGATTGTGCTTGCTCTGGCTCTAATAATTCAGTGATTAACTGCTGTTGAAAAGTCCGAATTGATAATAAAGTGGCATGGGCTAAGCGACCATCAGTAACCAATTGTTCTAGCCACAATAACAGTTGATTAGTAGTTTTACCTGCTGCCGAAACCACCACCAAATCATGATTCTTAGAATAAGCGCCTAAAATCTCAGCCACTCGCCGATAACACTGTGAATCGGCAAGGCTACTACCTCCAAACTTATGCAGCTGGCGCAGATCTTTTTTCATCAGCATAGATCCTCTGCAACGGCGAACGCTTGAGTAAGATCGGCAATTAAATCACGAGGATCTTCGAGACCAACGGATAAGCGCAGTAAAGCAGTTGAAATTCCCGCTGCGCGTTGAGCTTCATCAGTCATTGCTCGATGAGTCATTGAAGCTGGATGGGCAATTAAACTTTCCGTGCCCCCCAACGACTCAGCCAATGAAAATAATTGCAGCGTTTTTACAAATAATTCAAGTTGCTGGTAGCTACCGGCAAATTCAAAACTCATCATTGAGCCAAAACCACGCTGCTGGCGCTTAGCAATCTCATGTCCGGGATGGGTTGGTAAACTCGGATGATAAATAGTGCCAACCAGAGGTTGTTGCTGCAAATAAGCTAATACGGCGGCACCATTTTCTTCATGCATTCGCATTCTAGGCGCTAAAGTGCGTAGGCCTCGCAGGGTTAAATAAGCATCAAACGGCGCCCCAGTCGCGCCAATACAGTTGGCCCACCAACTTAGATCTTCAGCAGCGGCTTGCTGCTTGGCAATGACCACCCCACCGACAACATCAGAATGGCCATTAATATATTTAGTGGTTGAATGCACCACAAAATCAGCCCCAAGAGACAGCGGTTGCTGTAATAACGGCGATAGAAAAGTGTTATCAACCGCGACTTGGCAGCCAACAGCCTGTGCTTGCTGACTAATCGCCTTAATATCAATCACCCGTAGCAATGGGTTAGACGGTGTTTCAAGCCATAACAAGGTCGGTTTTTGTGCTAAAGCAGCGGCCAATGCATCGGGATCAGATTGATCAATAAACAGCACTTTAAAGTCCCCTTTGTGAGCGCGAGTACTGAATAACCGATAACTACCACCATAGCAATCATGCGGGGCAACGAGCAGATCATTGGGGCCGAGCAACGCAGACACTAATAAATTCATTGCCGCAGTGCCACAACTGGTCACCACCCCACCAGCTCCCTCTTCCATGTCACTCAAAGCATCAGCTAATGTGTTACGGGTTGGGTTACCTGAACGTGAGTAATCGTACTGCGGTAGCTCGCCGAGTGCTGGAAAACTATAAGTCGAAGTTAAATAGATTGGGGGCACTACAGCATTGTATTGTGAGTCAACATCAATACCGGTACGGACTGCAATTGTCGCAAGCTGCTTGTCACTCATGATAACGTTCCTTGTTATAAAAAGGGGCTGATCCCTGAAAATAGATAATAGTGGCTACACAACCTTAACCACATCAAAACAAGACGTCAACACTTCCAGACGTCCATATGTCTTTGCTTATAGCAGTAAATCCCGCTAAAATTCAGTTATTGAAAAAAATAGTCGTGATCTAGCAACAGTTGTATACCGCGATAGAGGACAAACTAACGATGTTCACGTAATATCGCCGCCTATCATGACTATGTACTAACAACCGTCATCGCGACATTGTTATCATCATTAATTAAACATCGCTGAGAAGGTAAAACATGGCAAAGTGGAATGGCGAATATATTAGCCCTTATGCAGAACACGGTAAGAAAAATGAACAAGTAAAAAAAATTACAGTGTCTATTCCATTAAAGGTTCTCAAAATTCTTACTGATGAACGTACCCGTCGTCAGGTCAATAACCTGCGCCACGCGACCAACAGTGAACTCCTTTGTGAAGCTTTCTTGCACGCTTACACGGGCCAACCGCTACCGACTGATGATGATATTCGTAAAGATCACCCCGATGATCTACCTGCCGAAGCCAAAGCATTGATGGAAGCGATGGGAATAAGCTACGAAGACATTAATGAATAATACGTACATGCGATAGCAAAAAACCAGCTTTTATGCTGGTTTTTTTAGATCTGGTAAATTTATGCCATAAAAAAAGGGATGCTTGCGCATCCCTTTTTTTTAAATTCAGTTGGCAAGTAATTACTTGCTACCAAGCGCACCAAAACGCTTGTTGAATTTGTCCACACGACCGCCAGAGCTAACTTGACGTTGCTTACCAGTGTAGAATGGGTGACACTTATCGCATACGTCAAGGTTAACGTCTTTGCTCATAGTAGAGTTAAATACGAAAGTGTTGCCACAAGAACAACGTGCGTTTACTGCTTTGTATTCTGGGTGGATACCTTGTTTCATGGGGAAACCTCAAGTTAAGGCCGTGTCGCTCTCCCGATCCAAAGCCGGGCACCACACGTGGTTAATAAAATAGTCTGTCGTAGATTTACGACAAATCAGGCGGCGTATAGTAATCAATCATTCCCCATAGATCAACTCAGACATTGTTTTTATCGTTCTTTTATTTACAACTAAAACAGTAAATAATAGTCGTTAAATTGCAGTACTTATCCAATATCACTCGATCTGTTACTATTTAGTACAAGCTCAATTAAAGCGATAACATATGACCCACCCAATAGCACGCGTTGCTTTACCTGTCCCATTAGACAAAAACTTTGATTATTTAATCAAACCTAACACTACCCCCGTCATTGGTGGGCGCGTACTGGTACCTTTTGGTCGACAGCGATTGGTGGGGATCGTAGTTGCTATCGGTAATGATTCTGATTTCCCAATTCAACAATTAAAACCCATTCAACAAGTATTGGATAATCAGCCATTATGGCAACCGGCATTATTTGAACTATTAAAATGGGCCAGCAGTTATTATCAATATCCATTAGGTGATGCTTTAGCCAATGCGATGCCAGCATTACTGCGTAAAGGTCGAGAAGCTTCTGCGGCGACGTTAAAATATTGGCAACTCACTGATACTGGTCGTGAACAACCACTCAATGGTTTAAAACGCGCGCCTAAACAAGCTCAAATTCTAAATCTATTGCGCAATGGCCCACTTAGTCATGATAGTTTACTTAGCCATGATGTTAGCAGTGCTACTTTAAAAGCCGTGATGCAAAAAGGCTGGATCAGCGAACAACAACATCAGCCAAAGCAACTACAGTGGCAACCGCAGTTTGCTATTACCGAACAGAAACCACGTTTAAATGAAGAACAAGCATTAGCTATCGCCACCGTTAACAGCAACCCCAATTTTGGTTGTTATCTGTTAGACGGTGTAACGGGCTCAGGTAAAACCGAAGTTTATCTCAATCTACTCGAGCCTATTTTAGCCGCGGGTAAACAAGCACTTATTTTAGTACCTGAGATCGGCTTAACGCCGCAAACCATTAACCGCTTTAAGCGCCGGTTTAATGTTCCTTTAGAAACAGTGCACTCTGGTTTAAATGATAGTGAACGCATGACAGCATGGCTTGCTGGACGTGATAACCAAGCTGGGATCATTATCGGTACTCGTTCGGCACTGTTTACTCCCTTTGCTAACCTTGGGATTATTATTGTTGATGAGGAGCATGATGCCTCTTATAAACAACAAGACAGTCTGCGTTATCACGCTCGAGATCTGGCAGTAATGCGCGCTAACAAAGAAAATATTCCCATTATATTAGGCTCAGCGACGCCAGCACTTGAAACCTTACATAATGCGCAAACGGGTAAATACCATTACTTAACCCTCTCAAAGCGAGCGGGTAATGCGAGCGCAGCACGTCATGGGGTAATTGATGTCAAAGGCTTGTATTTAAACGCAGGTTTATCCGCACCACTGATAGCTGAAATGCGCAAACACCTCAATGCGGGTAATCAGGTAATGCTGTTTCTTAATCGACGTGGCTTTTCACCAGCAATGATGTGTCATGAATGTGGCTGGATCGCTGAGTGTAATCGTTGTGACGCTTATTACACCCTCCATCAACAATCTGGTGAGTTACGCTGCCACCACTGTGCGACTCAGCGACCAATTATGCACCAATGCCAACAATGTGGCTCAACCCAACTGCTACCGGTTGGTGTCGGTACCGAACAACTTGAGGCACAACTGGCAGAGTTATTTCCTGAATTTAAAACGGTACGTATTGATCGCGATAGCACTCGTCGTAAAGGCTCACTAGAAAACTATTTAGAAGCGATTAAAAACAATGAGTATCAAATTTTAATCGGCACCCAAATGCTAGCCAAAGGTCATCACTTTCCAAATGTCACTTTAGTTGCACTCATTGATGTTGATAGTGCTTTATTCAGCAATGACTTTCGCGCTTCAGAACGATTAGCACAGTTATTTATTCAAGTAGCAGGTCGTGCAGGACGCGCCAGTAAACCCGGTGCGGTATTATTACAAACCCATCATCCTGAGCATCAGCTGCTACAATCATTGCTACATAAAGGCTATGGTGTTTTTTCTCAGGCTGCATTAACTGAACGTCGCCAAGCATTATTACCGCCGTTTACTCACTTAGTGTTACTGCGCGCCGAAGCCAATGACAGTGATTTAGTATGTCAATTTTTACAACAAATTCGCGCCATTTTTGAAGCAAGTCCAGTTTACGACCAAGATTGTTGTGTCTTAGGACCTAACCCAGCCCCTCTTGCTCGACGTGCAGGACGGTTTCGATGGCAACTCATTTTACAAATACCTAATCGCAAGAAACTGCAACAAATGCTTACTATTGCTAAACCAGCGATCCAACTTTTACCTTTAGCCAAAAAAATTCGCTGGTCAATTGATGTCGAACCGCAAGATTTAACTTAAACTAGACAATGCGATGCAGTTCACATAGCGAATGTAATTTATGCTATTGGAAGCAAGTTTCAGCTTCTGCATCCATTCTACAATATGAATATGAATTGACTGTTTTCAGTCGGTTACGATTAGCTGGTAAGTATATCTGAATATTTTTTGTCACAGATAACCAGCTCTACACTAGAGAGATATAGCAAAGAGGAAAGCACTATGGCGACAATGAAGGACGTTGCCCAGCTAGCCGGGGTATCAACCGCGACAGTTTCACGCGCGCTAATGAACCCGGAAAAAGTATCGGCATCAACTAGGAAAAAGGTTGAGCAAGCCGTAATGGAAGCTGGATATTCACCAAACTCACTTGCACGTAACCTACGCCGCAATGAATCGAAAACTATCGTAACTATTGTGCCGGATATCTGTGATCCTTATTTCACTGAAATTATTCGTGGTATTGAAGAAGCGGCGATGGAAAATGGTTATTTAGTGTTACTGGGTGACAGCGGCCAACAACAACGCCGAGAAAACTCATTTGCTAATTTAGTGTTTACTAAGCAAGCAGATGGCATGTTGTTATTAGGTAATAACTTACCATTTGACGTCAGTAAACCTGAACAAAAAAACCTGCCACCATTAGTAATGGCATGTGAATATGCACCAGAACTTGAATTGCCAACGGTCCATATTGATAATCTCACCGCCGCTTTTGATGCAGTCAATTATCTCACTCAGATGGGTCATAAACGGATCGCTCAAATCACAGGCCCAGATAAAGCAGCCCTATCTCAGTTCCGTCAACAAGGCTATCAGCAGGCACTGCGTCGTGCAGGGATCACTCTAAATCCAGCCTACACCATTAAAGGTGATTTCAGCTTTGCAGCAGGCGCGCGCGCTATTACCGCATTACTTGCGTTACCAGAACCACCAACGGCATTATTTTGTCATTCAGATGTAATGGCTATTGGCGCGATGCAACAAGCTAAACGGCTTGGTTTACGAGTACCACATGATATTTCTATTGTTGGTTTCGATGATATTCAATTTGCAGAATATTGCGATCCACCGTTAACAACAGTTTCACAGCCGCGTTATGAAATAGGTCGTCAGGCAATGTTAATGTTACTTGAATTACTCAAAGGTAAAGATGTTCAGGCAGGTTCACGATTACTGGATGCGAAACTAGTCATTCGTGAAAGTGCAGCGCCACCAAGTCGCTAATTGATCCTCCCCATATTTGACGCGTTACCGTACCGAGATCATAAAACCGATCATCTTTGTCGTAATATGGGGTTAATTATCAGCGAAACCGCGATAATAACTGGTCAGGATCAATCCAACTTTGTAACATAGAGTACTGTCTATCTTCCCAACTAATTTGTCGATATTGTGGCTACTAAAGATTATGTGAAACGCGGGCGCTCAACAAAACCAGCGCCAATAAAGGCAAAAGCCAACCCTAAAGGCAAAAAGGCACCGACAACTGGTTTTTCAACCAAGTGGGCTGCTTTGGCTGTTATATTAGTGTGTGGGCTGATTGCAGGTTTATTTTTCCTTTCAGGCACTGATGTTCCTGAAACAGCACCAGTCACACCTGCGGCCATTATTGCAAAGCCGCAACCAGCGAAAGCCAATACCAACGCCTTACCGCCAAAACCTGAAGAAAAATGGCGCTATATTCAAGAATTGGAAAATAAAAAGGTTATTGTGCCAGTATTAACGCCTAAGCAAGTTATTGCTGAGGATAAGCCAACTAAACCTTATCTACTACAATGTGGTGCTTACCATAGCCAAGCCCAAGCTGATGAACGCCGAGCAACCATTGCGTTTCAAGGCTTAAACAGTCAAATAAAAGTCTCAACTAACGACAAAGGAACGTGGTTCCGAGTTGTTCTTGGGCCTTATAAAGATAAACGTCTAGCAATGGATGATCAGAATAAATTACAACAACACGGCATTAGCCCTTGTGCAATTTGGTTCTGGGAATAATCATAACCACGATAGATAACAATCAAGGATGCCTTAGTGGCATCCTTTTTTATCAATGCTATTGTTAACCTTCGACACTAAGCAATTGTCACCCCGCACCTTGAAAAGCCACATTACTATCCCCAGATCTATTACCATTAACGATGCCGGCTAACGTCGGAGCTAAATCAAAGAGGATTTAACGTGACAACTATTGTATCTGTTCGTCGTAACGACAAAGTCGTAATTGCTGGTGATGGTCAAGTGTCACTTGGCAATACCGTAATGAAAGGCAACGCTCGCAAAGTTCGTCGTCTTTATAACGATAAAGTACTCGCTGGTTTTGCTGGCGGCACCGCTGATGCCTTTACTTTATTTGAGCGTTTTGAACGTAAGTTAGAGATGCATCAAGGCCACTTATTAAAATCTGCGGTTGAATTAGCTAAAGATTGGCGTACCGATCGTGCTCTACGTAAGCTAGAAGCATTATTAGTCGTCGCAGATGAAACGGGTTCATTAATCATTACTGGTAATGGTGATGTGGTGCAACCAGAGCATGATTTAGTTGCGATTGGTTCTGGCGGCAACTTCGCCCAAGCCGCAGCCATTGCATTATTAGAAAATACTGATCTTAGCGCGCGTGAAATTGCTGAAAAAGCGCTGAATATTGCCGGTGATATTTGTGTGTTTACCAACCACAATCACACTATTGAAGAACTAGAAACTAAGTAAGGAAGTTGCAATGTCTGATATGACTCCTCGCGAAATCGTTCATGAGCTTGACCGCCATATCATCGGTCAAGACAAAGCCAAGCGAGCGGTTGCGATTGCACTGCGTAACCGCTGGCGTCGTATGCAGCTTCCTGAAGAGCTGCGAGTAGAAGTAACCCCTAAAAATATTCTGATGATTGGTCCTACCGGTGTCGGTAAAACTGAAATAGCACGCCGATTAGCGAAACTGGCTAATGCGCCATTCATTAAAGTTGAAGCCACCAAATTTACTGAAGTTGGTTATGTGGGTAAGGAAGTCGAAACGATTATTCGCGATCTTACCGATGTGGCAGTAAAAATGACCCATCAACAAGCCACTGAAAAAGTACGCTTCCATGCTGAAGAATTAGCAGAAGAGCGTATTCTTGATGTGCTATTACCACCGGCACGTGATGCTTGGGGTAAAAACGAAGAAGCGCCAGCCGAATCAACCACCCGTCAATCTTTCCGTAAGAAATTACGAGAAGGCAAACTTGATGATAAAGAAATAGAAATCGACGTTGCAGCACCACAAATGGGCGTTGAAATCATGGCGCCTCCTGGTATGGAAGAAATGACCAACCAGTTGCAAGGTATGTTCCAAAACCTTGCTGGCAACACCAGTAAAAAACGCAAAATGAAAATCAAAGATGCGTTAAAAGCAGCAACTGAAGAAGAAGCCGCTAAACTGGTTAATCAAGAAGAACTTAAAGAACAAGCTATTTTTGCTGTTGAAAATAACGGCATCGTTTTTATTGATGAAATCGATAAGATTTGTAAGCGTGGCGAATCATCAGGTCCTGACGTTTCTCGCGAAGGTGTACAACGTGATCTATTACCATTAGTCGAAGGCAGTACGGTTTCGACTAAGCATGGTATGGTTAAAACTGATCATATTTTATTTATCGCATCAGGTGCATTCCAAGTCGCCAAACCATCAGATTTAATTCCAGAGCTACAAGGTCGTTTACCGATTCGAGTTGAACTAGAAGCACTGACTAGCCATGACTTTAAACGTATCCTTACTGAGCCAAAAGCATCGCTAACACAACAATACGTGGCGCTAATGGCAACTGAGTCTGTTGATATCGAATTTACCGCTGATGGTGTCGATAGCTTGGCTGAAGCGGCATGGCAGGTAAATGAGCGCACCGAAAACATTGGTGCACGTCGTTTATACACTGTGATGGAACGCTTAATGGAAGAAATTTCTTATGATGCTAGCGAAAAATCTGGTGAGAAATTCCTGATCGATGATGCTTATGTACAAACACGCCTAGGCGAATTTGTTGCAGATGAAGATCTTAGTCGCTTCATCCTATAATCAAACTAAAGACAGTTATTAACTCTAAAAACGGTGCGTTCTATCGCACCGTTTTTTTTTGTTCTTTAACAAACATTGATGGGATAAATTTGCGCATGACCAAATTTACGCCATAATACCTTTTCAATATTCACTTTAAGTATCTAATTTATGAACTCACCCTCTTCACTGACAATTTGGTTAGATGCCGCAAGACCAAAAACCTTACCCCTCGCCATCGCATCAATTGTATGCGGCAGCGCGGTGGCAGAATGGCACGGCAGTTTTTCTGCTAGCATTGCAGCGCTCGCTTTATTAACCGCCCTTTTGTTGCAAATACTATCTAACCTTGCCAATGATTATGGCGATGCCGTTAAGGGCACTGATAACGATGATCGTTTAGGTCCTCAACGAGCAATACAATCAGGTTTAGTCTCTGCAGCGACAATGCGCAAGGCGATGATTATTAACATCATCCTCACCGCAATCAGTGGCTTAACATTAATATTAATTTCGTGTAAAAACCCGCATGACATCGTTGGGTTTCTCGTACTCGGATTGCTAGCGATTGCCGCTTCCATTGCGTATACCGTGGGAAATAAACCCTATGGTTACCGTGGCCTTGGTGATCTATCAGTACTGATCTTTTTCGGGTGGCTTGGTGTTGCTGGCACTTATTATTTACAAGCAGGACAAATTGATTCATTAATTATGCTACCAGCAACTGCGTGCGGTTTATTAGCTGTTGGCGTATTAAATATCAATAACCTGCGTGATATTGATAATGATAAGGCCTGCGGTAAACAAACATTAGTGGTACGTATGGGGCCACAATGGGGACGTAAATATCACTTGGTATTACTCACTGCAAGTGTGGTGTGTTTTTGTTTATTTGCGCTGTTAGAAGTCAAATCCATCTTTGGATGGTTATTTATTCTAAGTTTACCATTACTGATTAATCATGGTCGCCAAGTGTACTATTCTACCGATGGTGCAGCTCTCAGACCCATGATGGCAACAATGGTAAAATGTGCTTTAATCACCAACCTTTTGTTTGCAGTTGGTATGATGCTAGCCTAATAGTGAATACGAATTGCAATGCGATATCAACTGGTTATAATTTAAGCAAATCACTTTTTGTTTTCAGCTACCAATAAGAAGCCTGCTCATGGAATATAATACGTCTGAACTTTGTGATATCTATCTCGATCAAGTTGATGTGGTTGAACCTATGTTCAGCTCTTACGGTGGCCGCAGTTCATTTAGCGGTCAAATTACGACTGTGAAGTGTTTTGAAGATAATGGCGTTATTCATGACGTTTTATCTCAGGCAGGCACTGGACGAGTACTATTAGTTGATGGCGGTGGTTCATTACGCCGCGCTTTAATTGATATCGATTTAGCACAATTGGCAGTTGAAAACCAATGGGAAGGATTAATCATTTATGGCAGCGTGCGCCATGTTGATGAGCTTGATGAACTCGATTTAGGCATTCAGGCATTAGCCGCAATTCCTGTTGGTGCTGACCAACAAGTCATTGGTGAAATTGATGTCGCAGTAAACTTTGGTGGGGTAACATTTTTACCTGAAGATCATATTTATGCTGATAATACTGGTGTGATTTTATCTCCAGAAGCATTAGATCTTGATTAATCTATAGCTATAAATATATAACCACTCAATAAAATATCAGCTCGGCATAGCACCCTATTCAAGATGCTATACCGAGCTGATAATCATATTAAACTAAAGATGCGTTTATTCTACGCTATCCATTTTACCTAGTAGCGTACGTACGCGATCTTGCCATACGTTATGCTCGCCACGTAGCTTTTCGTTATCTTGAACAAGACTCTCACGACCAGAGCGTAGTTCTTGTGCTTCCATAGCTAGGCTATCATTTTTTTCTTTTAGTTCATCAATTTCCATTTGTAGCAAAGAAATTGAATCCACAGCCATTTGAACTTTGGCTTCCAATTTTTCCAACATTTCTAGAGACATATTGTTCACCTGATCTATGCCCATATATTTACCTTAACAATTGAAGGTAATTTCTACGAGCAGGGTTATATATATTTACTTACCCGCTATTCTAGCGAGGCAATGACCCGCTGACATCTACATTTCCATTGCATTAGCGTAAATGAATAAAAATCATACAAGTCTGATGTGATTTTTGCAAAGTAAGCTGATATCAACCTAATTTAGCAGTTAAAAACAGCTAAATTCAACGACCTTAAGCACGATTTTCAGCGCTTTAATACCTTCAATACTGCGTTTCACATCCAGCTAGCAATAATGCGATATCTGCGAACTTTCTCAAATTCTATACCACATTACCATGATAATTTAGCGCCGCGATTTTATCTTCCATCGTTGTCACTAAAACCAACAGCTCTAGCGCATTATTAATGTCACGATCAATGATCTCACCCTCTCTAGATGACAATAAAAAGCCACCAAACGCTCACTTTGGAAAATAATTAGCGCTCGAACGCACATTTTTGAGCCATTATTATTTTAAAAAAAAGTAACTCTTGTAAATTATCGAGCATAAAAATAACGAAATACCCTAACCCTACATCACCCATCAAAAGGACTGACAATAATGACAAGTTCCAAACCTAATGCGCTCGTCGGAGAATGTTTTGCGGAATTTATCGGTACTGGATTACTGATATTTTTTGGTGTTGGCTGTGTCGCAGCAATGAAGTTAACTGGCGCGGACTTTGGTCAATGGGAAATAAGTATCATGTGGGGACTTGGTGTTGCCATTGCTATTTATGTCACAGCTGGCGTTTCTGGTGCCCATTTAAACCCCGCAGTTACCATTGCACTTGCCAGTTTCCATGGTTTTAATAAACGTAAAGTGTTGCCGTACATTATGGCGCAGCTATTAGGTGCTTTCGCAGCTGCAGCATTAGTTTACGGTTTATACAGCAACCTCTTTCATGATTATGAAACCAGCCATAATATTATTCGTGGCACAGCTGCTAGCCTTGATACCGCCTCTATTTTTTCAACTTTTCCTCACCCTTCTTTAAGTTTTGGCGGTGCATTTGCAGTTGAATTCACCATTACAGCAGTCTTAATGTTTGCCATTTTAGCCATTGGTGATGATAAAAATGGCGCTCCTCGTGGCGCAATGGGTCCATTGTTGATTGGCTTATTAATTGCAGTGATTGGTGGCTCTCTGGGTCCACTAACTGGTTTTGCGATGAATCCAGCGCGTGATTTTGGCCCTAAACTACTGACTTTCTTTGCCGGTTGGGACAGCATTGCCCTGACGGGTGGTAAAGATATTCCTTACTTTATCGTACCAATTCTCGCGCCAATTTGTGGTGCACTTTTTGGTAGCTGGGCTTACCCTAAATTCATCGGACTTTACCTGCCTGGCAACAAATGTACTCTACCGAATAAATGCGAAGGTAATACTGATACACCCAAGGTTGAAGCATAATATTTTATCCAACAATAAGGTCTAGGAGCCAGTAACCACTGCGCTCTTAGCCAATACCTACTCTACATACATATAATAAAGATAACGAGGAACTCATCATGACTACTGAACGAAAATATATTGTCGCGCTAGATCAAGGAACAACCAGTTCTCGCGCAGTGGTGCTCGATCACAATGCCAATATCGTTTGTTCGTCACAACGCGAATTCACTCAAATCTACCCTAAAGCAGGTTGGGTTGAGCATGATCCTCTTGAAATTTACGCGACTCAAAGCTCCACCATGGTAGAGGCACTTGCTAAAGCTGGCATTCGTAGTGATCAAGTAGCAGCCATTGGTATTACTAACCAACGCGAAACCACTATTGTTTGGAATAAAAAAACCGGTAAACCCGTTTATAACGCTATCGTATGGCAGTGTCGCCGTACCGCTGATATGTGTGAAGAATTAAAACAACAGGGCTTAACTGATTATATTCGTGAAACAACAGGGTTAGTGGTTGACCCGTATTTCTCTGGTACCAAAGTTAAATGGATCCTTGATAACGTTGAAGGGGCTCGTGAGCAAGCTGAAGCGGGTGAATTATTATTTGGCACCGTTGATACTTGGTTAATTTGGAAAATGACCCAAGGCCGTGTTTTTGTTACCGATTACACTAATGCCTCTCGCACCATGTTATTTAATATCAACACCTTACAGTGGGATGAAAAATTACTCGCCGCCCTTAATATCCCCTTATCAATGATGCCAGAAGTCAAAGCCTCATCAGAAGTGTATGGCCAAACTAACATCGGTGGTAAAGGCGGCACTCGAATCCCGATTGCAGGTATTGCTGGTGACCAACAAGCAGCCTTATTTGGCCAAATGTGTGTCTCGGCAGGACAAGCTAAAAATACTTATGGTACCGGCTGTTTCTTACTAATGAACACCGGTAAAGAAAAAGTCACTTCGCATAACGGTCTATTAACTACCCTCGCTTGTGGTCCTAAAGGCGATGTCGCCTACGCGCTTGAGGGGGCGGTATTTATGGGAGGAGCTTCAATTCAATGGCTGCGTGATGAGGTTAAATTACTCAGTGATGCCAACGATTCAGAATACTTCGCAGAGAAAGTTGGTAGTGCTAACGGCGTTTATGTCGTTCCAGCCTTTACGGGTTTAGGCGCACCTTATTGGGACCCGTATGCACGTGGAGCTATTGTGGGTTTAACCCGTGGCGTTAACTCTAATCACATTATTCGTGCCACCCTTGAGAGTGTCGCTTACCAAACCCGTGATGTACTGGATGCAATGCAAGCTGACTCTGGCATTAAACTCGATATATTACGTGTTGATGGTGGTGCCGTTGCTAATAACTTCTTAATGCAATTCCAAGCCGATATTTTAGCAACTGAAGTTCATCGCCCAGTCGTTACTGAAGTTACCGCACTTGGCGCCGCTTACTTAGCCGGTCTCGCTATTGGTTTTTGGGACAGTATTGATGAGCTTAAACATAAATCACAATTAGATCGTAGTTTCACCCCTTGTAGCGACGACAAAAAACGTAATCGCCGTTACCGTGGTTGGCAACGTGCCGTTGAGTGCGCCAAAGGTTGGGCATTTGACGAAGAAGATGACGACGAGTAAGAGTATTTAATTTAATTCCATTGCAGGCCTGCTCGTTATAGCAGGCCTTTTTATTTGCTCTCAACATATAATGCTGATTCTGTTGCGTTAGATCATCAACTGCCAACGTTGACAATCTAATTTCCCACCGTGTTGATAACTCAATTATGCTAGAATTTACGCTAAATTTTTAAACCCTTACACCACCAATTTCTATATCTGGAGTTATCATGAAAGGCGATTTAGCAATAGCATTTGCTCGTGTTACCGAAGGCGCAGCCCTTGCTGGCCATAAATGGTTAGGCCGTGGCGATAAAATTGCGGCTGACAATGCTGCGGTAGAAGTAATGCGAACCCTACTCAACCACACCAATATTAATGGTGAGATTGTTATTGGTGAAGGTGAAATCGATGAAGCTCCAATGCTTTATATTGGTGAGCACGTTGGCTGTGGTGGCTGTGCGGTTGATATCGCGGTCGATCCGATTGAAGGTACCCGCATGACGGCAATGGGACAAAATAATGCCCTGGCCGTACTCGCTGCAGGCGAAAAAGGTAGCCTGTTAAAGGCACCAGATATGTACATGGAAAAACTGGTTGTAGGCCCGCAAGCCAAAGGGGTTATCGATCTTGATAAGCCATTAGCAGATAACTTTGCCGCTATTGCTAAAGCACTTAATAAGCCACTGAGTGAACTCGTCGTAACTATTCTTGCTAAGCCTCGCCATGATCAATTAATCACTGAAATGCACGCGATGGGAGTACGAGTATTTGCTTTCCCTGATGGTGATGTCGCAGCGTCAATTCTCACTTGTATGCCAGAGAGCGATGTTGATGTAATGTATTGTATTGGTGGCGCACCAGAAGGCGTGGTTTCTGCTGCCGCTATCCGCGCATTAGGTGGTGATATGCAAGGTCGTTTACTACCACGTCACCATGTAAAAGGTGATACTGAAGAAAATCGCCGTTTAGGTGAAATGGAAATCCGTCGTTGTGCTGAAATGGGGATTGAACCTAACAAATTACTCCGCCTTGAAGATATGGCTCATAGTGATGATGTTATTTTTGCAGGTACCGGCATCACTAAAGGTGATTTAGTTGAAGGCATTCAACGCCAAGGTAATATTGCGACCACTGAAACACTGCTGATTAGTGGTCAATGCGGCACAATGCGTCGTATCAAATCCAGCTACGACTTAACCCGTCAGGATGATGCCGTTAAGCAACATACGTTATAACGCTTCCAACGTTACGCATAAAAATGCACTGCGGTGCATTTTTTATGCCTATTACCCACTGATTTAGCCCTACTTTAGTAACCACTGTTATTCCATTCTTAAACCTTAGAAGTCCTATTTTTAACTCATTATTATTTTGTAAAGATATTGCTTTATTTAATAAGCTGATCCCATAATATAATAAGAGCAGCAATGATGACTGATTATGAAAACTATTGAAAAAATTCTCTATCACATCAAATGTGATGGCCCTGTTACCGCTAAAGTGTTAGCCGACAAATTCCAATTAACTACCATGGGGGTTCGTCAACATTTACAAGCGATGGAAGAACAAGGGTTAGTCGATTCTTATGATGTAAAAGTCAAAGTTGGACGCCCAACACGCCATTGGCAGCTAACATCTCAAGGCCACCACCGTTTTAGTGATCACCATAGTGAACTTGCGGTACAAACACTCGATGCGGTAAATGATTTATTTGGTCAGCAAGGGTTACAAGCAATCATCGCTAAACGTGAACAACAGACTTTACATCACTATCAGGCCGCTATCGCTGATTGCCATGATTTAAAAAGTAAGCTGGTCACCCTGACAGAACTACGCCAGCATGATGGCTATATGGCTGAACTTATTTGTGATGATAATGGCTTTTTATTAATTGAAAATCACTGCCCTATTTGTCTTGCCGCCAGCCGCTGTCCATCACTTTGTCAGTCTGAGCTGGCTATTTTTCAACAATTATTAGGCAACAGCACACTCATCCAACGTCAAGAGCATATCATTACAGGTCAAAGACGCTGTGCTTATCGAATAACATCCAAATAACGAGGAGGCCACTATGGCTGATTGGATCCCTGCACAAGTTATTGCGAACCGTCACTGGAACCAAGATTTATTCAGTTTATCGCTACGTGCGAACATTGAGCCGTTTAAAGCGGGGCAATTTACTAAACTTGGCATAATGATTGGTGATAACTTGATCCAACGCGCCTACTCGTTTGTTAATCCGCCCCAACAAGCTGATATCGAGATTTATGCCACTCGCGTCGCTGATGGTTTGCTATCACCACGGCTACATGCCTTGCAAGCTGGTGACACCGTCCAAATATCAGCTCGAGCTAGCGGCTTTTTCACCCTTGAAGAGATTGCCAATAGTCAACATTTATGGCTATTTGCAACGGGTACAGCCATTGGGCCGTATCTGTCTATTTTAGGCCAGAAAGAAGTCTGGCATAAATATCGGAAAATTATTCTCATTCATGCGGTGCGCTATGCAGCAGATCTGAGTTACCAAGCTGAAATCAGTGCCCTCAAGCAACAATATGGTGATCAATTAATTGTGCAGCCATTTGTTAGTCGTGAACCGGCGCCATTATGTTTAACGGGCCGTATTCCACAAGCAATTGCTGACGGCCTCTTAGAACGCCATGTCGGCTTATATCTCAGCGCTGAACACAGCCAAGTTATGCTATGCGGTAATCCACAAATGGTGCGTGATACTAAAGCGGTTCTAGAAGCAAAAGGATTAACCAAAAACCTCCGTCGAACACCGGGGCAAATTACCATGGAGCATTATTGGTAATCTAACCGCCCTATAATAATGCGTGTAACTGAGCCTGACTCATCAGGCTCATTCTCAGCAGCGATACTAACGCTACCTTTCAGCATCGACTATCGTTATAGATTGAGGATGTGAGTAAGGGAGAACGAGCGAATGCAATCACTGCCTAATTTTGACCAACTGGTGCACCTCGCAGCGACAGATCCACAACAGTTCACATTATTACGCCAGCGGCTAATTGAACAAACCATCAATCAAGCCAGCCCTGCGATGCAACCGCGATTACGAGCTCAACAAAGTCATATAGATCGACTCATTAGCCACGCCAAAAACCCCCTCCATACCAACATTCTGTTACAACAAGAATTACAACGTCAATTACAGCGTTTCAGCCAAGTACTCCAATCACAATCACCGCAACAACAGGCAAAAATACTGCCATTAAAATGATAAAATCATTACTCGCCCAAGACGGGTGATCCAGCCAAAACGTTACAAAAAAGCGACAAAAAAACGAATATATTGCAATATTCCTCTATTTGTAGTTCACTTTTTGTCTCGAAAAGGGTACAACCGAGCACATTAATGATTTTGGACAGTAAAAATTCAGTTCCGACTGGTATATTTTTACGCAGTTAAGTTAATTACATCATTTAAATTTGGAGAAAAGCTATGCGCCATCCTGTGGTTATGGGTAACTGGAAGCTAAACGGTAGCAAGGAAATGGTCTCTGGCCTGATTAAAGGTCTTGATGCTGCACTTAACGGTGTTGAAGGTGTTGATGTTGCAATCGCACCACCTGTAATGTTCTTAGATCTAGCACAGCAGCTATTAAGCAAAGCTGATAGCAAAATCATTCTTGGTGCTCAAAACGTTGATCTACACAACAGCGGTGCATTCACTGGTGATATCTCACCAGAAATGCTAAAAGAATTCGGCGCAAGCCACATCATCATCGGTCACTCAGAGCGTCGTGAATACCACCACGAGTCTGATGCGTTCGTTGCTGAGAAATTCGCATTCCTAAAAGAAAACGGCCTAACTCCTGTACTATGTATTGGTGAGTCAGAAGCACAAAACGAAGCTGGTGAAACAGTAGCAGTTTGTGCTCGTCAACTTGACGCAGTTATCAACACTCAAGGTGTTGAAGCGCTAAACGGTGCAATCATCGCTTACGAACCAATCTGGGCTATCGGTACTGGTAAAGCAGCAACAGCTGATGATGCACAACGCATCCACGCAGCAATCCGTGCACACATTGCCGCTAAGAGCGAAGATGTTGCGAAGAACGTTGTTATCCAGTACGGCGGTTCTGTTAAGCCTGAAAATGCTGCGGCATACTTTGCACAACCAGACATCGATGGTGCGCTAGTTGGTGGTGCAGCACTTGACGCTGAAAGCTTTGCAGCAATAGCAAAAGCAGCGGCTGAAGCAAAAAAATAATCTCTCTTCATGATTGATTAGATCAAGGCTACCTACGGGTGGCCTTTTTATTAACGCTAATCACAACCTCAATAAAAAGTCATAAAAAAAGGCCGATATCAATATCGACCTTAGTAATTTCAGTAGCTTAATAACGTAATTTTAGAACAGCTTTTCAGCCAATTCGTATAAATCGTTACGTACTGGACGACGCATATTTTCAATCGCATCAATAATATCGTGATGAACCAGTTTTTCACACTGAATACCAACACAACGACCGCCTTCACCTTGCTGTAACAGCTCAACGGCATAAGCACCCATGCGTGATGCTAATACACGGTCAAACGCTGTTGGCTGACCGCCACGTTGGATATGACCTAATACGGTAGCACGTGTTTCACGACCCGTTTCAGCTTCAATGAATTTAGCCAGAGCGTTAACATCTGTCATTAACTCTGTGATCGCGATAATAGCGTGCTTCTTACCTTTAGCGATACCTTCATTGATGTGAGTGATCAACTTATCTTTATCAAGACCCGTTTCAGGAGTAATGATGTACTCACAACCGCCAGCAATCGCTGACATTAGGGTTAGATCACCACAATGGCGGCCCATTACTTCTACAATCGAAATACGCTGGTGAGAAGATGACGTATCACGCAAACGGTCAATTGCATCAATAACGGTATTCATTGCCGTCATGTAACCGATTGTGTAATCAGTTCCAGCAACATCATTATCAATTGTTCCTGGAATACCAATACAAGGGTAACCCATTTCAGTTAGCTTCTTCGCGCCCATGTATGAGCCATCGCCACCGATAACAACTAATGCATCAATACCGTGCAACTTTAGGTTCTCAATCGCTTTTTCACGAACTTCTACTTCACGGAATTCAGGAAAACGTGCTGAACCTAAAAATGTACCGCCTTTGTTAATCACATCGGAGACACTTTGACGATCAAGCTGTTTAATACAGTTGTTATATAGACCTTGGTAGCCATCATAAATACCGTAAACTTCTAGACCTTCTGTCAACGCTGCACGAACTACGCCGCGAACCGCTGCATTCATACCAGGTGCGTCACCACCACTGGTCAAAACACCAATCTTCTTAATCATGGTTACCCTCTGACTTTGGGAATTGAAAAATCAAATCCAGCACGATATACCGAGGTTCCCCCACTCGGTATCACAGTTGATAACTATCATACTGTGTTCGTGAAAACTGAAACTTTTCTACTTATGTAGAAGTATTACAATTTTAATGAAATAGTTTGTTGATTCATATCACGCTAGCTCGTCACTTCCCCGTCGGCCAATACTCATAATCCGTCATCATGATTATTTTTATAATTTTTTGAATAAACCTATAATAACTAATAATAGGTGACGGCATTAATGATTGAGGAAATGAAGGCGATAATTAATATCACGCAGTATAGCCGTTTTATAATAAAAATTAATAACAAAACCTATCATAAAAATACAATTACTGCCTTGTTCTCATACTATTTCAGAGCAAAGATCTAAAAAAAACCATCAAATAATAAACTTAATATCAAAAACAAAAAAAGCCATAGTAGAGACTATGGCTAATGAGCACTGCATAACACTTAACTCACCCTAATTAGTGATGTTGTTTAGCTTCCAGACGCATAAAATGTTTTTCTGACTGCTGTTGCTTAAGCTCAACATATTTTTGCTTTTGCTCTGAGGTTAGAATATTCAGCATTTTATGGCGCTGTTCTAACATCGCAACTCGACGTTCAACCTGCTGCTGCGACATTTTTTCAGCCACAGCACGTACTGCTGACTCATCAAAATTACTCGCTAAAACTAGCTTTTCAAGTTGTTGCTGCTCAGCTCGCATCACTTTATGATTTTCAGCGCGTAGTGCTTTGTACTCACTGCGATTGGCTTGACGTAGCGTTTTCATTTCTTGTTTTTGGGTAGCCGTTAGATCTAACTGACTAAAAAGCTTACCGCCATGATGACCTTTCTTCATCCCGTCATGATGATCTTGACCCGCAAAGGCTGACATAGAGCCCAACGCTAATGGTAATGCCATCGCGATAACAATTGTTTTATTAAATATTTTCATTGTGGTTTCTCCAGCATTATTATTTGAAAAATCGCCGTATTGTATGGCTTGATGATTATCATAGCGTGTGGAAGGTAAAACGCTGTCTAGCAAACGTAAACTAGCGTAAAGCTAAGACAACTTAACTTGGCGTACAGACAAAGATTAGCGATACTAAAGCCACTTAATTGGATGATCGCATTACATTTTAGGACTTCACGATGGCAAAAATTCTCTTAGTCGATGACGATATAGAACTGACCGCACTCCTTAAAGATATTCTCGAGTTAGAAGGCTTTGAGGTTGAAGAAGCTAACAATGGTATTGAAGGCTTAGAAAAAATCGATAGCAGTATTGATTTGATCTTACTTGATGTAATGATGCCGAAAATGAATGGCACTGAAATGTTACGCCGCTTGCGAGAAAAACATACCACGCCAGTAATGATGCTAACCGCCAAAGGTGATGAAATTGATCGAGTGCTTGGATTGGAACTCGGCGCCGATGACTATTTACCTAAACCTTTTAGCGATCGTGAGTTGCTCGCTCGTATGCGCGCGGTACTACGGCGTACCCAAGCAAATACTGATACCAAAACCAGTAATAGCGAGTGCCTTGTTTATCAAGATCTAACGATTTACCCCGGCCGACAAGAAGTGCTATGTAATCAGCAACCGATTGAAATGACAGGTACTGAGTTAGCTCTGCTGAGCTATTTTGTGCAGCACCCAGGTAAAATTATTGCCAAGGAAGAGCTCAGTCTTGAAGTACTTGGAAAACGTCTCGCCCAATTTGATCGCGCGATTGATATGCATGTCTCAAACTTACGCAAAAAATTACCGGTGCGCAGTGACGGCAAACCACTGATAAAAACTCTGCGTGGCAAAGGCTATTTATTGGTTGAGGCAATGTAATGAGAGTGCCCGGCTTTACGCACCTTTACGGGCGTATCTTTGCTATTTTCTGGACCACACTCTTAGTGGTTGTGGTCACACTCGTACTGATGTTTCAATACGATCCTCGCTCAGTACAACCGATCCCCGACCATCAATTACAACGGCTGCAATCACAAGCATTACAAGTTAACCAACGCTTAGACAACCATCACTCACTCAGCTATGCCAAGCTCATCACACGCGTGAAAGCACTAACAAAACGCCGAGATAGCCATAATAGTCAGCTCTACTTCACGACTGTCGAGGGCGATATTATTGCGCCTCAAAAACACACTAAAGCACTGCGGAATTTTATTACTATCGCAGATAACCCAGATAAGCCTCAACAACGACTTTATGGCCGCTGGCTGATTGCTGGCCCTTTTGTGATCACTACCGAGCAACAACCGCTATTTATGTATAGCGGTCAAGTTTGGCGTGGCGCACCGCCATTTTTCGTCCAAATAATGGATAAGCCATTTAAACTATTACTGGTTACTATGCTAGTCAGCACCCCGTTCCTATTATGGCTAGCATGGGCAGTAACGCGTCCGGCACGACGACTACAACAAGCAGCGGAGCGAGTTGCCCGCGGTGAATTTGCAGCGGATCCAACCTTAGAACAAGGGCCGGAAGAATTTAAGCAAGCAGGAGCAAGCTTTAACCAAATGGTCGATGCGCTTAATAACATTATTAGTGGTCAGCAGCGGTTGTTATCGGATATTTCCCATGAATTACGCTCACCATTAACTAGGCTCCGTATGGCAACAGCTCTGGCACAACGAAAGCAAGGCCAAAGCAGCGAACTATCAAGAATAGATACCGAAGCTGAACGGCTAGAGAAAATGATCGGTGAATTATTAGAATTGTCACGGATGCAAGTTAATAGCCACCAACAGCAACAAATAGTCGATAGCCATAGCCTCTGGTATGAAATGTTAGAAGATGCCCGCTTTGAAGCTGAGCAGCACCATAAAACCTTAACCTATAATCATCTCCAAAATTGGCAACTCAAAGGCAATCCTAACTTATTGATCAGTGCGCTAGAGAACGTGATCCGTAATGCCATTAAATATGGTGATGATGTCATTGAGATTACATTTACCCACCAGCCACAACAATTATTAATCACTATCGATGACAATGGTGAAGGGGTACCAAATGATGAACTTGATGACATTTTTAGGCCATTTTATCGCGTTTCAACCGCCCGCGATCGTAGTAGTGGTGGAACGGGATTAGGGCTGGCAATAACAGAAAGTGCACTCCGCCAGCATAGTGGTAGCATCAAAGCGACTTCAAGCCCACTCGGTGGATTACGAATCAGCATGACATTACCTCTCGCTCGTTAAGCACTAAGGTTTAGCTTACGTACAAAGATGATTGCTTGTTGACGTTACGCTTGTCACAATATGGCTTCTTTGGCACTAAATAAAGCAGAATAACTATGTTTGATATTGCGTTATACGAACCCGAAATCGCCCCCAACACTGGCAATATTATTCGCCTTAGTGCTAATTGTGGTGCTAATTTACATTTAATTGAGCCACTAGGGTTTGATTTAGAAGAAAAGAAATTGCGCCGTGCTGGCTTAGATTATCACGACCTGACCCATGTTTATCGCCATAAAAACTTCGAGGCTTTTATGGAAGCAATGGCGGGGCGTCGAATTTTTGCTTGTACCACTAAAACCACTAACTATCATGTTAATGCAACGTTTGCTGAAGGTGATGTATTGTTATTTGGTCCAGAAACTCGCGGTTTACCGGCTGAATTTATTGCCAGCTTACCGTTAGAGCAACGATTACGGATACCAATGCAACCCGATAGCCGCAGTTTAAACCTCTCAAATGCGGTAGCAATTATTGCTTTTGAAGCCTGGCGTCAGTTAGACTTTGGTGGCGCTATTTAGTTAGCATTACCCATTTATATCTATCAAAAAGGCGATCTTGTGATCGCCTTTTTAGATAGTGATACTAATAATTTGTTATTTAATCAATATTATTAAATACTTCGTTAGCACCATTAAATTGTTGATCCATTTCTGTCGCAGGTTTGGCAGTCTTCGGTCGGCCAACCACAATTGCAGGTACACCAGCAACCGTTGTATGGGGTGGCACTGCTTCTAATACCACCGAGCAAGCGCCAATTTTAGCTCCAGCACCAACTTCAATATTACCAAGCACCTTGGCACCCGCACCTATCATCACCCCTTGACGAATTTTAGGGTGGCGATCACCACTTTCTTTACCAGTACCGCCTAAGGTGACATCTTGTAGAATAGAAACTTCATCTTCAATAACTGCCGTTTCACCAATGACAATCCCAGTGGCATGGTCAAACATAATGCCGCAGCCTATCTTAGCCGCAGGGTGAACATCCACCTGACACGCCACTGATATTTGATTTTGTAAATAAACGGCTAGCGCTCTACGATTTTGCTTCCAGAGCCAATTAGCAACTCGATAGCCTTGCAGAGCATGACAGCCTTTAAGGTAAAGTAATGGAATAGAATAAGCATCAATCGCGGGATCACGCTCAACAACCGCGCGAATATCACAGGCTGCAGCCTCAACAATATTACTATCACTAACGAAGGCTTCTTCTATTACTTCACGTACCGCCATCGCTGGCATTGATGGTGTTGCCAGTTTATTGGCTAAGATATAACTCAATGCTGATGCTAAGTTTTCATGCTTAATTATGGTGGCATGATAAAAACTCGCAAGCATAGGTTCTTGTTCGGCTTGCAGTCGTGCTTCCTGCTCGATCGCTTGCCATAATTGATATTGCTGACATTCCTTCACGAGTCCCTCTGCCTCACTCATTATTTTAATAATTAGTTAATTGGTGACACTTGTAGAATAACTATCACAACCAGAAAACTGAACTTTATTGTATTTTAGTACAGTTATAAAAAATAACGCGAGCCTAAGCTCGCGTTATCTAATAGATACCAGTTATCACCCTCAACAAGCAACTTTATTCGTACTTTTTCTCACGTGCGAGTAAATCTTTTGCTGCTTCTCGAGCATCTTTACCAAGATACAGTACTTGATAAATTTGTTCGGTAATTGGCATTTCAACTTGATGTCGTTGAGCCAATAACCACACTTCTTTAGTATTGCGATAACCTTCAACAATTTGACCAATATCCTGCTGAGCTTGCTCAACACTGCAACCATGACCAAGTGCTAAACCAAAACGGCGGTTACGCGATTGATTATCGGTGCATGTCAGTACCAAATCGCCAAGACCAGCCATTCCCATAAAGGTTTCTGGTTGTGCCCCAAGCGCAGCACCTAGACGACACATTTCAGCCAGACCACGGGTGATCAAAGCTGTACGAGCATTAGCACCAAAGCCAATACCGTCCGACATACCAGCGCCAATCGCGATCACATTTTTAACCGCACCACCAAGCTGCATCCCAATAAAATCACTGTTGCTATAAACACGGAATGTCTTATCGCAATGGATTTTTTGTTGCAGATCAGCGACAAACTCACTATCAGGTGAAGAAACTGCAATCGCTGTTGGCATACCCGCCGCGAGCTCTTTAGCAAACGTCGGCCCAGACAACACCGCTAACGGTATATGTTCACCCAAAACTTCAACTGCAACATCTTTAAGTAAACGCCCAGTGTCAGGTTCAAGTCCTTTGGTTGCCCAGCAGATACGAGAGTCTGGACGTAAAAAAGGTTTCATTTGCGCAAGTACTCCACCAAAAACATGGCTTGGTACTACCACCAACACATCACGACTACCTTCGACAGCAGCTTGTAAGTCTGACGTTAAAATCAGCGAATCAGGAAAACTCACCCCAGGAAGAAACGCTTCATTGGCACGATCGATTTCCAATTGCGCCATATGTTGAGGCTCATGGCCCCACAAAATGACATTGGCACCATTTCTGGATAATGCAATTGCTAATGCTGTACCGTAAGATCCAGCGCCTAACACTGCCATCGAAATCGTATTATTAACGTTCATCATATTGGTCACTTTTACAAATTAAGCTTCTGAATTAGCAGTATTTGCTTCAGCTTGGTTTTCTAGGTAGTTCATGAATAAAGCATCAAAGTTTACTGGTGCTAAGTTCAATTGTGGGAACGTACCTTTAACCACTAGGCTAGAAATTGTTTCACGCGCGTATGGGAACAAAATGTTCGGGCAGAATGCGCCTAGGCAATGTGCTAGTTGTGGTGCTTCCATACCTGCAACTGTGAAAATACCAGCTTGCTGTACTTCACATAAGAACGCATTTTCTTCTTCGTTCTTCACTGTTACGGTTAGACGAAGTACTACTTCATATACGCCTTCAGCTAATTCACGGCTTTGAGTATCAAGATCCAATTTCACATCTGGATTCCATTCTTTTTGGAATACGTCAGGTGAGTTTGGCGCTTCAAAAGACACATCTTTTAGGAATACGCGTTGAATTTGGAAGTTTTGTTGTGCTTCGGTATTTGCTGCTTCAGCCATTTTTGGAGTCCTTTATAAATACTCGCTACCACGAGCTATTAATTACACTAGCAACTGTGTATTCCACAGGCTGCATTAATTTAGATCGTTATTTCACACCCAATAAGGCTGCAAAACCACCTTGAATAAGATTATTTTTTCTTACTTGCAACAAGCGGTAAGTTTGCTTCATTCCAAGCAATAAGACCGTCTTTTAAAACATTGACGTTAGTAAAACCATCTTTGCTAAGCTGGTTTGCTGTCTCTTGTGCCGTCTGACCTGTCTTACATACAACAATAATTGGGGCAGCTTTGTGTTTTTCAAGCTCTGGGGTGTTTTGACGTTGAATTTGGCTTGGTAAAATGTGAACTGAGCCGACAATATGACCTTTACGGAAGTCATCGCGATTACGAATATCAAGAAAAATACCCTCTTCAGAATTCACTAAAGTGGTCGCTTCATTAATACTAATCGTTTTGTATTTAGCATTTTTCTCTTTTACCATCATGCTAATCAGTGCAATTACGATACCAATCCAAGCTAATGATAAAACAGGGTTACTAGTTAAAAATTCAATATATTGATGCATTTACTTTACTCTATTGTCATGATTCACTATTGCAAGCCATGATATTACGGTCTAAAAAAATGAGTGTGAGTATACCTAGGTTGCTGATCTTGTAACAGCATCCTTGAGTATAAAAGCTTATTGACTGATGACCTATCAATGAAATAGAAAAAAACTGTGATCTAGGGCTTACACTTTGATCAATAAATGCCTATATTCGACTGACAGTATAAACTCACTAGCGATGATTTAGTTGTATCTAACCCTACTGCTTTAATGTGCTTTTGTAGTAAAATCATGATAATTATTATATCAATTACCTTAAAGGGTGTTTAATACAGTGCGCCTATTAAGGTAATTCATGTATTTTTATTAATTCGAAGAGGGACAGGATATGTCTGCCAAGAAACCACTTGCACTTGTTATTCTAGATGGCTGGGGCTACCGCGAAGATAACGCTAATAACGCGATTGCAAACGCTAACACACCCGTAATGGATGAGTTAATGGCGAACAATCCTAATACGCTTATTGCCGCATCAGGTCTAGAAGTCGGCCTACCTGAAGGTCAAATGGGTAACTCTGAAGTTGGCCATACTAATATCGGTGCAGGCCGTGTGGTATATCAAGATCTTACTCGTATTACGAAAGCAATTGGTGATGGTGAGTTTTTTGAAAACGAAGCATTAGTTAATGCAATTGATAAAGCAGTAAATACTGGTAAAGCGGTTCATATTCTAGGTCTAGTTTCTCCTGGTGGCGTACACAGCCACGAAGACCATATTGCAGCTGCTATTGAAATGGCAGCAAAGCGTGGCGCAGAGAAAATTTACCTGCATGCTTTCCTTGATGGCCGTGATACACCACCACGTAGCGCACAACACTCACTTGAGCGTTTTGATGCCCTATTTGCAAAACTAGGTAAAGGTCGTACAGCCTCTCTAGTTGGTCGTTACTACGCAATGGATCGTGATAATAACTGGGATCGCGTTGAAGTAGCTTACAACCTACTTACTGCTGCTAAGGGTGAATTTACGTTCGCTAATGCAACAGAAGGTCTAGCGGCAGCTTACGAGCGTAGCGAAAACGATGAGTTCGTTAAAGCAACAGAACTACGTGCTGAAGGCCAAGAAGCTGCTATTATGGCTGATGGCGATAGCGTTATCTTCATGAACTACCGTGCTGACCGTGCGCGTGAAATTACCCGTACGTTTGAGCCTAACTTCACTAGCTTTGCGCGCGCGCAGTTCCCGCAATTAGCTGACTTTGTGATGTTAACTCAATACGCAGCAGATATTGAACTAACCACTGCTTTTGCACCGGCTAGCCTAGAAAACACATTAGGTGAGTGGCTATCGAAGAAAGGCAAAAAACAGCTACGTATTTCTGAAACTGAAAAATACGCTCACGTTACTTTCTTCTTTAACGGTGGTAAAGAAGACGAGTTTGATGGTGAGTCACGTTCACTGGTTGCATCACCAAAAGTAGCGACTTACGATCTTCAACCAGAAATGAGCTCACCAGAGCTAACTGAAAAATTAGTTGCTGCAATTAAGAGTGGCGAATTTGACGTTATTATCTGTAACTACCCTAACGGTGACATGGTTGGTCACACTGGCGTTTATGATGCTGCCGTTAAAGCTTGTGAAGCACTCGATAGCTGTATTGGTCAAGTTGTTGCTGCAATCAAAGAAATGGATGGCCAGTTATTAATTACTGCCGATCATGGTAACGCTGAAATGATGGTTAACCCTGAAACGGGTGGCATTCATACTGCACACACTAACTTACCAGTACCATTAATTTACGTAGGTAATAAAAACCTCGATCTTAAGTCTGGCGGTAAGCTTTCTGATCTAGCGCCAACAATGCTATCGCTAACAGATATCGAAATCCCTGCAGAGATGTCTGGTCAGGTGCTATACAATCTGAAATAATTATCTCATGCGGGATATTATCAATAGACACCTCAACCTAAAAATCCGCGCCAGTGCTTTATGCACTGGCGCTTTTCTATGCGTGGTATTTGCAGCCCCATGTGCAGCATCCAGTCAAAAACAGCTTGATGGCGTAAAACAGGAAATATCACGCCAAAAAAATCAGCTCGACAGTAAGCAGCAAACCTATGCCGCCTTACAAAAACAACTTAAACAACACGAACTGGATATCGCTCAAACTGCTAATAAAATCCACCAAACTAATGACTTGTTAGCGACAATAACACAGTCAATTACTCAGCTCGAACAACAACAGTTGCAGCTACAACAACAGCAACAACAGCAACTTGACGTCCTAAAAACCCTGATTAACGCACAATATCGTCAAGGTAATAACAGTGATATCGCTAACCTTCTCAGTGGCGAAAACTCGGCCAAATTAGATCGAATGACAACCTATGCCGAGTATGTCAGTAAAGCGCGCGCCAGTGCTATTGATGCACTCGATGCGACCAAAACCGAATTACAGCTTAAAATCCATACTCTTGCTGAACAAAAAACAGAGCAACAACAAGCACTCACTGAGCTTAATCAGCAGAAACAGCAGCTTGATGGCCAACAACAATCGCGCCAACTGACGCTCAATAAAATAAAATCGCAAATCCAAACCAGCACTGAAGCATTAGCCGACTTACGTGCAGATGAACAAAACATGTTAGCAGCAATAGCAAAAGCGAAAGCAGAAGCTGAAGCACGCGCAAAAGCGGAAGCCGCTGCACGAGCGAGAGCAGAAGCTGAAGCGCAAGCTCGAATAGCCGCAGCTAAAGAAGCAAAAGCGAAAGCCATTGCAGAAGCGCAAGCCAGACAGCTCAATGCACGCTACGCTAAAATGCAAGTACCGATGGATGGACTCGCGAGTCACAAAGGCAAGCTAATATGGCCACTGCGAGGACCAATTATTCATAATTATGGTGCACCATTACAACGTGAGTTGCATTGGAAAGGAATGGTGATCAGTCAACCTCTTGGGAGCCAAGTAAAAGCTATTTACTCAGGTAAAGTGGTCTTTGCTGATTGGCTGCGAGGTTATGGCCTGATGATCGCGATTGATCATGGCAAAGGTGATATGAGCTTCTATGGTTATAACCAGACACTACTTAAGAAAATTGGCGACACCGTGCAAGCGGGTGAACCAATAGCCTTAGTGGGTGACAGTGGTGGCCAAGAGCAACCTGGATTGTACTTCCAGATCCGCCGTAAAGGCACTCCAGTTGATCCGCGTCCATGGCTACAACGTTAATATAGCCACTACAACGAAAAAGGTTGGTCATAAGACCAACCTTTTGCAGTTATAACTCACCTGTCATCATTTTTTGTTCTTGCTCTAAATACTTTTGTTCTTGTTCTAAATAATGGTGCTGCAATATCGCTACCCGCTGTTGACCTAGCTCGGTTGCTAATGGGCGCACTATATTCAACATTTGTTGCACACCGTGGTAAATCACTGTTTGAGTTATTTTAGCGCCCGCTACTTGAGTTGTTTGATAACTGATCCATGATGAAGCCACCAATTTTAACGTATCAGCCAATACTTTAAGATCAACATCCGCTAATGCAATCAGACCTGCATCACGAAAATTAATCATAATTTGACTAATATTAACCTGAAGTTGCGTTTGCACCGCCAGATATTTAGCTTGTAAAGCAGCATCTCGGCGTAAGATATCAGGCAAATTGGCATAGAAAAAACGGTAACGCCACATCAATAGAAACACCGCATCGAGATAACGCAGCAAACTATCTTCTATTGCTTCAACTTCAGCGACATCAACTGGCTCAAAACTGATGGTTAAATCAATAGCGTATTGATCAAAAATACAATGAATAATTTGTTCTTTATTGCGAAAATGATAATACAAATTACCAGGGCTGATCCCTAAATCGGCAGCAATATGGTTAGTGGTTACATTGGGTTCACCATGGTCATTAAACAACGCCAATGCTGCATGAATAATTCGATCGCGGGTTTTCATATTATTATCATCCTTCGCCCTTGCACTACATATAATGTTATCATAATTTAGTATTTATCATCTTAGTAGGAACAATAAAATCCATGCCTTATCTAACCCAATGAATGGCATTAATCATTATCAAATAAATGACTACTGAGATTAATATGTAAAGCAAATGATTTAATTAATTATCATTTAGCTTCTATTTAATACTGGTCGAATATCACTAAACGGCCATAATAACGACTAAGTCATACGTACCCAAATACACTGTGGCATGGTATTCGCCAACACTATAACTTCGTGAGATAGACGTAATTTATATGACTAAAAACCATTACGACAAGCAAGCCTATAACCCTCAGTTTGAGTGGTCTTTTGTGCATCCTCGCTATTGGGGAACATGGCTCGCAGTGATGATTGCTTCACTATTGAGTTTACTGCCCCATAACGTACGCCGTTCACTGGCGACCGTTTTTGCCAAACAAGCCATTAAACTAAAAAGTGGTGCTAATCATCGTGCTCGAGTTAACCTTAAAATGTGTTTCCCTGAAAAATCAGAAGCAGAGCGAGAACAAATTTTATTGCAAAATTTGATCACCGCAGGCAGCTTTCTATCTGGTTTCGCAGCACTATCGGTACGCAATAAAACTTGGCTTGAGCAACATACCATTATTCGCGGCATGGAAAATCTCACCAGCCTAACAGAGCAACAACAAAGTGTTATTCTATTAGTCCCGCATACGTGGGCGATTGATATTCCTGCGGTACTGCTAGCCTCACGTGGGTTACCTGTATCTGCGATGGCAAAAAAGCAAAAAAACCCAGTATCAGATTGGTTGATGCATCGCCAACGGGTGCAATACGGCGGCCGTGTCTATGAACGTAGTGGCGGCATCAAACCTTTTATTAAATCTGTGCGTGAAGGCTACTTAGGCTATTACCTACCCGATGAAGATTTAGGGCCAGAGCACAGTGTGTTTGTGGATTTTTTTGGTACCACTAAAGCCACAATGGCAGGCTTAGGTCGACTATCAAAATTAAGCCGTGCCAAAATTGTACCGCTGTTTGCGATGTATAATAGTGAAACAGGAATGTATGAATTGGATTTTTATCCAGCGCTACCCTTCCCTGCAGAAACAGAAGAGCAAGATGCACGAATGATGAACCAATGTATTGAGCAATATGTTAATCAGCGTCCAGAACAATATATGTGGATTCTACGCTTGTTGAAGACGCGTCCTAATACTAATGAAAAGCCTTATAATTGAGAATAATATGTTTAAAAAGTATTTAATTAATGGATTAATATTATTACCTTTTATTTGGCTTTCTAGTGGAATGTTAATATTACGCAATGGCGACAAAACAATGGTTGCCATGGTTATTATATCTTTAATAACCACACTTCTTGTTTATGGTTTTACAACATTAAAAAACAATCTATCAACCAATAAAATATTATGGTTATTATTTATAATTTGTGGCTACTTTTTATTCTCATATTATTACCATGGCCTAAGCTCTCGTGAAATAAGAGCTTTTATTACAGCAACACTATTCGTGGCTATTTTCCCTTCATCACAACTAACAAAAAAAGTAATCATTACTCTGACAGTTATTAGTGCTGTCATCAGTTTTTGCTTTGCTTATTATTGTATGATTTACATGCATTGGGATCGTTCAATTTGGCCCATAAATGCAATACCTTATGGTACTTTAATTGCAGGTATTAGTGTAATTGCTTTAAGTCTCTGTCTAACATCGACAAACAATAAAGAAAAAACAATTACATTCTTGGCCTTTATACTCAGCAGTTATGCTCTAATAATTACAGAAAGTAGAGGTGTTTGGCTCGGTTATCTCTTTGCCCTTGCCGTTATATTCATAACTTTTATGTCCACGAAAAAAATAAAAATCACTTGGCGTAGTACTATTGTCGCTATTGCTGTGATCGCTGGAGTTTCAGTTATAAGTAAACCTCTAATTTCTCAACGACTATCACAAACACAACAAGAATATAGCAACATCAAATCAGGGGATTTAGATACATCCTTTGGTTTACGACTACAAATGTGGCAATCAGCGCCAATGATCATAGAACATCATGAGCTGTTAGGCCAAGGTAATCAATATTTAAAAGTACTAGATAAACTATATAATCAAAAGCGTATTTCTAACTATTTATATATTAACCAACCACCACATTTTCATAATCAATATGTTGATTATGTTGTTAAAAAAGGCATTATTGGCTTAATACTACTCATTTTCTTATTAGTGCTGCCATTATGCCCATTAAAGAACACCTCAACACTACAACGTTATATAGCCATCAGTTTAGTATCTCTATTCGCAGTTGCTTCCTTAACTGATGTACCTCTTAATCACGGCCAAACTATTTTTATGTATATTTTTTGGCTTGGATGTTTTACTT
The DNA here is from genome assembly GCF_000613045.3 of Photobacterium kishitanii. NCBI lineage: Bacteria > Pseudomonadati > Pseudomonadota > Gammaproteobacteria > Vibrionales > Vibrionaceae > Photobacterium > Photobacterium kishitanii. The sequence continues at coordinate 240,013 of NZ_LN794352.1, read as the reverse complement.
CAACATCAAACAATGAGCATGTAGATCATGACTAATATTTTTATTATCAATATTCCATCATCAGTACACCGTAAAGAAAATATTAGTCATCAATTAGATAAATTAGGTCTTACCTATCAATTTTTTGATGCCGTTAATGGCCACAAAGATAATCACCCCTTATTCGCTATGTATGATGATCAATTGAGCCAAGCATATCGAGGTAAATCACTCAGTAAAGGCCAACTAGGTTGTTATGCCAGTCATTACCTATTATGGCAAAAGTGTATTGAATTAAATCAACCAATTATTATTTTAGAAGATGACGCACTTATTTATCCAAAACCGTTTATGGATATTATCAATAACATGCCATTATTGACAAAAAAATATGAGTGTATTCGTTTATTCGATAACAAAAGACCGAATTTTTTTAAACTGAAACAAATGATCTTACCGCATACCAGCATTTATAAATTCAGTAAAGGCCATATGAGCGCTACTGGGTATTTACTCACCCCTGTAGGTGCTAAAAAATTATTAGAAAATTCAAACAAATGGTATATGGCCGTCGATATTTATATGGATCGTTTTTGGGTAAATCACCTAGAATGCTATGGTACAGTACCAGCGTGCTTAACCAATGATCCTGCTTTTGATTCTGATATTGGTTATGGGAAACGAGCACCTCGCAGCCTATCTTGTAAAATAAAACGTGAAGTATTCAATTTTCAAGAATTAATCCGTCGCGAGTATTACAACATTAAGTTCATTTTTAAAATGACATTCAAGAGATAACAATGAAAATTCTAGTTGCTAGCTCATATCACCACGCATGGAACAGCGTTCGCCCTGAGGCGGAAATGTTAATTCAAATGGTGAAGCAAGGACATCAAGTAACCGTTGCAACCCAAGGAGATGCTGACTATGTCGCTCGCTTTCGTGACCATGGCGTCAAAATCATTGATTGTTATCCAACCAAGAAAATTTGTCCTAAAACCATACGTACGTTACATCATGAACTTAAAACCGGTAGCTACGATATTTGCTATGGATTTAATTCAAAAACAATTCCTAATGCGGCTTTTGCTTGCATAGGTACTCAAGCGAAAATGATCACTTACCGTGGAACAACGGGAGGATTATATCGTCATGATCCAACCGCTTATCTCACCCATCTTCATCCCAAAGTCCAAGGTGTTATTTGTGTTTCAAACGCTGTCCGTGATGATGTACGCCAACATGTTCTATGTAATCCAGATAATGTGGTAACTATTTATAAAGGACACCAATTAGCATGGTATAACGTTGATCCAACCACACGTGCCAGTTTTAACCTTACAGATAATGACATTATCGCTGTGTGTGCTGCACATGTTAGACCCAGTAAAGGTATATCAGTACTGATTGAAGCGACCCATCATATAAAGAATCCTGATTTTCAGCTCTTACTTATCGGTAGTGGTTTTGAACCATATTTTGATGAAATAAAACAAAGCCCAATGGCTGAACGAATTCATATTATCGGTCATCGTCAAGATGTTCCTTCTATTATGGCTATGGCAGATTTTCAAGTACAGCCATCAATCAGTGGAGAGGGCCTGCCGCGTACAATTATAGAAGCAATGGCAAATGGTACCACGTCTGTCGTTACGACAACCGGAGGTTCACCTGAATTAGTTGATGATGGTAAAACAGGATATGTTGTTCCTGTTGGTGATGCGGCGGCATTTGCAGAAGCGATGAATAAACTAATTAATGATAAAAATAAAATCCAACAGTTTAGTCTCGCAGCAAAAGAGAAATTAGATCATGAATTTAATGCCACAGAAACGGTACGCAACCATATCGCGTATTTTAACCGTATTCTTCAACAAAAATAAGCAAGGCTGCAATTATAATGAAAAAACTGATTGTTGATCTCGATGGTACTATCACGTTAGCCAATACCAATGATTATGAAAATGTCGCACCTAATTTAGATGTCATTACTCAATTACAACATTATCATAATCAAGGTTTTACAATTACCATTAGTACGGCCCGTAATATGCGTACTTACAACGGTAATGTTGGCCAAATTAATATTCACACATTACCTATTATTAGCGCTTGGTTAGATAAACATCAGGTTCCTTATGATGAAATTTTAGTCGGTAAACCTTGGTGCGGACATGAAGGGTTTTATATTGATGATAAAGCCATTCGACCGTCTGAGTTTGCCTCATTATCACTTGATGAAATTAATGAGCTGCTCGATAAGGAAAAAGTATGTTTTTAATTATGTCAGCAGCTTACATTACTCAAGAACTAGAGTCTGAGTTTGGCGCTCTTCCTCCGTCGTTTTTACCTCTTGGTAATCGACGTCTTTTTCAGCATCAAGTCAAAAGCGCCCCAACGAATAAACATATTTATTTAAGTGTGCCAGAAAACTTCACCCCTGAGCCACATGACCTACAATGGTTAACAGATCATCATGTCACATTATTATACATTCCTGAGGGGTTATCCCTTGGCGCATCACTAGTATCGGCTCTTACCCTCGCTGATTACACACCAGAGCAATCTCTAAGTATTTTATTTGGTGATACATTACTGCCAAATTTACCGACAGCCCCAAATATCATTACAATTGCGCCTGTCGAAAATAGTTATGATTGGGCAGTGATCTCTAATGATAACTCCCAATGGCTTAATACTGTCACCAACCGAGAACAACTCAACAAAACGCACGCGGTCTGTGGTTACTTTCACTTTAGTCATCCGCAGCAACTACTCAAATCATTGACCATGGCACATTGGGATTTCATTGAAAGCTTAAATTTCTATCATCAAAAGTGTGGTCTAACTGCCGTACCCGTAACTGATTGGCTTGATTTTGGTCATTTAAATACCTATTACCGCTCAAAAGCTAAATTCACTACTCAACGTGCATTTAATCAATTAGAAATAAATGAAAAATGGATAACAAAATCAAGTACTAAAAAACAAAAAATACTAGCTGAAGCGCTTTGGTTTAATCATATCCCTGCACCATTACGTATTTTTTTACCTCAATTTTTAGGCTTTCAACAGCAAGCAGATCACGTATCCTATAGACTAGAATATCTACATTACACTGCTCTTAATGAATTATTTGTTTTTTCTAAATTACCACTATTGGTATGGCAACAGGTTCTCAACAGTTGTTTTGATTTTATTAATAGTTGCCAACAGCATCTTGCTCCAGCAAATACCGCTCAAGGTTCAAGCTTAAGCGCATTATTTGAAGAAAAAACCACTCAACGCTTAACCGAATATTGTTTAAGTCACGACCTTGATTTCCAACAACAGTGGCATTATAACAATCAATTTTCAGTATCATTTGAGCAATTACTCATTGTAAGTCAACAACATTTACCAACAACGACCACTCATGCCACAGTTTTACACGGTGATTTTTGTTTTAGTAATATTTTATATGATTTTAGAATGGGACGAATTAAGACTATTGATCCTCGAGGCATAGATCTGAATGATGAACTTACTATCTACGGTGATACTCGCTATGATTTAGCTAAACTAAGCCATTCGATTTTAGGCTTATATGATTGGATTATTGCGGGTTACTATAAAGTTACTATAAAACAACAACAGATTTCATTTACTATTGATATTCCACCGCATATTTTGCCTATTCAACAATTATTTATTGCCTTGATAAAAGAGCATTATCAATTAGATGAGAATGCGTTATACGCCATGCAAATTCAATTATTTCTCTCTATGTTACCGTTACATGCTGATGATCCTCAGCGTCAACAAGCATTAATGGCTAATGCATTTCGCTTATATCAATTAATTCTGGATTCAAAATCATGATTGTTATTCCAATGGCAGGCCTTAGTTCACGCTTTTTTAATGCTGGCTTTACGCAACCTAAATACATGTTAAATGCACATGGAGAAACGCTCTTTGCACATGCTATCAATAGTTTTTCTCATTACTTTGCAACAGAGCCATTTCTATTTATTGTACGGGATGTCTACAATACCGTCGCATTTATTGAACAAGAAATTGCACGCTTAAATATTAAAAACGCACATGTTTTTGTACTTGATAAGCCTACACGAGGCCAAGCAGAAACTGTTTATCTCGGTTTACAATCACTCCCGGATTATCAAGGCTCAATAACTATTTTTAATATTGATACTTTCCGACCACAATTCCGTTATCCTCAAGATATTGCGGCATGGGACGGCTACTTAGAAGTATTTAAAGGCCACGGTGATAATTGGTCTTTTGCTCTTGCAGAAAATAAAAACTCATCACGTGTAATCAAAACTGCCGAAAAAGAGCCTATTTCTGATTTATGCAGTACCGGCCTGTATTATTTTGCTGATTGCCAATTATTTAACCAGGCCTATCAACAATACTTAGCCAAACCACAAGCAGAATGGGCTAAAGGCGAACTGTATATCGCACCACTGTATAATGATCTTATTACTGCCAATCATGCAATTCACTATCATTTGATTGATAATAACGATGTTATTTTTTGTGGGATTCCTGAAGAATATGAAGCATTTTTGGAGATACCTCATGAATAATACTTTTCAACAAATTACAGTTGTAGTTCAAGGCCCAGTACAAAATTACCAAGGACGCACTCATCATGAAGAAGGCATAACTCAACGCTGTCTCGATAGTATTCGTACTCATTTACCTGGCTCTAAAGTTATTTTATCAACATGGCCAGATCAAGATCTGACAGGCCTTGATTATGATCAGCTGATCATCAGTAAAGATCCGGGGCAAAACCAAGATGGCTTCTGTCATGTAAACTATCAACGTCAAGTGTTATCAACTCAAGCGGGATTAGACGCCGTTACAACACCTTACGCAGTTAAATTGCGAAGTGATAATTTTTTAACAGGAAATAAATTTGTTACTATCCAGCAGCAATTTACTAAAACAGAGCTAAACCAGCAAATTTTTAGTGAAAAAGTGGTGGTAAACTCAAATCTTTTTCGTCGAAGCTCTCACGGCCATCGTGTAATTATGAGTCCGAGTGATTTCTTTTATTATGGTCGTACAGACGATCTCAAATTAATTTGGCAACAACCCGAATTTAATCATCATGATTTTTCACAGCAGCTCATTCAGCAAGCTCAAAAGGTTGCGGGGACACCTTTTGCACTTGAAGCCGAACAAACTTACTGTCAAATTTGGTTAAAAAATATTGCACGAGATAATACAAAATTACTTAAACATCGATTTGATATAAATCATCATGACATTGTTATTTGGGAACGTTTTTTAGCCAGTAATATTATTATTGCCGACCCACAAACGATGGGATTAGGCTTAAGAAAGATTTCACAACGTAAACTAAAACGAGCTAATGAATATAGCCACATTGATTGGTTAAAATTGTATAATAAATATTGCGATAATACAGTGACAATTACCATCGATAAAAATCAACGTCAGCTTGAGTTGAGACGTCTATTTAAATTACCCTTAAGTAAATTAGTTTTTAAGCTTAAACATCATATGCTAGGTTAAATATATTATGGAACGGATTCTTTTTGTCACACATAATTTCAAAGGTGGTGGTATTCAAAAAATCACCCTCGATACAGCTCGTTATTACGCTCAACAAGGTAATGATGTTACATTATTAGCACTTGAAGAAGGGTTAGATTTTCAATTGGATTTTCCGTGCGCGTATCACGTACTACCAGTAAAAGAATTTCTCTATAAGCACCCTTTTATTGGTTTGTATTTTTTATTTTATAAAATTATTTTACGTAAAATTTTCCCTCAAAGTGAACATTTATGGGCAGGGACTGTATATAGAAAAATATTTATAGAATATTATAAAAACCAGCAACCTTTTGATGCTATTTTTATTAATGGCGCTCGTTCAATGAATCGGCTTCATAGTATAAATTTATCTCAAGCTGTTTATAGTTTACATTTACCGCATGTATTAGCTAAAAAAGATAATATCTATTATAATTTTTTATTCAAAAAATTATTTTCAAATAAAAAGGTTTTTACTGTCTCTGATTTTATTAAAGATCCTATATTGAAGAAATCAGTGCAGTTATCTATTCCATTAAAATGTTTAGAAACAATATACAATCCATGCGATAAGAAAGACTTATTAGAAAAATCAAAAGATGAAATAAATTTTGACGGTCAATTTATTCTTGCAGTTGGTCGCTTAAGTCGCCAAAAACGATTTGATGTATTAATCGATGCTTACCATCTTGCAGACATCCACCTTCCTTTAGTTATTTTAGGAGAAGGTAATCAACGCAAAGCACTAGAGAAAAAAATAGATCAGTTAAATTTAAATAAAAAAATACTGTTAAAAGGTTTTGATAACAACCCGTTTAAATGGATGAACCGTTGTGAGTTTTTTGTTTTAAGCTCTGATTTAGAAGGCTTTGTTTTAGTCATAAATGAAGCTCTTGCTTGTGGTGCTCCTGTTATTTCAACTGATTGTGGACCTGTTACCGAGATATTAACAGGAGAACTACAACAAGGTATTGTTCCCAAACAAGACCCTATTGCCTTAGCAAATAAAATAAAGCAATTTGTTCATACTCCAATATATCCATCTGAGGATGTTATAGATAAACTCTCTTTTAGTCATATCACTAAATTACAACTAAAATTAGCTCTACAATAACTTTATAGAGGAGAGTTTATACTCTCCTTCTTTTATTGCTTTATGCATTAACTACGATCATGTTCAAGTAACCATAACCCAACATATTTATTAAAACTCACTTGCGCATAAGTCATCGCAACAATAAAGCCAACACTACCATCAAGAAAACCACGACGAATAATATAAATTAAAATAAACGTCCAAATCGCACGTACTAATGCCAACGCCAATCCGTGAGATTTTTTACCTTTACGATGGTATTTCTTTGAACCCAACCATGCATATTGAGCTGCTTTATCTAGACCATGTCCGTAGTCACGATGCGTATAATGTAATAGCAGTCCATTAAGAACTTCCGTGGCTCCTGCGCTAGGTATAACCGTTTCATGGACTTCATCTAATGTATAACGCGCACCCTCACGCTTAAATAAACGTAATACTGAACGTGCACTACGTCCGTATTTTAACGTCTTACCATACAGCGTCACTCCCCACGGCAATCGATATGCTGTGGCAGTAATCGTATCTTGAGCCAACAATAAAATTAAGGCTTGTTGCATTTGCTCATCAAGTGCTTCATCTGCATCAATTGACAATACCCAATCACAACTGGCTTTATCTAATGCCCGCTGTTTTTGTTTACCAAACCCAGGCCAATCGGTCACGGTGACGTTATCAGTATAGCGCTGACAAATTGCAACGGTTTCATCTGTTGAACCACTGTCTAATACAATAATTTCATCAGCTATCCCTGCGATTGATTGCAAACATAGCTCAACACGATCCGCTTCATTCTTTGTTATTAATATAACGGATAAAGAATGCTTACTTGTCATCAACTAACTCCTTATTTACTTTATTCAGCTTCAACATATATTGATAACGCTGTTGATATAATGGCTGTACTATATATTTTTCTCGATAAGTTTGCTTAGCGACAACACTTGCACAAAAAACATCAAAATCATCATCAAGTTCAGCATATTGATTATTTTTCAACATGATTTGTTGCCAAACCAATTGATGTTGCTGCTTTTTTACGATGTCATTAAACAAATAAAACATCCAAAAATAAGGCGCACAATATTTCTTTTCAAGCCATGCAAGTAATAGATTACCACTACCGGTTGCACTTATTAAATCAGTCTTTTTAGCGAGTAATCGAGTTGAAGTTAAACCTCTAATATCAAGTACGACTTCGCGAGGCTTAGTTAAATAATTCAAACTTACCTGTAATAAATCTTGAATGATTGCATTACCTTTATGAGCAGCTAAAAACCAAGAAACTAACTGCCGATCATCTGATTGCTTCTCTCGAAAACAAAAAAAACCGGTAGTCGATATGTCTAACCATGTCGTTAATGGCTGTTTACAAAAAGTGGTTGCGTCTGCCCACACACCACCAAAACGATTTAATAAATACAGCCGTAATAGATCGCTCTTACCTGCAGCACCAAGATCAACGGTCATCCCTTTAAATACCGCAAAAAAATCAAATCCGAGTTGATGTTGAATAGTATTATTATCAAGTAAAACAACCTGATAATCTGGGTTTTGAGTAACCCAAGATTCATAACTCAACTTGACAACATCAGGCGCCGACTCTAAACCAGAATCCCAAAACATCCATATAACCTTATTCTCTCCACCAGCCATTTCCGGTACCGATAATAACGTCAAGGCAGATAAAGCAGCTTGAGCTTCTACGGAAGTTAATGTCTCTCTACGCTTAAAGCGACATTTTATAATACGTAAATGTTCTTTTAATTCTCGATGCCATGATGCCATTTTATAGTCCCCAATAACCAAGCTTCTTACGCATTTTAAACTCACGTACGATATTAAGCGGTTTGGATTTAAGTTCGAGTAAACCATCATCAAGTAATGCATTCGTCGCAGCTAAAACTCGTTCACTTGAGCCCCCATCTTGATAGGGATGAATTTGCTGACAATAGTGTTTAATATTAGCCATTAACTCCGCAGGATATGTCAATGCCTCACAGAGCGCATGTTCCACTTCATCTATAGCTGTAATATTCAATAAATGCGGTAACGGATGTTGGTTGTTAAAGGTAACAACAGGTTTATCTTGTAATAAAAACATCAACAAAATCGATGAGGTATCACATAACATAACATCTGCCGCCTGCAAAACAGGAATCACATTATCGGTTTCTACAAACGTCAAGTTCGGGCCTTGCAATGCTTTATATTGTGCAACCGTCTCTGCTGCCATTTTAGGATGAAACTGCACTAACCAACGCCACTTCCCCGTAGCAACTAATGCTTTAACTGTCTCATATAAATGTGGGGCACAAGTTAAATTGCGGGAAAATGTTGAACACATCAGTACCGTTGGTCGAGGGTCACCTACCGCACAATATGGGTTAGATGCAGGCTGTGTAAATAGCGGATCAAGCATTGGCCAACCGGTTTGTTTTACTTTAAAGAAACCATACTGCTTAGCTAACTGCGTAAACCGCGCAGTTGTATCTGGTCCTTGAGTGCAATATAAATCAAAACAACCACGGATTTCAAAATGGTCTTCTCTACCGCGACGATTTAACTTCCCAGCATTAAAACCATGAAAAACACCAACTTTTAAGCCTGGTATACAGCGAGGGACAACATTTCCGGGTACAAAAACAGCATCTGGCTGCCAAGCTTTAACATCAGCAACTGAAGCTAATCGTTGCTCTTCAGCATGTAAAAAATCGCCATCAACATCATTCCCCTCAAAAAACCAACACACTTGCCCACCTTGTTTCAAGATCGCTTGTTGTAAAGGCCGTAAAATAGCAAAAGAATAATTTTGAGCAATATACATTAAGTACCGCTGAGGTGAATGAGTCATCGTTGTGCTCTTTGTCTATAAAAGATAAAACATTCTACCTGAATTATTCGCTGAATCATCAAGCTGTAAGATTTTTGATTGCTGGTTATAATAGAACTTTATTGTTACAGGTAGAGCAACCATGCTAGTTCGCATTTGTTACACCCTACTATTAGCTTTAGCTGCTCCTATATTATTATGGGGGCTTTACCGCACCAAACCTGGAAAACCCGCCTTTGGTACTCGTTGGAAAGAGCATTTTGGTTTTACACCACCATTACTTACAGCAGAACAACCTATTTGGATTCATGCCGCGTCAGTCGGTGAAGCAATTGCTATTGTACCGGTAATAAAGGCACTCAAAAAAGCTCACCCTAAGCAAACGATTGTAGTAACTACCACTACCAGCACCGGTGCTGAACAAGTAGCAAAATTAGGCGATTTAGTTGAACACCGCTACATGCCAATTGATTTTGCGTGGTGTGTACGTGGATTTCTAAAAGCTATCAAGCCAAAATTATTTCTTATCGTTGAAAAAGAATTATGGCTCAATACCTTAAGCTGTGCTCATCATCAAAAAATTCCAACGATCATTGTTAATGCACGCTTATCAGAACGCTCTGCAAAGCGCTACCAATCGTTTGGCTTTTTCACTCATAAATTGTTAACCAAAATAGATAAAATCTTATGTTTACATGATGATGACGCCCAACGGTTTATTGCCATTGGCGCTAATAAAAATCAAGTCGCAGTGACAGGTTCAATCAAATATGACATCAGTATTACTGACAGTGTTTTTGAACAAGCCCATGATCTTCGTCAGCAACTTGGCGCCCAACGGCCTATTTTCGTTGCTGCGAGCACCCATCAAGGTGAAGATCAACAAGTACTTGATGCTTACCAAATAGTGCAACAACAATATCCTGATGCGATGGTGATTATTGTGCCGCGTCATCCTGAAAGATTTGATACTGTTGCTCAATTAGCTGCAGAGCAATATGGGTTAACGGTTCATCGTCGTACAGATAACACACCAATTTCAGTCACCACTCAGCTCTACCTCGCTGATACTATGGGAGAAATGTTGGTAATGTTAGCCACTGCCGATGTAACGTTTATGGGGGGGAGTTTAGTGGGTGAAAAGGTCGGCGGGCATAATCTATTAGAGCCAGCTGCTGTCGCTAAACCCGCAATAACAGGCCCAAGTTTTTATAATTTTGAAGATATCACCCAGCAATTATTAGCCACTGGCGCGATTGAAATCTGTCAAAATAGTCACCAACTTGCAGAGCAACTGATCATTTTATTTAATGACCCGCAACGCCAACAACAAATGGGCGCACAGGGCCAAAAAATAGTGATTGAAAACCAAGGCGCGGTTAAGAAAACCATCACGAATATTAATCATTACTTAGATGATAATTAACCAATAGTTATACGAAGATTACTTTTATGGGCATAACCATCACACAATGCTGTCCAATTATCTTCATGCCATTTAATCGCACGTTTATCGACTTCTTTCATAAAAGAGCGCTTTAAACGTGCGAGATTATCCACCTTCCAATCATCACCGTCGCGACAACCACATTTATCAAAATCAATCAGCCATGGTTGCTGCTGAGCATCAACTAAAATATTGTGGGCATTCAAATCAGTGTGACAGACTTGCAAATCATGCATTTTACCAATCATTTCACCAATATCACGCCACACTGCCGTGGCTAATGGTTGGGTTTGAAGTAATGCGACTAAATCATTGCTGTTGGCAATTTTCTCAACCAAAATATCTGCTTTATAAACCACGCCTTTTTTAACCGCACGAGCAGCAATTGGTCGCGGTACATTTACGCCACCATCGCGTAATAATTTTAATAATGCTAACTCAGCCCCACTACGGGTTTTATTCCACTCTGTAAACCAATAACTGTCATTATTCACTTTAGCAAACAGCCCGCCACGGTGATAATGTCGTAATGCCATCTCTAATTTTTCATCGGCAACAAACCAAGTCGTACCACGCCCTTCTGCTGAGCCGATAACTGCATCACGCTGACGCCAATACTCAATATCAAAGCAACCATGCGGATCTGCGCTTAGATAATCGCTATCAAACCAAATGGCCTGGTTGTTACTGATAATTTCCTGCACTACAGCCTCTCTCGCATTTATTGTTGAATATTTTACAATTTCAATGGCTAGCGGCATAATTCACTAACCACTTTTAATAAGGTAACTCCATGGCTCTGTTCTCAACGCCACCACGTTCAATTTGTATCTTACGTTTGTCTGCTATTGGTGATGTTTGCCATGCGATTGCTGTTGTTCAAGCTATCCAACGCCACTGGCCAACGACTGAAATCACTTGGGTTGTTGGCAAGGTTGAAGCACAATTAGTGAATGCGTTACCCAATATTAACGTGATCAGTTTTGATAAAAAAGCTGGCTGGCATGGCATTAAATCTGTTTGGCAACAACTTAAATCACACCGTTTTGATGCGCTATTGGATATGCAAGTTGCCTTACGTGCAAGTGTACTATCTTTAGGTATTAAAGCTAAGTATCGTGTTGGATTTAGTAAAAACAGAACCAAAGAAGGGCAATGGCTGTTTACTAATAAACATTTACCCAATACTGACAGCATACATGTACTTGATAATATGGCTGATTTTGCACGTTACATTGGCGTGCCATTTACAACCCCTGTATGGGATATTCCGCTTACGGCGGAAGATAATAGTATCGCTGAACAATATATCCACCAGCCAACATTAGTCATATCACCAGCAGCCAGTAAAGACGAACGTAACTGGTTAGCTGAACATTATGCTGCAATGGCTGATTACGCTGCGACTAAAGGTTTAGCGGTAATATTATGTGGTTCGCCAAGTAAGCGTGAACAACAATTAGGTCAACAAATTAGCAGCTATAGTCAAACGCCGATCACCAACTTGATCGGTAAGACAACCCTATTACAGCTCACCGCATTATTACGTGCGGCGACAGTGGTCATTGCGCCAGATTCAGGGCCAGCACATCTAGCCACGACCCAAAACACGCCAGTGATTGGATTATATGGCCACAGTAATCCAGCCCGTACAGGACCTTATTTATCACAGCCCTATACCGTTAGTGTTTATCAACAAGTCGCCGAACAGCATTATGGTAAATCATTAGGTGAGTTACCATGGGGAGCACGCGTAAAAGGTAGCGATATCATGCCGCAAATTAGTGTTGCCATGGTAAAGGAAAAACTTGATAGTGTACTTAAATCATCGCCTGTAATATCAAACTCACAACCAAAATAAGTAACCCATTATGACAACACGCGTTATCTATCCTGGCACTTTTGATCCAATCACGAATGGCCACCTTGATTTAATCGAGCGAGCGGCAGCTATGTTTGATCATGTGATTGTTGGGGTTGCTTTCAATCCTAGCAAGAAGCCTTTGTTCTCTTTAGAAGAACGGGTTGATCTTGCTCAGCAGATCACCGCCCATTTAACCAATGTTGAGATTGTTGGTTTCTCTGGACTGTTAGTGAATTTTGCCAAAGAACACAATGCCAATGTATTAGTACGTGGCTTACGAGCGGTGTCCGATTTTGAATATGAATTTCAACTTGCGAATATGAATCGCCGTTTAATGCCCGAACTCGAAACGGTCTTTTTAACGCCAGCAGAAGAGAATTCATTTATTTCTTCTACGATAGTCAAAGAAGTCGCGCTGCATAAAGGCGATGTAAGTCAATTTGTTGATCCGATTATACGATCTGCATTAATAATCAAATTTAAACCCTAGAAATCGTAGATAAATGCATACTTATATAAAATTTATCCAATCACTATTTTGTTCATCCATTGTTTTAATATCTAAGTTTAAAAATAATACGGTTATTTTAGGTAAACATAAAAAATCAGTTATTAAAATTCGCTTTAAAGGCAATAAAAACAATCGAGTTCAAATTGCAGATGGCTTTAGAGGAAAACTGACTATTAATTTTAGTGGTAGTCATAATAATGTAACTATTGGAAAAAATGTCACACTTGGTGGTTCATCAATTAATATTACTCAAAACAATAGCCAATTAATAATTGGAAATGACGTAACTATTGGACATAGTAATAAAATTAGCATTAATGACTGTATGGGTACCCCTAACATAAAAATTAATAACGACTGTATGATTTCATCCAATGTTGAAATTCGAACTTATGACTCTCATCCTATTTATAGCCTCAATAATAAAATTATTAATGCTAATAATAGAGATATTGTTATTAACCAACATGTCTGGATAGGACAAGACGCTAAGATAATGAAGAATGTAACAATTGGGCAAGGATCTATCATAGGTGCTGGCAGTATTGTAACGAAAATCATACCTCGTAACAGTGTGGCTGTCGGCATACCAGCAAAAGTAGTTAGAAAAAATGATTTTTATTGGTCAAGAGAACCAGAAGAAAAGCATAGAAAAAAAGCAAGAGAATTATCCTATTAAAGTCAGTCACATTGAACCATAAGCAACTGACTTTAAATTATTTTTACTTATTGTAATACTCACGGTACCAATCAACAAAAGCCTGCACACCCTCTTTGACTTTAACTTCAGGCTTATAACCCGTTGCAGCAAATAAATCATCGGTATCAGCATAAGTCATATACACATCACCCGGCTGCATTGGCATAAAGTTCTTCTTGGCTTCAACGCCTAATGATGCTTCTAGAGCTTCAACATAATCCATTAATTTAACTGGGCTGCCATGGCCAATGTTATAAATACGATACGGTGCAGAGCTGGTTGCGGGTGAGCCAGTTTCGACAGTCCAATCAGGATTAGGCAGTGGAATCACATCCTGAATTCGAATAACACCTTCAACAATATCATCGATATAGGTGAAATCACGGCTCATATCACCATTGTTATAAATATCAATTTCTTTGCCTTCCATAATCGCATTGGTAAATTTAAACAATGCCATGTCTGGACGACCCCACGGGCCATAAACAGTAAAGAAACGTAGGCCTGTAGTGGGAACACCGTAAAGATGCGAATAACTGTGGGCCATGAGTTCATTGGCTTTTTTAGCCGCCGCATACAATGACACCGGATGATCAACACTATCTTCGGTATCAAACGGCATTTTTTGATTTAAGCCATAAACTGAACTTGAAGAGGCATACACTAAATGCTCAACGTTGGTATGGCGGCAACCTTCAAGAATAGTCAAATAGCCAATTAAATTACTATCACCATATGCCATTGGATTATCAATTGAATAGCGCACACCAGCTTGACCCGCTAAATGGATCACTCGATTAAATTTTTGCTCAGCAAACAAATTGGCAATCGCTTCTCGATCCGCAAGATCCATTTCAATAAAACTAAAGTTTTTATGCTCAATACGATCTAAACGCGCATGTTTAAGTGCCACTTCATAATAATCATTAAGATTATCAATACCAACCACTTGATGACCTTGTGCGCATAAACGTTCTGTGACAGCACTACCAATAAAACCAGCTACGCCAGTCACTAAGTATTTCATTATTCAGCCCTTAATATGTTTATAAAACACTATCTATCTTTTATAAATTATCTCAGCATGGTATCAACATTTATGACTCTTGTTGCTCAAAAAAAATGAACCCATGATTAATAAAAATCGAATAAACAACTCACTCAATGCTGACAATTAGCACAAAAAACTGTAGCTCGTTGACCAAGTTTAATTTCAATTAAAACTTCACCACAGCGAGGACATGGTTGACCGCCCTTGCCGTATACCTGTAATTCTTGCGCAAAATAGCCGGGTTTACCGTCAGCATTTTTAAAATCTTTTAATGTGGTGCCGCCTTGAGCAATCGCTTTTTTAAGCACCGCTTTAATTTCACTGACTAACAACTGTAATTTTTGGAACGAGACTTTTCCAGCGGGACATTGAGGATCAATACCAGCGGCAAATAACGATTCATTGGCATAAATATTACCCACACCAACCACAACATGATTATCCATAATCAGTAATTTAATCGCTTTACGTTTGCCCGTCGCTTTCGCCACTAAATAATCACTATTAAAATCGTCGCTAAGCGGCTCTGGACCCATTTTATCAAGCACACTATGGTTCTCACCAGCCTGTTGCCATAACCACGCTCCAAAGCGGCGAGGATCGTTATAACGTAAGATTTCACCACTGGCTAACACCACATCAACATGATCATGTTTTTCAACCACCGCACCTGCGGGTAAAATACGTAAACTACCAGACATACCAAGATGAACAATTGCGTAACCGATATCAGTTTCTAATAATAAATATTTTGCACGGCGAACAACGTTGCGAATCACCTGCCCTTCAATATTTTTAATCGCATCTGGAATTGGCCAGCGTAATCTTGAATTACGAATAACAATTTTAGTCACCGTTTGCCCGACGACATGTGGCGTGATCCCCATTCTAGTCACTTCAACTTCAGGTAATTCAGGCATTTTTATCTTACTCCAATAACGATTATAATTTTGCAACTAATGATGGAAATAAAAAATCACTCGCTACCGTCACGGCCAACCACTCTCCAGCACCATTATTAAACAACCAAAAATGAGATAATTGATAAACAGTGATCCGTTGCGGTTGAGAATGACCAACAAACCACGCCTCAACCGTGTTTGGAACAAGTAATTGGTTTTTTAATCCTAACAACTGCTGTTCAGTAACTTTTGTGCCCTTCAATGTTTGCCAACGAGCAATAAAAGTTGCGATATCAAACGCCACCGACGGTTGGCTATTCCATCCCGTTAGTGAGTGCTGAAAAGTCATCTTAGGTAACAACAACTGCTGAATCACACGATCAGGGGCGAATAATGGTATGACGGTCGACGACGGTGCTACTGACGTTGTTGTCGTTGCTAAACGAGCTCGAAGAAGCTCTGGTAGCTGTATCACAGCGATAAAAGCCAAAACCCCAATGATGATTACGTTATTCCATCCTCGTCGCGTTAACCGCATTCTCAGGCGCTCCTATGCGCATTTATTAATACTGATTAAGATAGCACTGCTACGATCAACAGCAATAGCCAATTACACCCTTGCGCAATGACAACCAATCACTTAACCAAGTTACAGAATATTTAGAAAGCAAAAAAGCAGGAAAGCAGGAAAGCAGGAAAGCAGGAAAGCAGGAAAGCAGGAAAGCAGGAAAGCAGGAAAGCAGGAAAATAATGCGGAATTTTGAATATAAAAAAACCCAGCTAGGCTGGGTTTTTATCAAAGAGTTAAAAATCAATTACTTGATTTTAGCTTCTTTGTAAAGCACGTGCTGGCGAACTACTGGATCAAATTTCTTGATCTCAAATTTGCCTGGCATGTTGCGCTTGTTCTTGTCGGTAGTGTAGAAGTGGCCTGTACCAGCTGATGATACTAGACGGATCTTCTCACGAATGCCTTTAGCCATTGTTCAAATTCCTCTAAACGTTCTCGCCGCGGACACGCATCTCTGCAAGAACGACATCAATGCCTTTCTTATCAATGATACGCATACCTTTAGCAGTAAGACGTAGTTTAACGAAGCGTTTTTCGCTTTCTACCCAGAAACGATGAGTTTGCAGGTTCGGCAGAAAACGACGCTTGGTGGCATTACGTGCATGTGAACGGTTGTTACCCGTTACAGGACGCTTACCAGTTACTTGGCATACTCGGGACATTACTGTCTTCTCCAAATCGTTTCGCTCGATATCTACCATGGAAATTTAATGTAAAATTCAATTTTACATATAACCACAGCTATCAAAGGTCGCGCATTATACTAAGTCAAAACCAGTTGCTCAAGTCCCGAGCAGATCCTTTCTCACTTTTTTTACCGAAAATTGTCTATTTTATAGCCAACCGCGCTCGGCAAAGGAAATAACATCCCCTTCACCGACAACAAAATGATCCAGAACACGAATACCCACTAAAGCCAGCGAATCACTGATCTTGCGGGTTATTCGATGGTCAGCTTGACTAGGTTCAGCAACGCCTGATGGGTGATTATGCGCTAAAATTAACGCCGCTGCATTAAGTTCTAACGATCTTTTTACAACTTCACGTGGATAAACGCTCGCACAATCAAGTGTTCCTTCAAATAATATCTCCCCGGTAATGACTCGGTGCTGATTGTCTAGGAATAGGATATAAAAGGCTTCGCGCTGTTTATGACGCAATTTTTTGACTAGATATTGACGAGTATTTTGTGGGTTTGTGAGCGCGCTATCTTTTTTTAAAATTTCTTCTAAATATCGCTCTCCCATGGCTAAAACAGCCTGTAAAAGTGCAAATTTTGCCGGACCTAAACCTTTTACCTGACAAAATGTTTCTTTATCTGCCCCAAGCAAGGCACGCAATGAACCAAATTCTTGTAATAAATACGTCGCCAGTTCCAACGCATTCATTCCTTTAATCCCAGTACGTAAAAAAATGGCTAATAATTCAGCATCAGTGAGTGCTTCACTACCATGAGAGAGTAACTTTTCTCGCGGACGCGATGCTAATGGCAATTGCTTAAGCGACATATTGTCTCCTTGTTTGTATACCACTAGCAAAACAGTCGTCACTTTTTACACAACCAACACGAGGTTATTTTTTGAAAACATCGACATTTTTTGTGTTTGAAATTGCTGTTTACAATAATAAAACCTCGACACGATCACTGATAAATGCCCTTAACATTCATTGCAGCCAATGACCGTTTATACGTTTGATGCTATCGTGTCAGCAAAATTTATTGGCTTCTAGACACAGGCAAAACCATGCAAACACTGGCAGGAAAAAAAATCCTTCTCGGCATTAGTGGCGGTATCGCTGCCTATAAATGCGCAGAACTTACTCGTCGTTTAATTGAACGCGGCGCACAAGTCCAAGTCGTAATGACCACAGCAGCACAAGAATTTATTACGCCATTAACCATGCAGGCTGTATCAGGCAATCCCGTTTCAAGTAGCCTATTAGACCCTTCTGCAGAAGCATCAATGGGTCATATTGAATTAGCTAAATGGGCAGATCTGGTTTTATTAGCCCCAGCAACGGCAGATTTAATTGCCCGTATCAGTGCAGGAATGGGGAATGATTTACTTACGACACTGTGTTTAGCTACTAATGCACCAATTGCCGTCGCGCCAGCAATGAATCAACAGATGTACCGCAATATTGCGACTCAAGAAAACCTTGCCACTCTACAACGTCGAGGATTCACCTTATGGGGACCGGCAAGCGGTGAGCAAGCATGTGGCGATGTTGGTCCAGGACGAATGCTGGAACCAATGCAGTTAGTCCACCATTGTGAAGATTTTTTTCAAACGCCAGATCTTAGTAATCTAAATATTATGGTCACCGCCGGACCTACCCGTGAGGCAATTGATCCTGTGCGCTATTTAAGTAATTACAGCTCAGGAAAAATGGGCTTTGCGATTGCAGCAGCGGCGGCTAAACGTGGCGCTAAGGTGACTTTAATCAGTGGTCCGGTTAATCTTGCCACTCCTGCAGGCGTGACCCGAATTGATATAAATAGTGCTATCGAAATGCAACAAGCAGCGTTAACTCACGCGGTAAAGAATCAGATATTTATCGCTTGTGCCGCAGTGGCTGATTTTCGTCCAGCACAAATCGCTGCACAAAAAATGAAAAAACAGCCCGGTAATGAAGAGATGGCAATTCAATTGGTAAAAAACCCTGATATTGTCGCCAATGTTGCGGCACTAACCAATAAGCGCCCATTCACGGTTGGCTTTGCTGCTGAAACTCAAAACGTAGAGCATTATGCACGTGGTAAACTCGCCGCTAAAAATCTTGACCTTATTTGTGCTAATGACGTCTCAGTACAAGGGCAAGGCTTTAATAGCGACACTAACGCACTGCATTTATACTGGCCTAATGGTGATAAAGCATTACCATTAACCACTAAAGCCGATCTTGGTCAGCAGTTAGTTACCGAAATTGTTGCCCTTTATCAACATGCCACGCACTAGAGCATTATTATGAATACTATCGATCTTAAAATTCTTGACCCCCGTGTTGGAACAGAGTTCCCATTACCCGCTTATGCAACCACAGGTTCGGCAGGGCTTGATTTACGTGCGTGTCTTGATCAAGCATTAACCGTTGCGCCGGGGGAAACTCATCTCATACCCACAGGGTTAGCAATTCATATTGGTGATCCTAATCTGGCAGCAACTATTTTACCGCGCTCAGGTCTTGGTCATAAACATGGGATTGTCTTAGGTAACCTTGTCGGTTTAATCGATTCAGATTATCAAGGACAATTGATGGTATCAGTATGGAACCGGGGCAATAGCACCTTTACTATCGAACCGGGTGATCGTATTGCCCAGTTAGTTTTCTTACCTGTGGTACAAGCGCAATTTAATATTGTGACTGATTTTGATAATGCTAGTCATCGTGGTGAAGGTGGTTTTGGCCACTCAGGTCGTCAATAAGTTTATTATTATTGATAAATACAGTTTATGCTTTTGGCGTATGAATTTATTTTGATGCTAAAATAGCCGATAACGATCAAACACAAAGCGCAACTATTAAGGGTTGCGCTTTTTTTACTGATAAACTGCATACATTTATCATCCAGCGCTTTTCACGACGCAATGGCATCGCTAAGATAAGCGGGTTTCATGCTGTCCATGGACAGTCTCATTTTGCAAAGGAACGATAATTCATGGCTGGCACCAAAAAAAGCAATCGCCGCGAAGAGATACTCCAGTGTCTTGCTCATATGTTGGAATCAAATCAAGGAAGCCAACGTATTACCACCAAAATGCTGGCGGCTAATGTTGGGGTCTCGGAAGCCGCACTCTATCGCCACTTCCCAAGTAAAGCACGGATGTTTGAAGGCCTGATTGAATTTATCGAAGATTCAATTACTACCCGTATTAACCGTATTCTTGATGATGAAAAAGATACCCTTACACGCCTGCGGATGGTGCTACAGCTCATTTTAATGTTTGGTGAACGTAATCCTGGTCTGAGTCGCATCATGACAGGTCATGCGCTAATGTTTGAACAAGATCGCTTACAGTCTCGCATTAATCAGTTATTTGAGCGTATCGAATCGCAATTACGTCAAATCCTTAAAGAGCGAAAATTGCGTGAAGGTAAAGGCTTTCCTGTTGATGAATCTATTTTAGCCGCGCAATTACTCGGTCAAGTTGAAGGCAGCTTAAGCCGTTATGTTCGCTCAAGCTTTAAATATAAGCCTACTGAAAACTTTGATGATTATTGGCAACTGCTTAGCGGTCAGTTAGGTTAACCACACCGATACCCAAAGCAGCATAAAAAAGACCCAAAAAAGCGAGTGTCAATTGACGCTCGCTTTTTATTATCACTTACTCATTAAACGACAATTACACGCCGTATTGAGCACGATACGCAGTTACAGCCACTAAATGTTGTTCCATATCGGCTTGCTCGCTTAAATAGGTCACAACATCACCTAGCGAGACAATTGAAATCACTGCACAACCAAAATCACGTTCAACTTCTTGAATTGCTGATAACTCACTTTGGCCTTTTTCTTGACGATCAATTGCCACTAATACGCCCGCTAAATCGGCACCGTTAGCTTTAATGATTTCCATTGACTCACGAATTGCCGTGCCAGCGGTGATCACATCATCAACCAACATGATGCGTCCTTCAAGTTCACTACCAACTAAGTTGCCACCCTCACCGTGATTTTTAGCTTCTTTACGGTTAAAGCAGTATGGCGTATCAATATCATGGTGATCAGCCAGTGCTACTGCGGTCGTGGTTGCAATAGGAATCCCTTTATATGCTGGGCCAAACAACACATCAAACTCAATCTTAGCGTCTACCAATGCAGCAGCATAAAAGCGGCCTAGACGCGCAAGATCGCGACCAGTATTAAATAATCCCGCGTTAAAGAAATACGGGCTGATACGGCCAGATTTCAATGTAAACTCACCAAATTTCAAAACGCCTTTCTCTAGGGCAAATTCGATGAACTGACGCTGATATGCTTTCATTGTGGCTCCTTAAACGACTATCGTGTTTTACAATGTTGAAATGGAAGCAACCTTTACCATAACGTCGGTAAAACTGTTGCTGCTGAAATTAATGATTATCCCTCTAACCAATAAATTTCAGATAAAAAAAAGCGGCTCCAATAGGAACCGCTAACAATTAATTTTCTAAAGCTTGTTTCTGCATCGAAATAATATCGGTTATACCGTCTTTCGCCAGCGCTAGCATTGCTAACAACTCTTCATGACTGAATGCCTCACCTTCGGCAGTACCTTGAATCTCAATCATCTTGCCGTCTTCGGTCATCACTACATTCATATCGGTTTCAGCGGCTGAATCTTCAAGATACTCGAGATCGCAAATTGGCTCGCCTTTATAGATACCAACAGATACTGCAGCAACCATGCCTTTAAGCGGGCTTTTCTTAATCATACCTTTTTCAAGCATATAATTAATCGCATCGACCAATGCCACCATTGCACCCGTGATAGACGCTGTACGTGTGCCGCCGTCGGCTTGAATAACATCACAGTCAACCGTGATCATTTGCTCACCAAGCACTTTCAAATCAACTGCTGCGCGTAAACTACGGGCAATCAGACGTTGAATTTCCATGGTACGGCCGCCTTGCTTACCACTGGCAGCTTCACGACGATTGCGAGTATGCGTTGCACGTGGCAACATGCCATATTCTGCAGTCACCCAACCTTGGCCTTTACCTTTAAGCCAACGCGGCACATTTTCTTCAACACTAGCAGTACAAATTACTTTGGTGTTGCCAAATTCAACCAATACTGAACCTTCAGCGTGGGCTGTATAGTTACGAGTAATAGTGATTGGACGTACCTGAGTGGCACTTCTTCCGCTTGGACGCATCGGGATTTCCCTTTGGCTGGATGATATTAACCGGCGATTATAACGACATCTCAATCCCAGTGCACGAGAAAACCTGCGTTTAAACGATAGATTCAACCTTGTTTTGCATTTACAGCAGTAGCCCACAATGCGTGATCTCGCATATAATGATAGAACTCGGTTACGACGCACCTCTATCGTTATTAAAAGACCAGACTTACCGTTGAATACGCTAAGTTTAGCCGTCGCAACCATCATAACAAAAGGGCCACAAGCCAATGATCCATAGTATGACTGCTTATGCCCGTCGCGAAATAAAAGGCGACTGGGGCACTGCTGTGTGGGAAATCCGCTCAGTAAACCAACGTTATCTTGAAACTTATATTCGTATGCCAGAGCAATTCCGTAGCCTTGAGCCGGTATTGCGTGAGCGTTTCCGTAAACGTCTAGCACGCGGTAAAGTCGAATGTAATCTTCGCTATGAAGCTAACATTGCTGGCAATACTGAATTAACCATCAATGAAGCATTAGCAAAACAAGTCATTCATGCAGCACGCTGGGTAACAGAAACTGCCGGTGAAGGTAATATTGGTCCATTCCAAGTGCTTAACTGGCCTGGCGTAATGGAAGCACCCGAACAAGATTTAGATGTGATAAATAAAGATCTATTAACTGGCTTTGAGCTGGCAATGGATGATTTTATTGCGGCACGTGCTAGCGAAGGCGACAACATGAAACAGTTGATCGACCAGCGTTTAGCGGCAATTTCAACAGAAGCCATCAAAGTACGTACCCTAATGCCACAAATTATGGTTTGGCAACGTGAGCGCATCATGTCACGTCTTGATGAAGCAAAAGTTGATCTTGATAACAACCGTCTTGAGCAAGAGCTGATCATGTTGGCACAAAAAAGTGATGTTGCCGAAGAACTTGATCGCCTAGATTCTCATGTAAAAGAAACCAATAAGATTCTAGCTAAAGGTGGCGCATGTGGTCGTCGTCTTGATTTTATGATGCAAGAATTTAACCGTGAATCAAATACATTAGCATCAAAATCAATCAATACTGAAGTCACTGCATCAGCGGTTGAACTGAAAGTATTAATTGAACAAATGCGTGAACAGATTCAAAACATCGAGTAAATAATCTTTACTTAATCTTTCCAAGGTGACGTTATTCACCTTGGAAAATTGTTTGCAAATTTAACCTTATTATGAAATATCATCAAAGCCAACTAGGCTTAAGTTATATTGACTCCGTAAAAAAGATGAATTTTCAAGCAATCAGCTAATTTCAATTATGCGCAGATCGTGATAATCTTCGCGCCCTTCTATCACTGAGTGAAAATAGGCAATGAGCAAAGGTACTCTATACATCGTGTCGGCCCCAAGTGGTGCTGGTAAATCAAGTTTGATTAATGCCCTTCTTGAAACTAACCCGACCTATGACATGAAAGTATCCGTGTCCCATACGACTCGTGGCATGCGCCCGGGCGAGGAAAACGGCGTTCATTACAATTTCGTTAGCGTGGAAGAATTTACCGACTTGGTAGAACAAGGTGCATTCCTTGAGCATGCCGAAGTGTTTAGCAATTACTATGGTACTTCTCGTCCTTGGATTGAGCAGCAATTGAATAAAGGCATTGATGTCTTTTTAGATATCGATTGGCAAGGTGCGCGTCAAATTCGCAAACTGATGCCAGCCGCCAAAAGCTTATTTATCCTACCTCCGTCAAAAGAGGAACTGGAGCGTCGACTTAATACCCGTGGTCAAGACAGCGAAGCCGTTATTGCCCGTCGTATGGAAGAAGCACGTTCAGAGATCTCACACTATAACGAATACGATTATGTAATCGTTAATGACGATTTTGATGTCGCATTAATTGACTTTAAAGCAATTATTCGCGCAGAACGATTGAAGCAAGACAAGCAAACTGCTAAATATAGAAGCATGTTGACTGCGCTACTAGCAGATCAGTAAGTTATTTTGTACAATTTTCTATTCCTAATTTAATAACCACTGGAGTCCTCCATGGCACGCGTAACCGTTCAAGACGCTGTTGATAAAATTGGCAACCGTTTCGATCTGATCCAAATTGCTGCTCGCCGCGCACGTCAAATGCAAACCGGCGGTAAGGATCCATTGGTTCCTGAAGAAAACGACAAATACACAGTAATTGCACTTCGTGAAATCGAAGAAGGCCTAATTACTAAAGATATCCTAGATGCTCGTGAGCGTCAGGAACTGCAAGAGCAAGAAGCAGCTGAATTAGCTGCGGTAAGTGCTATTGCTGGCGACCATCACCGTTAATCAGGGAACCAGGCGAATTGTATCTTTTTGATAGCCTGAAAGA
This sequence comes from Photobacterium kishitanii, assembly GCF_000613045.3. NCBI lineage: Bacteria > Pseudomonadati > Pseudomonadota > Gammaproteobacteria > Vibrionales > Vibrionaceae > Photobacterium > Photobacterium kishitanii. Next base: position 215,297 of record NZ_LN794352.1, on the reverse strand, counting down.
AGTCGCAACCAAGTACCTGTCGGAGCCTCAAATTGAGGTGCTTCGGCAGGCTTATCTTGTTGCTCGCGACGCCCATGAAGGCCAAACTCGTTCAACAGGCGAGCCTTATATAATCCATCCAGTTGCGGTTGCCCGTATTCTGGCAGAAATGCGTCTTGATATTGAAACACTGATGGCAGCACTGCTGCATGATGTGATTGAAGATACCGAGGTCACTAAAGAGGATTTAGCCTGCCGTTTTGGCGATACAGTTGCCGAATTGGTTGATGGCGTCTCTAAACTTGATAAACTGAAATTCCGCGATCGCAAAGAAGCCCAAGCCGAGAATTTCCGTAAAATGATCATGGCCATGGCGCACGATATTCGCGTTATCCTGATTAAACTTGCCGATCGTACTCACAACATGCGCACGTTAGGTGCTTTACGCCCTGATAAACGTCGCCGCATTGCGCGTGAAACCCTTGAAATATTCTCTCCGCTTGCCCACCGTCTTGGTATTCATAACATCAAATCTGAACTTGAAGAGCTTGGTTTTGAAGCGTTATATCCCAACCGCTACCGCGTCCTAAAACAAGTCGTCGCAGCAGCCCGTGGCAATCGCAAAGAAATGATTAATAAAATTCACGCTGAAATTGAGGGTCGCCTTAATGATGCGGGAATAACAGCAGAAGTATCTGGTCGCGAAAAGAATTTATACTCCATCTATAACAAGATGAAGAACAAAGAACAACGCTTCCATTCGATCATGGATATCTACGCTTTTCGCGTATTAGTTAATGATCTTGATACTTGCTACCGCGTATTGGGTCAGGTACATAACCTGTATAAACCCCGCCCAAGCCGTATGAAAGATTATATCGCTATTCCAAAAGCCAATGGCTATCAGTCGCTACATACTTCCCTAGTTGGCCCTCACGGGGTGCCTGTCGAAGTACAAATTCGCACTGAAGACATGGATCAAATGGCAGATAAAGGTGTCGCAGCCCATTGGACTTACAAAGACGGTGAAACCCCAGGGACCACCGCCCAAGTTAAAGCTCAACGTTGGATGCAAAGCCTATTAGAACTTCAACAAAGTGCCGGTAGCTCATTTGAGTTTATCGAAAACGTTAAATCTGATCTTTTCCCTGATGAAATTTACGTTTTCACCCCTAAAGGTCGTATTGTTGAACTGCCCGTTGGCGCTACCGCGGTTGATTTTGCCTATGCCGTTCATACGGATATCGGTAATACTTGTGTCGGTTCTCGTGTCGATCGCCAGCCTTACCCATTAAGTAAGCCACTGAAAAATGGACAAACTATCGACATTATCAGCGCCCCAGGTGCTCGACCTAATGCCGCATGGCTTAACTATGTAGTCACTTCACGCGCCCGTACTAAAATTCGTCAAGTATTAAAAACCATGCGCCGTGATGAATCGATTACCCTTGGCCGTCGGTTACTGAATCATGCCTTAGGCAGTGTCAGTATGCAGACCATCGCTGCCGAAAACATCGCTAAAGTACTCAGTGATCTTAAACTTGAAACCGTCGATGATTTACTGACGGAAATTGGTTTGGGTGAACTAATGAGTGTAGTTATTGCACGTCGATTATTAGGTAGCACTGACGAACTAACGACTAAAAACGGTGATCGCCGCTTACCGATTCAAGGTGCTGATGGTATTTTGCTAACCTTTGCTAATTGCTGTCATCCGATTCATGGTGATCCGATTGTGGCTCATGTCAGTCCGGGCAAAGGCTTAGTTATTCACCGTGAGGAATGTGCCAATATTCGTGGTTACCGTAAGGAGCCCGATAAGTACATGGCGGTTGAATGGAGTGAAGACATTGAGCAAGAGTTTGTGACTAATCTCAAAGTCGACATGCAAAATCACCAAGGCGCATTAGCTGATTTAACCAACACTATTGCTGCGACAGGCTCTAATATTCAAGGTTTAGCGACCGAAGAAAAAGATGGCCGTCTGTATACTATTACCGTACGCCTGACCACCAAGAGCCGTGTGCACTTGGCCAATATCATGCGTCGTATTCGTATCATGCCAGATGTAGTGCGGGTTGCTCGCCAGAAAAATTAACACTATTCGCTTAATGTAGTGCTAATAATCTTAATAAAACGCCCGCTTGCGGGCGTTTTGTGTATTTGGCTGCCAATCCATATTATTATGGGGTTATTCTTATTATCGCAAATAGCATAACAGTATGACTCCTGATCGCTTTCAACGTATTCATCAAGTATTAGCCACCCGCCAGCCCGATCTCACCGTCTGTATGGAAGAAGTTCACAAACCGAATAATGTCTCCGCTATTATTCGTACCGCAGATGCAGTTGGTGTCCATAAAGTGCATGCGGTGTGGCCCAAAGAGGCGATGAAAGTACTGAGTCATACTTCAGCTGGTGCCCGTAACTGGGTCGAACTTGAGACTCACGACACCATGGTTGAGGCTATCAGTGCCCTAAAAGCGCAAGGCATGCAGGTACTCGCAACTAATTTATCAGCCTCTGCGGTTGATTTTCGTGAGGTCGATTACACCAAACCAACGGCAATTATTCTCGGTGGTGAAAAAAATGGTATCACCGCTGAAGCATTAGCGCTCGCAGATCAAGATATCATTATTCCAATGGTTGGCATGGTGCAATCTCTCAATGTTTCTGTCGCCAGTGCATTAATTCTCTACGAAGCCCAACGCCAACGTCAAAATGCAGGTATGTATGATCGCACCACGACCTTACTTGATGATACTGTGGTAAATCGAATTCTATTTGAACGTGGGCATCCGGTATTAGCCAATGTAGCTAAACAAAAAAATTTACCGTACCCGCAATTAGATGATCAAGGCCAGATTGTTGCCGACGAGCAATGGTGGGCAGCGATGCAAGCTAAAAAAATCAAACGCCCTGTCGCGACTAGCGTAATTAACAAGGACTAACCATGAGCGGACAACTCCTCAACACTATCGCCCTCACTGAACTTGCCGGTGTTGGCGCCAAAATGGCAGAAAAATTGCATAAAATTGGACTTAATAACGTTCAAGATGTGCTGTTTCATTTGCCACTTCGTTATGAGGATCGCACCCGCATTTGGCCAATTAATCGCGTTGCTCCTGGTCAATTTCTAACGGTTCAAGGTGAAGTCAGCCATTGCAGCATTCAATTTGGCAAACGCAAAATGCTGACGGTAAAAATTGGTGATACCACCGGCTCAGTTACGCTGAAGTTTTTTAACTTTAATGCTGCCATGAAAAATAATTTCAGTAACGGCAAACAAGTAAAAGCCTATGGAGAGATCAAAGGCAGCCAATTTGGATTAGAAATTATTCATCCCGATTACCGCATTTTTTCTGAACCAACTGAACTTAGCGTTGAAGAAACACTGACCCCGGTTTACCCCACCACTGATGGTTTACGCCAAGCAACATTGCGTAATTTGACCGATCAGGCCTTAAACTTACTTGAAAAATCAGCCGTTACTGAGTTACTACCAACAGGGCTCTATGATCAACAAATGACCCTCGCGCAAGCCTTGCAAGTTATGCACCGTCCGACAGCCGATATTTCATTAGAACAATTTGACGCCGGTAAACATCCAGCCCAAAAACGCCTCATTTTAGAAGAATTATTAGCCCAAAATTTATCAATGCTGGCGCTACGCAGTAAAGGTCAACAGCACCAAAGTTGGTCATTAGCTCCCCAAGATAGTCTCAAGCTGCAACTCCTCGCAAGCTTACCGTTTACCCCTACTGGTGCTCAGCAACGGGTGGTAGCTGATATTGAAGCCGATCTTGCTAAATCGCAGCCTATGATGCGTTTAGTACAAGGGGATGTTGGCTCAGGTAAAACCTTAGTGGCAGCGCTTGCCGCCTTACGTGCAATTGAGCATGGTTATCAAGTGGCATTAATGGCACCTACAGAATTACTGGCGGAACAACATGCGCTTAACTTTGCTCAGTGGCTCAACCCAATGGGCATTGAGGTCGGCTGGATGGCAGGGAAACTTAAAGGTAAAGCGCGCGAAAAAGAACTGATCCGGATTGCTAATGGTGATGCCAAAATGGTGGTAGGCACTCATGCCTTGTTTCAAGACCAGGTGGTATTTAATAACCTTGCCCTGATTATTATCGACGAACAACACCGTTTTGGTGTTCATCAACGGCTTGATCTACGTGAAAAAGGGGCTGCTAGTGGCTATTATCCACATCAGTTAGTGATGACCGCAACCCCGATTCCTCGCACCTTAGCCATGACAGCTTATGCTGATATGGATACTTCAGTGATCGATGAACTACCACCAGGTCGAACACCCATTCAAACCGTTGCGCTACCTGATAGCCGTCGCCCACAAATTATTGAACGCATTCGTGCAGCATGTCAGCAAGAAGGTCGCCAAACCTATTGGGTATGTACACTGATTGATGAGTCAGAAGTGCTTGAAGCACAAGCTGCATCAGATACAGCTGATGAGTTAACGCGCTTATTACCAGAGCTTAGCGTTGGTTTAGTTCATGGCCGCATGAAGCCCAAAGAGAAACAAGCCATTATGGCAAGCTTCAAAGCCGGTGAAATTGACTTACTGGTAGCAACCACAGTAATTGAAGTCGGGGTTGATGTCCCCAATGCCAGTTTAATGGTGATTGAAAACCCAGAGCGGCTTGGATTGGCTCAATTACACCAGTTACGGGGTCGAGTCGGTCGTGGCGAAATCGCTAGTCATTGTGTATTGCTCTATCATGCGCCGCTAACTAAAACCGCCCAGAAACGCTTAGCGGTATTACGTGAAAGCAGCGATGGTTTTGTGATAGCCCAGCGGGATCTTGAGATTCGAGGTCCAGGTGAATTACTGGGTACTAAGCAAACCGGTATTGCTGATTTTAAAGTTGCTGATTTAATTCGCGATCAATACTTAATTCCTCAAGTCCAAAAATTAGCCCGTTATATTCACGATCAATATCCAGATAACGCAACCGCTATTATCGATCGCTGGATAGGCCAACGAGAAAATTACTCTAACGCCTAACTCTGGTTTGATTACGTTTATTGGCACCTAAGACAATAAACGTAATGGCTGCCGAGGTTAAATAAACCCCACGATCAATAAATACCTCAAAAATAAAGCAAACGATTGCTATTTATAAAAAGATAACTACAATAGCGGCAAATTTTCGCCACTTTAATCTCTGCCAGTGTTGATTTGGTTCTGAGTAACAGCAATCACAGAGCATCGCCAACCACACAATCATTCGCCCACTCAGCGCGAATAATGGATTCCAGAGAGTCGGTTAGGATCATCTATGACCCAGCATCACACTAACGCAACGCCAAAAAACTCTGATCTTATTTATCGCTTAGATGATAGACCACCACTACCACAAACCTTATTTGCAGCGACCCAACATTTATTGGCAATGTTTGTCGCGGTAATTACGCCATCACTGATTATTTGCCAATCACTGGGCTTACCCGCAAGTGATACTAATACCATTGTCAGTATGTCACTACTGGCATCTGGCATCGCTTCATTTATCCAAATTAGAACCTTTGGTCCAATTGGCTCAGGCTTACTGTCTATTCAAGGCACCAGTTTTAACTTCTTAGGCCCAATTATTGGTGCAGGCTTAGCCCTCAAAGCTGGCGGTGCTGATATTCAAACCATGATGGCGGCTATTTTTGGCACCATTATTTTTGCCGCTTTCACAGAAGTGTTTATTTCCCGTATTTTGCAACATGCTCAACGTATTATTACTCCACTAGTGTCAGGAATTGTGGTGACATTAATCGGTTTGACCTTAATTCAAATTGGCCTGACATCCATTGGCGGCGGCTATAGTGCGATTGCCGACGGTAGCTTTGGCAGCCTCGATAATTTGCTGCTTGCAGGTACTGTATTAGGGTTTATTGTATTGCTTAACCGCGTTAAAAATCCTTATTTACGAGTATCATCAATTGTTATCGCCATGGCAGCAGGTACATTGCTAGCATGGTTGCTAGGGATGCTAAATACCGACATTGCCCGCTCTAATACATTAATTGCGATTCCGATGCCTATGCAATATGGGCTGAGTTTTGATTGGGGCTTATTAGTGCCATTAATGATAGTGTTTGCTGTGACCTCATTGGAAGCTATTGGCGATATTACTGCGACCTCTGAGACCTCCGAACAACCCGTCAAAGGGCCGTTATACATGAAGCGCATTAAGGGGGGCGTGTTAGCAGATGGGCTTAACTCTGCAATGGCGGCAGTATTTAATAGCTTTCCCAACTCAACCTTTAGTCAAAACAACGGCATCATCCAACTAACAGGGGTTGCCAGCCGTTACATCGGTTATTTTGTGGCGGGTATGCTGGTGCTATTAGGCTTATTTCCTGATGTGGCAAATTTAGTACAGCTGATCCCTGAACCGGTATTAGGTGGCGCAACGATTGTCATGTTTGGCACCATTGCAGCTTCAGGTATTCGAATTATTTCTCGCTGTCATCTCGACCGCCGTGCAATTTTAATCATGGCACTGTCTTTTTCTATGGGTTTAGGCATTGCGCAAAAGCCAGAGATTCTGCAGTTCTTACCTGAGATTGTGAAAAGTATTTTATCTTCAGGCATGGCGGCCGGTGGTATCACTGCCATTTTATTAAATATCATTTTACCTGACGATAATGCAGCTGAACACGACCTAATTGATGATGCAAAGGTCGCTGAACACTAATTATTACGCCAATTAAAAAAGCCCGCCTCAAATGAGAGCGGGCTTTTTATTAGACGTTTTTTAAGCGTGCGCTTAAACCATTACTGTTTTAGTTTATGTAATGGCAAACTAATCTCAACTCTCAGGCCACCTTCACTGCGATTACGCACCGAAATTGCCCCTTCATTTTGATCAATAATTCGCTTCACAATCGCCAACCCAAGTCCTGTACCTTCGGTTTCATTACCTCGTGCAGAATCACCGCGAGTAAGAGGTTGAAACATCTTCGTGACTTGATCCGGTGCAATGCCTGGACCATCATCCTCAACACAAAACCATGCTGATTTACGATCAACCGATGCGCCACTGGATAATTTAACCCAGCCATTACCGTAACGTTGAGCATTAATCACCAAGTTGGCAACGGCGCGTTTAAGTGCCACAGCATTGGCTAACACTGTACCTGGAATCGGAGTGAATTGCTGTTCAATAACGTTGCCATAACTACCTTCAGTATGGGCGACATCTTCTAACAACAGATTAAGATCAATATCTTCTACATCTTGTTTTTTAGTCGATTTTAAATAATCCATAAACTGACTAATAATCGCGTTACATTCTTCAGTATCAATGATCATTGAATCGGCTAAATAACTGTCTTCAGGCGACATCATTTCAGTGGCTAATCGAATTCGCGTTAATGGGGTACGTAAGTCATGACTGACCCCCGCCATTAATAAAGCCCGATCATCTTCAAGCTGCTTAATACCTTGTGACATTTGATTAAATGCCTTGGTAACCGATCGAATCTCAGATGCCCCTTGTTCCGGTAACTGTGGTGGTGTTTCACCGCGTCCAACCTGCAAAGCCGCTTGTTCCAGCTCAACCAAAGGCCGATTTTGAATGCGAATAAACAACCAACCGCCAGCAATCACTAAAAAAGCAATAATTAAGCTATAACGAAATAATGGTGCAAAGTCATCTTCTTGCAGTTCTGATAACGGAATCCGCATTAGAAAGTTTGGCATCGCATCGGTTTTCATCCATAGCACGTAACTATGAGCGCCAAGCAATAACCGCACGTCTGTTGGTGAATGTAATTCACGCGACATTTCCTCACTCAAATAACTAATATGAGTGGCATCATTAAATTCTTCGGCTCCGGGAGAATTAGGAGCATGTAAGGTCACGCCTAACTCTTCAAGCAACTTACGTCGAATAGGTCGATTAAGATAAATAGTTTGGCCATCAGCCATTTTAATATCTTCTTTCAACATCAACTTTACTTCGTAAGCTAAAATTCGATTAAACTGCTGAATACTTGGAAGAAGCGCGTAATTCACTATTGTTAGATACGAAAAAATCTGGCTTGCGATTAACAAGCCAGCTAACAAGATCAGTGTTCGCGCAAAGGTACTTTTGGGCGATAACCGCATGACTTATGACTCACGACCATCGGGTACGAATACATAACCTAAACCCCATACCGTTTGAATATAACGCGGGCGGCTAGGATCTTCTTCTACCATACGGCGTAAGCGTGAAATCTGCACATCAATTGAACGTTCCATGGCTGAATATTCGCGGCCACGAGCCATATTCATTAGCTTGTCACGAGACATTGGTTCACGCGCATTGGTAACTAATGCTTTTAATACCGCAAACTCACCGGATGTTAGTGGCATAGGAGCATCACCGCGGAACATTTCACGAGTACCAAGATTTAGACGGAACTCACCAAACTCAATCACTTTACTAGAGACACTCGGTGCACCCGGTGCTTCAATCGTTTGACGACGTAATACCGCTCGAATACGCGCTAGTAATTCGCGAGGATTAAACGGTTTTGGCAAATAATCATCGGCGCCGACTTCAAGACCAACAATACGATCAACTTCATCGCCTTTGGCTGTTAGCATTAAAATAGGCAGCATGTTGTTAGCATTACGTAAGCGACGGCAGATAGACAAACCATCTTCACCAGGTAACATTAAATCCAATACCATCAGGTGAAAAGTTTCACGTGCAAGTAAACGATCCATTTGCTCGCCATTAGCAACACTACGTACCTGAAATCCTTGCTCAGAAAGATAACGCTCCAGCAACGCACGTAAACGCATGTCGTCATCGACCACTAATATCTTATAATTTTCCTGCATTTTTCACCTTCATCGATCACGATAGCGTATTGTTACTAAGTGTACGCGAGTCGTAAAAACTAACGCTTAATTTGACTGTGAGCGCCCTTTTCTAAATAGCCATTGGATAAAAATATCGCCAATTTACTACATCGAAATGATCGTTATCATCACCGCCGATATTGATTGTAGGGTAGCAATAATCACAACACACAATAATCACTGCAAGCTATAAATTATACCATGCTAATTACTATCATGATTGTGTTATTAAGATTCCAACAACATTCACTAACCACCCATTCAGTATGCCTTTATAGCATGGCGATTCATATCTGAACACCACTTTACCTGAGAGATTAATTTACCACGCGAACAAGATTACATTTCACATATTTTGCTATATTTTACCATTAATTCCCTTAGTGAATAATGACCGACTTAATCATCACAATTTATCGGAATGCTACTTTCTATTTTGTGCTGGCGATGATAGAACAATGCCAAACCTATCGTTTGAGAATAATGATGAGAACCAATTTAATTACCCGTGAAGGTTTTAATAAATTAGAACAAGAATTAAATTATTTATGGCGTGAAGAACGTCCAGAAGTCACTAAGAAAGTCACCTGGGCAGCAAGTTTAGGTGATCGCAGTGAAAACGCAGATTATCAGTATAATAAGAAACGGCTGCGTGAAATTGATCGACGGGTACGTTTTTTACGTAAACGGTTAGAAGCCGTTAAAGTCATTGATTATTCACCACAACAAGCTGGCAAAGTATTCTTTGGGGCTTGGGTCGATATTGAAAATGACGCTGGTGAGCAAAAAACGTTTCGAATCGTTGGCCCTGATGAAATTTATGGTCGTAACGATTACATCTCGATCGACTCCCCAATGGCGCGGGCTTTGTTGAGCAAACAAGTAGATGATGAGGCTATAGTGACGACCCCATTAGGTAAAAAAATGTGGTTTATTAATAATATTCGTTATCACGACTAAACAATTTATTATGTCTAAACCAGCATCTCGACCAACCAAAATCAACGGGTTAGATCTGGCCTGACACACTCTTCACCGCGGTTGACTTGCCAGACCAAGATTCGGCCGTAGAATGGAAGCTTAACGATCAACAAGAGATATCAACGGATGAGCAACGCTATCAACCAACAGATCGCCACCGAACTGAATGTGCGCACTGAACAAGTGAATGCGGCAGTCACCCTTCTTGATGACGGTAATACGGTGCCCTTTATTGCCCGTTACCGTAAAGAAGTCACTGGCGAACTGGATGACACCCAACTACGTAATTTAGAGTCACGCTTAGGCTACCTGCGTGAACTCGATAGCCGCCGTCAGGTGATTCTAAAATCAATCACAGACCAAGGTAAACTGACCCCAGCATTGGCCGCTGAAATTAATAGTGCTGACAGTAAAACCCGCCTTGAAGATCTCTACCTGCCTTATAAACAAAAACGCCGCACTAAAGGTCAAATTGCAATCGAAGCAGGGATTGAACCATTGGCTGAATTGTTATGGAGCCAACCTCAACATACGCCAGAGCTTGCTGCAGAACAATATCTTAACCCTGAGCAAGGTTTTGCCGATAGCAAAGCGGTACTTGATGGTGCACGAGCAATTCTAATGGAGCGCTTTGCAGAAGATGCAGCGTTACTAGAAAAAATCCGCCGTCAATTAAATACTCATGCTGAACTCACCTCACGCATCATTGAAGGCAAAGAGCATGACGGCGCAAAGTTTAAAGATTACTTTGACTATAATGAGCCTGTAAAAAACATTCCCTCCCATCGTGCATTAGCCTTATTCCGTGGTCGAAATGAAGGCTTTCTACAACTATCACTTAATGCTGATCCTAATAAGGATGAAGCAGTCCGTAGCTCATATTGTGAAGTCATTATTGCTGAACATTATAACGTTAGCTTAGGAACCCAAGCCGCTGACACATGGCGCAAGCAAGTAATAAGTTGGGCATGGCGTATTAAAATTTTAATGCACATGGAAACCGAACTAATGGGTATTTTACGTGAAAAAGCCGAAGACGGTGCGATTCAAGTTTTTGCCGATAATCTGCATGATTTATTAATGGCTGCCCCTGCAGGACCACGAGTAACGCTCGCACTAGATCCCGGCTTACGCACCGGTAGTAAGATTGCCGTCGTTGATGAAACAGGCAAGGTACTAGATACCGCGACTATCTACCCTCACCAACCACACAACAAAATTGCCGAATCAACCAAAACTGTTGTAGCACTGATTAACAAGCATAACGTTAATCTAATTGCGATTGGTAATGGCACTGCTTCACGTGAAACAGATGCGTTTGTAGCTAAACTTATCAAAGACAATCAGCTTAAAGTACAGAGCGTAATGGTCAGTGAAGCTGGTGCATCAGTTTACTCAGCATCAGAACTGGCTGCGAAAGAATTTCCAAACCTTGATGTATCTATTCGTGGTGCGGTTTCCATTGGACGTCGCTTGCAAGACCCATTGGCAGAGCTAGTTAAAATCGATCCAAAATCAATCGGTGTTGGCCAATACCAACATGATGTTAGCCAAAGCATGCTCGCTAAACGCTTGGATGTCGTCGTCGAAGACTGTGTAAACGCCGTTGGCGTAGATGTTAATACCGCTTCAGCCGCCTTACTAACGCGCGTTGCAGGGTTAAACACCACTATTGCGCACAACATTGTAAATTATCGCGATGAAAATGGCCGCTTTGATGCTCGCACTGCACTGAAGAAAGTGCCGCGTTTAGGGCCAAAAGCGTTTGAACAATGTGCCGGATTCTTACGGATCATGAATGGTAAAAACCCACTTGATGGCTCTGCTGTTCACCCTGAATCTTATGCGGTAGTTAAAGCTATCTCTACAGCAAACAACAAGCCAATTGATGCCATTATTGGTAACAGTGACTTTTTACGTAACCTTAAAGCTATTGATTATACCGATGCGCATTTTGGTTTACCGACAGTTAATGACATCATTAGCGAGCTAGATAAACCAGGTCGAGATCCTCGTCCAGAATTTAAAACTGCGACCTTTGCTGATGGTGTTAATGAAGTAAAAGATTTAATACCGGGCATGGTATTAGAAGGCGTGATCACTAACGTGACCAACTTCGGTGCTTTTGTTGATGTCGGTGTTCATCAAGATGGCTTGATCCATATCTCTGCCCTGTCTGATAAATTCATTTCAGACCCTCGTGAAGTCGTTAAAGCTGGAGATGTGGTAAAAGTTAAAGTGATGGAAGTTGATATTCAGCGGAAACGTATTGCAATGACGATGCGTTTAAGTGATGAGCCGGGCCAAGAAAAACCTAGTCGTCAATCCACTAGCTCTACAGCACCTCGTCAGCAACCGTCACATCAACAAACTCGTCAAAATAGCACCCCAGCACCGCAAAAAAACACCCCACCAATGGGGGGGGCTTTTGCCGCTGCATTTGCCAATGCTAAGAAAAAATAATCATTAGTAATCGGGTTATAAAGATCAACAGTCAGACTTCTGGTCTGACTGTTTTAAATGATTTCTAAATATTGAGCTGGAGGATTGGGTAATATTGCTTGCGCGTAATGATGACTCACCACCCCTTTAGTTCGCTCGCTGGCACTGATCAAAGCTAATTGCTCAAGTAATTCACGTGGTAATTCAATGTGCATTGAATAACCTAATTCGTGCTCAGGAGTGACGTAATTATCAAGCGATAATACGCGTACTATTTGTGCAAGTTGCTGTTGATAACTTTCAAAAAAATTAGCTTTTGATTGACTATACTCAGGGTGTTCACTCGGATCCCAACTGGGCTTATTACGTTGTTTCTCCTCTGCAGTAAGAGCATTTTCCGCAGCGGCGGCACGACTTTCAACAACAGGCACAATCTTGTCTCGAACACGATTATCCCGCGCAACTTGATCCGTTAATGGATTCATCGTTGTCGCAAATACTGCAGTATTTGATTGTAATGGAGCAATCACCATCATTAAAATCCGCCGTTGCTATGCCAAAATAGCGTTATAACGCCCTACTCACTATATCGACCACCAGCTACAATTATTTACCTAAAACTGCGGTTATTAATCCAGCCAAAAATAACTCAATCAATAAAATCAGTCACCACTGCAATAAAATCATCTAAGTGAGAAATAAACGGCGCATGGGATGCATTGGTAAAAACATAACTCTGTGATTGTGGATATAACGTACTTAATAGCGGTTCTGTTTTAATCGGTACTAATGCGTCCAAGCGACCATATACACGTAACCATGGTTGAGATAATGCAGCCAATGACGGTCGTAGATCGACATTTTCTAATAACTCTAACCCTAGTGTTAATGCTGCCAATTGAGGTTGTGACCTTGATAATACTGCCGCCTTTAATTGTCGAATATCCTCTTTAGCAGTCTTACTTCCTAAAGCTTGTAATGCCAAAAAACGTTCAATCGTCACTGCAAAATCAGCCACTAATTGAGTTTGAAAATGAGTCAATACCTGCGGTTGAATACCTGTCCAATCAGCGCGAGACATAAAACATGGCGAGCTCGCAACCGTAATTAACTGTGTCACCCGCTGTGGCGCAACCAAAGCGACTTTAGTTGCAATAACCCCGCCTAATGACCATCCGAGCCAGCTAGCGGCTGCCGGAGCTTGAGCTAATAACAGCTCCACGATGTCATCCAATGACATCGCAGTAACATTAGCGTTATCACCATAACCTGGAAGATCACACCAGTGAACACAATAGTTCTCACTCAGCATCGGGATCACATCTTGCCACACTCCCGCATTCATTCCCCATCCATGAATGAGAACCAGATCAGGTCCTTGGCCTTCACTATGCCAATTAAGCTGTGGTGTCATTTATGCTTCCTCTCATCAATTCTTCATGAGTAATAATGATGCCAAACAAAGTGCTATCATGGCGAGATAATTTATACCATCAACTGCTGTTTCGACATTGCTCGCTATGCCAACTTCCCTTGACTCAAATCGAACGCTATTGGTGCAGCCATTGTATAACCAACTTTCCAACGCCCCCTTATTGCCAACATTGCGGCACCACCACACTGAGTACTGTCGCTCATTGTGGTCGTTGTTTAAGTACCCCACCACTATGGCAGCGCCTCTATCGTTTAGGCGAATATCGTCCCCCTTTACAACAACTGGTACATCAGCTTAAGTTCTACGGTAAATTTTGGTTAGCTCAACCACTGGCACAACAACTAGCACGTCAAATTACCCAGCCGGCGCCACTATTATTGCCGGTTCCTTTACATTGGCGACGTTACTGCCAACGAGGTTTTAATCAAAGTCATCAACTCGCATTGGCACTCGCTACGATTTTTAATAGCCGTGTTAATCATTCTGCTTTTCAACGTCTACGTCATACTCCCTCTCAACAACAATTAACGAAGACTCAACGACGTCGCAATCTTCAGCAGGCTTTTACATTACGTCAACGGGTCCTACCAAACCATGTGGCAATTATTGACGATGTCGTCACTACTGGCGCAACCGTACATCAATTAACTCAACTATTGATTCATCACGGTGTTAAACATGTTGATATCTATACGCTATGTCATACTGAACAACCACTTAATTAATATTGAACAAAAAAGACGCGCATTAATTAATAAAACGTGGTCAAATAAAAAATGTCGCTTTAGAGATGCGACAATGACTCACAAAGAGTAGAATAAATAAAACTTACTAAATAAGTCAGGTATTACATCGTGTCCATGATCACTATTACTGAAAGCGCTCAGCAGCACTTCGGCAAACTTCTTGCCCAGCAGCCTGAGGGTACTAATATCCGTGTTTTTGTTGTAAACCCAGGCACTCAAAGTGCTGAATGTGGCGTATCCTACTGCCCACCAGAAGCGGTTGAAGCAAGTGATACGGAAATGAAGCTTGAGCTATTTTCTGCTTTTATCGACGAATTAAGTCTTCCTTTCCTTGATGATGCTGAAATTGATTTTGTCACTGATAAAATGGGTTCACAGCTAACATTAAAAGCACCTAACGCTAAAGTGCGTAAAGTGGCTGATGATGCATCATTGATTGAACGTGTTGATTACGTACTTCAAACTCAGATTAACCCACAACTTGCAGGCCATGGCGGTAATGTATCCCTGTCTGAAATCACTGAAGATGGCGTTGCTATTCTACAATTCGGTGGTGGTTGTAACGGTTGTTCAATGGTTGATGTGACGCTAAAAGAAGGCATTGAGAAAGAGCTACTAGCCCAATTTGAAGGCGAATTAACCGGTGCTCGTGATATTACTGATCACGCCCGTGGCGATCATTCTTACTATTAAGTATTGCGAGCCATTAGTACAAATAGCAAAAAGCCGCGTTCTAATGCGGCTTTTTTATTATGGTTCGCTTATGAATGAACAACGGTAATAGTTACCCGTCGTTTACCCCAATTCTTAGCAGCTCTAACATCTTTACCCATATAGATATCAATTTTACGACTCCAGCGATGATGCATTTTATCAAGCACAACATATTCGCCAGGTAAGCCTGAAATCTTCACTTTAGAGCCTCGCTTTAAACCCATTTTAAGTAAGTCACGGGAAACTGCGATAGCTTTCATCCCTGGTTTTAAACGATCTCCCCAGGCTGCAATATTTGGACTAGAATCTGTTTGCGCTCGAACTGAATTATATGCTGTTGCTGTTACATTCAATTTTTTAAAACTGCTGGCATAACTATGAACACTGAAGGTTAAACTCAGTACCAACAATAAATAACCAATAATCTTGTTTGTCATTCGCACCACCTGGATAAGAAGTGAACGCATTTAAGCAAATCACAATCATGATTGAAAGTGTTTTTTGTACAAAAAATCACCAATACTATTCAGTGCAATGATAAGTAGTTGTTTATTAAGTGTGCGGTAAAAATATATTTTTTCGCCATTGAGAAATAAAGATCAGCGCTAATATTCCCCCTCGCAAAGCCATAAAACCAATCATTGCCGCCCACAAAGCATGATTGCCATAACTGCTCATCAACCACCAAATAACAAAAAATCCGCTGGTTGCTAAGAACATACTATTACGCATATCTTTGCCTCGCGTGGCACCAATAAACACCCCATCTAACAAAAAACACCACATCGCCACTAAAGGCACCGCGGTTAACCATGGTAGATAAATATCAGCTTGTTGTTGCACTGCTGGTATATCTGAAATGATCCCAATAATCTGGGTGCCAAAGAAAGCAAATATTGCAGTCAAAGCTAGCGCAATCAATAAACTCCAAAACGTTGTACCCACTAAATAACGTTCTAATTGACCTTTATTTCTCGCACCAACGGCTTTCCCCACTAACGCTTCCATCGCATAAGCAAAGCCATCCATCGCATAAGATACCAGCATTAAGAAACTCATTAAGACGGCATTAGCTGCGACCACATTATCGCCTAAATGTGCTCCTTGAAAGGTCATAAAAGTAAATGTCGCTTGTAAACATAAACTGCGTAAAAATATATCGCGATTAAGCTTAAGTAGCCGTCCCATACCATGACGTACACTGCTCAATTTTTGTTTTAACGGCGGTAAACCTAACTGTAGCCATTGTTGAGCCACAAACCATAATCCCAGCATCATACCGCTGTAATCGGCAATCACTGACGCTGCAGCTGCACCTTGTACTTTCCAACCAAGACCGAGGACAAATATCAAATCAAGCGCTATATTGACGACGTTAGTCACAATTAATAACCACATCGGTAATTTGGCGTTTTGCATCCCGAGTAACCAACCCATGATCACAAAATTGGCTAAAGCCGCAGGTGCCCCCCAAATACGGATCGAGAAATATTGCGCTGCGTACAGTTTTACTTCATTACCTGCACTACTAAAGTGAAAAATAACTTGGCTCACAGGCTGGTGTAGTGCGACTAACACTGCCCCAAATAGCCACGCTAATGCCATGCCTTGAACAAAAATAAGAGCTTGAGCATCTTTGTTAGCACTTCCTTGCGCTTGGGCTGTGATGCCGGTGGTTGCCATCCGTAAAAATCCGAGTAACCAAAAGGTCACATTAATCATGGTGCCGCCAACAGCTACACCGCCTAAATACCATGATTGATCTAGATGACCGATAACGGCTGCATCAACCAACCCCAGTAATGGCACCGTAATATTAGATAACACCATCGGCAGTGCTAACGCGAAAACTTGATAATGTAGTGATTTATCTTTTAATGCGGCTAGCACACTTATCCCTTACCTAATGTATAAATAAGGCAACAGTTTACCATCAGAGGGAAAGACAATAGACTGATAGCTATAACAAAATATCAATCGATACCATTTAGGGCTGCTGTTAACCACCAGTGATCGACTAACAACACCACAAACAAAGCTAATAAATGCCAGATTGAATACCTAAATGTTGCCCATGCATGGCCAGTAGTATCAAAATATTTAAGCTTAATTGCATAACCAATAAAACCAAAATTCAACACGCTACTACCGATTAGATAAATGCCACCACTCATACCGGTTAACCACGGTAATAACCCGACCGCAAACAGCAATAAGGTATAAAACAACACCATGGTTTTTGTGTATTCAATACCATGAGTAACTGGCAACATCGGAATCCCCGCCTTCGCATAATCATCACGACGATGGATTGCTAATGCCCAAAAATGTGGTGGGGTCCACGCAAACACTAACATCACTAATAACAATGCATGTGGATCTACACTACCTGTCACCGCCGTCCACCCGAGTAATGGCGGCGCAGCCCCTGCTAAGCCTCCTATCACAATATTTTGTGGTGTCGCATGCTTGAGCCATACCGTATAAACCACGGCATAACCGACTAAACTCGCCATTGTCAGCCATGCGGTTAATGGATTCAACAGCCACAATAGACCAAAACCTAATACCATTAATAAACACGCAAACACTACTGCTTTTGAGGTTGGGATCCGCCCTTTTGCTAAGGGTCGATGATAGGTTCGCGCCATTTGAGCATCAAAGTGACGATCAAGTATATGATTAAAAACGGCGGCGGCAGCAGCTTGTAAACCAATCCCCGCTAATCCAAGTAGCATTACTCTCGCTGAAGGAATAGTGGGAACAGCAAGGCACATACCAACTAACGCAGTAAGCAATAACATCGCCACAACTTTAGGCTTGGTCATGGTTAAGTAATCTTGCCATACTGCCGTAGCGACGAGTGACACGCCGATACGATCAAGCCATTGTAATTTATCCATGTGGCTGCTCCTTCTTTAATGGTTGATATACCTCCCTCGGCAACCGCAAACCGACACCAACACGATAGCTAACCGTCACCATCGCAAGTAATAACCCTAGACCTGTGACGTTATGAGCTACCGCTACTGCTAATGGTAAACTGGCCACAACATTGGTCACACCCAATGCGATTTGAATAATCAGTAATAGTACTAACCCTAAGCTATAACGGCGTAATAATGGCTGTAACCAACATAACCATGCCAGTGCTAATACTGCTACCGTGGTTATCATCGCCCCGATTCTATGCACAACATGAATAGATACCCGTTGGCCATAATCAAGCACGCCATACTGGTAACTATCATGCTGAGGTTGCAGCAACAAAAAGGCTTTCGCATCAAACAACTGTCGCCAATCGGCCTCACAAATAGGTAATTGACTACAGACTAATGCTGCATAATTAGCCGCAGTCCAACCGCCTAATGCAATCTGGGAAATAACCACCACCACACTGAAAATTGCCGCTATTCGCAACCAATATAAGGTTTTTAGTGTCATATTAGTTATTATTGATAATGGTAATTGAAGCTGTAACCGTAACAGCCACAATAAACTCACAATACTAAAGCCACCCAATAAATGCGCCATCACGACGACAGGCATTAATACCAAGGTTACGGTCCACATACCTAATAAGGCTTGGATGAAGACCATAACTAATAACAATACAGGTAATAACTTAGGTCGTGATGGTTGTCGCCACGCCATAATATTAATAACAACAACAAATAAACCTAACATACCGGCAATATACCGATGCAGCATTTCATTCCATGCTTTTTGGGGCTCTAATGGGGTTTGAGGAAAAAATGCTGCTGCGGTTTGTTGTTCAAATTCAGTTTCGGGAACGGTTAAAAAACCATAGCAACCAGGCCAATCAGGACAACCAAGTCCCGCTTCAGTGAGACGAGTAAAAGCACCTAATGCCACGACGGCCAGTGACAACACAAAACTAAAACTGACTAAATAAAAGAAGTAGCGATCATTATTATTGATAGTAATCATTCGTTATCCTCCCTAATAGCAGTAATGAATTAGCCAATTTTTGAAACTTTCAACAATCGTTTCAAATCACGTAACACATCCTTACCTTGCATTAAAATAGCTTCTTCTCCAGCAACTAAGGGATAAGCCATCAACATATTACCGTGAGGATCGGCAATATATATCGTGGTTAAACCGTATTCTAATTGGGTTAACTGTTGCTGTAATGATGCATCCACCTTGCGCTGATCTAACCCTTGTAACAATGCCGCCGGAATCGTACTTTGATTAGCGACTAGCACTAAACTATGTAATCGTTGACTATCAGCACCAACAGCTTGAGGAACTTGACGCAAATTAAATAGCGCTCCTTGGCAACGTTCATCACAAGTTGGTGGTAGCCAATAAATTAATTGCCATGTTTGCGGCATCGCAAACTCAGTAACGGTTACTGCTGGCTGTAATAATTGGCCTCGATTAGTCACTCCGCCTTGATACCACTGCTGATGTAGCAGCAGTTTCGCAATGATGATAGGTAACGCAAACACTGCTGCGACCACTAACAATAATTGATATTTTTTCATGCTGTCCGCTCCCTGCGTAACCACCATAAACAAAGCAAAACTACCGCGATGGCTAATAAAAACCACTGCATCGCATAGCCATAATGTTTTTTAGGCCCCATAACTACTGGCTGCCATGTTTGAATTAATGCAATTGGACTTGATGCGGATATTTGAATAACCCACGGTAACAACGGCTGTTGTAGTTGTTGAGTAAGCCAATCTAAACCAATATTTTGTACTCGTAATGGCCACTGTCCGTCAGCAGCATCCGGCTTAAATTGTAATAATTGCTGCGCGGGAGCAATCACTCCGTGAATAATCTGGTGACCATTAAGTTGCGGTAAGGTCGGCAATATTTCACGGTATGGCGGTGCTGCAATCCAACCAATATTGACTAATACTCGCTGCTGCTGACTCATAAAAGGTAAGTAAAGGTGGTAACCCGGTCGCCCACGATAGAGCTGATTATCCAATAAGATCGGATGTTGATTATCAAACTCACCTTCAAGAGTAATGCTATGCCATAACGGCTCAATCGGCAGTTGGGCTAAATCAGTGATCACAGTTTGTTGACGATGGTGAATTTGTGATTGTAACCGTTGTTTTTCATCAGCACGGTTTATCTGCCACCAACTCAATTTGAGTAACAACGCCACCACTGCAATTGAAAAGATAATAAAAGCGACACTTCGCATCATTACATATCCTTTTTATCGCTCACCGTTAAAACCAGCTATGCTTTAAACAATCCCCAAAGGAGTACTTACCATGCTAATTAAGTCTTTATTTATCATATTATTACTATTAATGGTGATTAGCTTATTTCGCGCTTTACCCCCCATATTAAAAGGCCAATCATCATTACCTTTATCGCATTATTTTGGGCGCCGATTACTGATTGCGGTGATCTTATTTAGCCTATTAATCGTTGCTTTATTAACTGGGGTTATTCAACCAAATCCAACCCCTTATACTCTCTAGCCTAACGACCACTATAAAATATAAACAAACACAAATAAGCATAACCACACCACATCCACAAAATGCCAATACCAAGCACCAGCCTGAAACGCGAAATGATGCTCGGGAGTAAAATGGCCGATTAAAACTCGGCACCACACCACCAATAATAAAATCGCGCCTAACGTGACATGCACGCCATGAAACCCAGTTAACATAAAGAACGTATTACCATAAACACCGCTGTCCAAACGGAGGTTTAACTCATGATAAGCATGGATATATTCCACTGCTTGGAGATACACAAATATGCCACCAAGTAACACAGTAACTAATAAAAATAAGCTTAATCGGCGTCGTTGATTATTTTCTAATGCAAGATGGGCAATATGGAGTGTTACGGACGAGGTCAGAAGAATAATGGTGTTATATAAAGGTAATCCAATCGGCCCCATTGCTTGAGTTTCAGTACCATCAGGGGTTAATACTAATGGCCAATCAGCAACAAAATCAGGCCATAACACAATATTAGTCATTGCATTATTACTTGCCCCTCCCAACCACGGCACCGCAATCATTCGAATATAAAATAACGCGCCAAAAAACGCCCCAAAGAACATCACTTCAGAAAAAATAAACCAGCTCATTCCTTGCCGAAATGAACGATCCATCTGGGTACTGTATAACCCCCCCATAGACTCGGTGATCACATCTCGAAACCACCCTGTCAGCATCAATAAGATTAATCCCACCCCAGTTAATAAAATCCACGGCCCCTGTCCCGCAAGTAAATTACCCACCGTAGCTCCAGCACCTAAGGCAATTAAAAATAATGCTATCGCTCCTAAAATAGGCCAACCGCTAGCCGCTGGAACATAATATTCATCAGAATTCGCTACTGCTGGTTGGTTAGGGTCATCATAAGAGTTCGACATTTTTCACCTCATTATCTAGCTCATCAGGTTGAGTAAGGGGCGTTAAATCAGGCGTCACGTCATAAAGGGTATATGCCAATGTGAGTACCTTAATATCACGTGGCAAATCAGGATCGACATAAAACACCAAGGGTAATTCGGCTTGCTGACCCGCCGCTAATGGTTGATGGTTAAAGCAAAAACATTCAATTTTATTAAAGTATTGTGCCGCTATCCCTGGGGTTACCGAAGGGACGGCTTGTCCAATAGATGCTTGATGATGAAGATTTTTAGCATCATATTTGATTATTTTCGTCTCCCCAGGGTGAACATCTACTTGCGTCACCTGGGGGGTAAATTGCCACTTCACATCAGGGTTAATATAAGCAACAAATTCGACGGTCACGGTACGACTACGATCAATCTTATCGCTAGCCGTGGTTGGCGTTGTTGCCGTTTTGCCATTGATACCGGTAAGGTCACAAAACACGTCATATAACGGCACTAACGCAAACGCAAATCCAAACATTGCTACGGCTGCAAACACCAATGCAATAACCGAGCGTCTTGATTGTGGCTCCATATCAACCTCCGCTAATCAATTTTAGGCGGAGTTGAAAAGGTGTGATATGGCGCAGGAGATGACACAGTCCATTCTAAACCCTCCGCCCCTTCCCAAGGTTTTGAGGCTGCTTTTTCGCCCCCTCGAATACATTTCACCACCACCACGACAAATAACAATTGTGATAAGCCAAATAAAAAGCCACCAATACTGACCACTGCATTAATGTCGGCAAACTGCAGTGCATAATCAGGGATTCGACGTGGCATACCCGCTAAGCCAAGAAAATGCATGGGGAAAAATAGAATATTGACTGAAATTAATGAACACCAAAAATGCCACTGTGCTAACCGTTCATTAAACATATGCCCGGTCCATTTAGGTAACCAGTAATAAGCCGCTGCCATAATTGAAAAAATAGCACCAGATACCAGTACATAATGAAAGTGTGCCACCACAAAATAGGTATCATGATATTGAAAATCAGCCGGCGTGATCGCCAACATCAATCCAGAAAATCCACCAATGGTAAATAGCACAATAAACGCAATCGCAAACAGCATTGGTACTTCAAAGGTCAGTGAACCCCGCCACATAGTTGCAACCCAATTAAACACTTTTACGCCTGTCGGCACCGAGATCAACATGGTGCAATACATAAAGAAAAGTTCAGCCGCAACAGGCATTCCAGTGGTAAACATATGGTGGGCCCAGACTAAGAAACTCAACCCTGCAATCGAGGCTGTGGCATACACCATCGAGCTATAGCCAAAGAGTCTCTTCCGTGAAAACGTAGGGATAATTGCCGAAATAATACCGAAACTCGGCAAAATCATAATATAAACTTCAGGATGTCCAAAAAACCAAAAGATATGTTGAAACATCACCGGATCACCACCACCAGCGGCATCAAAGAAACTGGTAGCAAAATATTTATCGGTTAGCACCATGGTTACTGCACCAGCCAAAACGGGCATTACCGCAATTAATAAGAAAGCAGTAATTAACCATGTCCATACAAATAATGGCATCTTCATATAAGTCATACCGGGGGCACGCATATTAATAATAGTGACCACGACATTAATCGCCCCCATGATCGAACTAATCCCCATTATATGAATCGCAAACACGAACAATCCGGTACTAGCAGGGCTATAAGTGGTCGACAATGGGGCATAGAATGTCCAGCCAAAATTAGGCCCACCACCTTCCATAAACAGCGATGCCAATAACAAACTGAAAGCGAATGGTAGAATCCAAAAGCTCCAATTATTCATTCGGGGCAATGCCATATCTGGCGCGCCAATCATTAATGGAATCATCCAATTAGCCAAACCAGTAAAAGCTGGCATCACCGCACCAAAAACCATGATCAAACCGTGAACCGTGGTCATTTGATTAAAGAAATTCGGTTCAACTAATTGTAAACCTGGCTGAAATAACTCTGCTCGAATCACCATCGCCATTGCGCCGCCAATAAAAAACATCGACAAACTAAACAACAAATACAACGTACCAATATCTTTATGATTAGTGGTAAATAGCCACCGCTTAATCCCTGCTGGCGGGTGATGGTCGTGGTGATCAATTGTTGGTTGTTGGCGCAATATATCCGTCATGCTTATCATTCCTTATAACTACTGGCCATTTTTAATAGCTGCTACATCCGCGGCTTGTACGGTTTCTCCGGTATTATTTCCCCAAGCATTACGCTCATAGGTAATTACGGCAGCTAATTCTTTAAGGCTTAATTGCGGACCAAAAGCTTGCATTGCGGTACCTGTATTACCATGTACCACAATCTTGATATGTTCATTTCGGCGTTGAGGATCAATCGAAACCCCTTCAGCAGCAAGTGCAGGAAAAGCACCAGGGATCCCTTTACCATTGGTCTGATGACACATAGCACAACGGTTGTTATAGGTTTTCTCGCCAAGAGTCATCAGTTCATCCATCGGCATCGTCATCGCTAACAGTTGTTGTTCTTGTTCACGTGCTTGGCGCTGACTCGCTTGGGTTTGTTGTAGCCATTGATCGTATTCAGCTTGCGGTTTAGCAATCACCACTATCGGCATAAAACCATGATCTTTGCCGCACAGTTCTGCACATTGGCCGCGGTAAATTCCGGGCTTATCAATACGCGTCCATGCTTCATTAATAAAACCAGGATTCGCATCTTTCTTAACCGCAAACGCAGGTACCCACCAAGAATGGATCACATCTTGCGAAGTAATTAAGAAACGGATTTTTTTGCCGATGGGCACCACTAATGGATAATCAACTTCTAATAAATAATTGGCTCTTTTAGGACGCTGGTTATCTATTTGAGCGGCACTGGTGGCAAGGTGTGAATAAAATTCAACCTCTTGATCAAAATAGCGATAATGCCATTTCCACTGTGAACCTGTGACTTGAATAGTAAGATCAGATTTAGACGGGTCTTCCATTGCCAGTAAGGTTTTAGTGGCTGGAATTGCCATCGCAATCAAAATAAGAAATGGGATCAGAGTCCAAATTATTTCAACTTTAGTGCTTTCATGAAAAGAAGCAGCAACAGCACCTTTAGACTTGCGATGATGAAAAATAGACCAAAACATGGCCCCAAAAACCACCACCCCGATAGCAATGCAGATATAAAGGATCGTCATATGTAGCCCAAATACATCTTGGCTTATTGCAGTAACGCCAGGCGTCATATTGAGTTGCATTGTCTCACCCACGAGTGGTGATGAAAATACGATTAATCCACTACTACCGATCAGTTTACGTATCATCGTTCTGACCTCCTTTGTCGGCTACATCTCGCCTTCCTTAGCATATGCAGCGACAAATTTCATCCACCCGCAGCAAAGCTAAAATAACATTCCTCTATGTTTAACTTAGGCACTAAATGGTAATAGCGCAAAAAAATACCAACAAAAAACTACTAACAACTCACTAGATAAGCTTATGATATACGAGATAAAATATTAAAAATCATTTTACGAGGCAAAAAAAAAGCGCAGCTTAGGCGCTACGCTTCTGTGGTGTCTACTCAATCTGTCGTTAGCTGATATTTACATCCAATCAGCGTTACGGATCACGCCAACAGCAATACCTTCAATGGTTAAATTCTGATGTTCTAAATCAACTTCAATTGGCGAAAATTCTTCATTTTCAGCATGAAGCAGGACTTTCACACCTTGCTTATCCAGTCGTTTAACCGTTACTTCGTCATCAACACGAGCAACAACAACTTGGCCATTGTGCACATCTTGAGTTTTATGTACCGCAAGTAAATCACCGTCCATAATGCCGATGTTCTTCATGCTCATACCATTAACGCGCAATAAGAAATCTGCTCGTGGTTTAAACAAGGTTGGATCAACCTCATAATGAGCTTCAACATGCTCTTGGGCTAAAATCGGCTCACCTGCGGCTACGCGGCCAATTAAAGGTAAGCCTTTTTCTTCTGTTGCATCATCCGCAATTAATAAGCGAATTCCACGTGATGCACCTGGAATAATTTCTAACACACCTTTACGGGCTAAGGCTTTTAAATGTTCTTCTGCAGCATTGGCTGAACGGAAACCAAGTTCACGGGCGATTTCTGCTCGTGTTGGTGGCATTCCACAGTCATCTATCTTTGCTTTGATTAAATCAAAGACTTGTTGTTGTCGCGGCGTTAACGGCTTCATGAGTCACCTGTCTTTTTATACAGTTGCTGTGAGTATATCCAGTGTTCAGAGACAATAAAAGCCAATTGTTTACGAAAACAGCAATTTGAGTAGGAATTCAAAGCCATTCAGTAACTTGGATTGAAAAAATATAATGCTATTGTTTATGGCAATAATTCCAACAGAATCAATCATCTTTCATTAACTGGTCATGCCAGATCGATTTTTAATCCAAAAGTTGTCATAAAAATAAACCATAACCTAGTCAAAAAAGTGGTATTTTAACGTTTATTTACCGCATATCTCCTGCATGAAAGTTGCATTTTTCTGCAACTGTGCGGCGTATTAAGATTCAGAGGCTAATTATATCTATGTCAAGTGGGCAGAAAATCTATCAACAATTATTAAAATTGCCACTTTCTTTGTTGGTAAAACCTCATTCGATTCCATCTGATCCAGTTGCTGACCTAGAACTCGATTTAGCACGCCCAATCGTCTATATATTGCCGTACCGTTCTAATACTGATCTATTAACTCTACGTAGCAGTGCACTAGCATCAGGATTACCTGATCCATTATCGACATTAGAAATTAATGGTAAATCATTTCCACGCTTTGTTTGTGTCGCAGAAAGCCCGAGTGTGTTCGGTAATAAGAATGGCCTGCCGCAAGATTCAATCACGCTATTTAGTGAACTGTTAGAGTTACATAAACAAGACAGCGAATTAAATATTCAATTGATCCCTGCTTCTATTTTATGGGGTCGAGCGCCGGGTAAAGAGTCAAAAACTAAGCCTATTTTACGTCCTTTAAATGGCCCCAAAAAAACCTGGGCTATTTTAGGTCATGGTCGAGATTGCTTAGTGCGTTTGAGTACCCCGGTGTCTTTACGCTATATGGCGGATAATCACGGCACTGATGATGCAATTGCACAAAAGTTAGCGCGAGTGGCTAAGATTCACTTTTCGCGTCAATTATTAGCAACCTCTGGCCCTCGATTACCTGATCGCAAACTATTATTCAAACGCCTGTTAGCGTCAAAAGCAATTGATAAAGTAGTACAAGAGGAAGCATTAAGCCGTCAAGTGCCGGTTGAAAAAGTCCGCCGTGAAGCGATTGCAATGATGGAAGAGATCGCCGCTGATTTCTCTTACCCACTGATTAAACATGGTGAGCGTTTCTTAGGTTGGTTGTGGAATAAGCTCTATCAAGGACTTAATATTACCAATGCGCAACGTATCCGTCGGTTAGCACAAGATGGGCATGAAATTGTCTATGTTCCTTGCCATCGCAGTCATATGGACTATTTATTACTGTCTTATGTGCTGTATCAAGAAGGCTTAGTACCACCGCATATTGCCGCCGGTATTAACCTAAATTTCTTTCCTGCCGGACCTATATTCCGCCGAGGTGGCGCGTTCTTTATTCGCCGCAGCTTTAAAGGTGATCGTCTTTATTCGACGGTTTTCCGTGAATACTTAGCAGAATTGTTTGCTAAAGGCTATTCAGTTGAATACTTCAGTGAAGGTGGACGTTCTCGTACCGGGCGCTTACTGCCAGCCAAAACAGGCATGTTATCCATGACCATCCAAGCAATGTTACGTGGCTTAAATCGCCCAGTAACTTTAGTGCCGGTTTACATTGGTTATGAGCACGTGATGGAAGTGGGCACCTATGCCAAAGAGCTTCAAGGTAAACGTAAAGAAAAAGAAAATGTCGGCCAAGTACTGCGTACATTGCGTAAATTACGTAATTTCGGCAAAGGTTACGTTAACTTTGGTGAGCCATTATCACTCAATCAATATTTAAATGATAACGTACCGGGTTGGCACAAAGATATCAATCCGATAGAGCCACAGCGTCCGAATTGGCTCTCTCCGACGGTGAATGATTTAGCGGTTAAGATGATGACTCACATTAATGATGCCGCCGCGACTAACGCCCTAACCTTATGTGCATTGGCGCTATTATCATCACGTCAACGGGCATTAAGCCGTAGTTCATTAGAACAACAAATTGAATGTTACCTTGAACTACTGCGTAATGTGCCATATTCAAACCATTGTACGACACCAAAAGACAATGCTACCCAAATGGTCGATCATGCAATTACGATGGATAAATTCTTGGTTGAACGTGACGTATTAGGTGAAATCATTTCCCTTGATCGTCAACAATCAATCTTAATGACCTACTACCGTAACAACATTATTCACTTGTTTGCGTTGCCGTCATTAATTGCTCATATTGTGGTACAACAACAGTGCTTAACTCGCACTGATATTCATCAACAAGTCGAGTTACTGTATCCGTTCTTAAAAGCTGAGTTGTTCTTACGCTTTGATGACCAACAGTTACCGCTAGAAATAGATCGCTTAATTGCCGAGCTAGTACGTCAACGATTATTGCTCATTAATGATGACACCATTGCGATTAATAATGCCCGTATTGGTCCATTGCAGTTATTAGCACGTACCATTACTGAAACACTGCAACGTTATGCGATTGCACTGACACTACTTAATGCAGAGCCGCAATTACCTAAAACTGACTTGGAACAACAAAGCCAAGTCCTTGCTCAACGTTTAAGTCGATTACATGGCATTAATGCACCAGAGTTTTTCGATAAAGGGGTGTTTAGTACGCTGGTAAAAACCCTTCGTAGTGAAGGCTATCTCAATGATGAATGCCATGCAGTCACTCATCCAGTCGAGAAACTGGCAAGCTTATTAACCTCATTAATTTCACCTGAAGTGAGATTAACTATTCAAGCGGTGATGCACCCTGATGAAGAATTAGGCAACGACTAATTATTAATCATAAAAAAAGCGCCAATAGGCGCTTTTTTTATCATTCAATAACAGTTATTGCCACAACACACTCAAGCTGATGCCAATAAAGATCACCATGCCAACGTAATTATTATTTAAAAACGCTTTAAAACATTGCTCACGCTGACGACCTTGAATGAGCATTTGTTGATACACAAACAATGCTGACGCCAACAATAACGCCCAATAATACCACTGGTTAAGCTGTAAAATACCACCAATAGCAATCAATAACATAATCGTTGCTAACTGCAATATTCCAATAATTAATTTATCAAACCTACCAAAAAGAATCGCCGTCGATTTAATTCCTACTTTAAGATCATCATCGCGATCAACCATCGCATACAAAGTATCGTAAGCTATAGTCCACAAAATATTAGCCACAAATAATAACCATGCCACCATAGGTAACGTACCTGATTGGGCGGCATAAGCCATTGGAATTGACCACCCAAATGCGGCACCCAATACCAATTGTGGTAGATGGGTATAACGCTTCATAAATGGATAAGCTGCAGCAAGAATCACCGCCACCACAGACAGCATAATGGTGAGATTATTCATGGTTAGTACCAGTAAAAAAGACACTAATACCAATAAACTAAATAACCCTAATGCTTCACGTTCTGATACTTTTCCTGATGGCATGGGCCGATTAGCGGTGCGTTTGACATGACCATCGACGTTGCGATCCGCAAAATCATTGATCACACACCCCGCAGCACGCATAAATACCACTCCGAGCACGAACACGAGTAAGACGTCTAATTTAGGTAGACCATCCCCAGCTAAAAATAACGCCCATAAAGTTGGCCACAATAATAACAAACTGCCAATCGGGCGATCAAAGCGGGCTAACTGCCAAAAAGCTCTGGCCTTGGTTATTTCTAACATCCTTTTTCCTTAGCATATACTGGTGATTGGCTTAAAAACAACTCTGCCACCAGCATTGGCTTGTCATTGATCCATAATCGCGACCGACGCGCCCATCGAGGTTGCTGCTGAGTACCAAGATTAGCAACTTCTAATGCATCTCGACGCGAATTTTTATCATTAAAAACACGATAACCTAACGGACTATTGCCAAGATCAACGAGGTCTTGTTCCTTACCACTGAGGGTTGTCATTGGAATTAATGTTCGTGCAAAGACCCATGGCTGTTGATCACCATAAAGTATCACTTCTCGTTCTAAACAATCACTATCACCTACACGTTGCCGTTCCATTACTGACAAATTATCGTTACTGATAATAGTCTGCGCTAACACCGCCACTGTAAAATGTTGGCAATATTGTGCTAAGCGACGCGACAGCGATTCGGACTCTAGCAACCAGGCTCCATGTGATGTTTGCTCTAATGCCCATGACTGTACCGAGTACCATTTAGCACTCTGAAGCATAGGACTATACAACTGCTTGAATTCCGACATTTTTTATACTACAAAATTAACAAACACGTGATTAAAACACTTGGTTGAAAGCGGTTAATTTATTACCATATTGATCTGCTATTGTAGCAAGAGGTAACGAGTTCGAATATCGTTAACCATGGTAGATTACACCTTGTTAAGCCTAAATGTCCCTAACTGCATGAGTATAATGATGAAAAAAACTGTTTTTGTAGCGAGTTTATTGATGGCGATAACATTAATCTCGCCAACCACTTATGCAAAACAGCCACCCAGTACCCCTACCCCGTCAAATATTACCTATTACACCTTAGCACCTGATATCACCACCAACTATGTTACCACCAGTAACCGACTGGGATATATTCGGCTTCAAGTCGACTTAATGATCACCGATAACAGTCAGCTCATCAATATTGAACATCATGCGCCATTGATCCGCGATACCATTATTAGCATCATCAGCCAACAATCAGAACAACAGATAAAATCATTAGCTGGCCGTGAAAAAATTCGCCAATTAAGCAAACAAAAAATCAATCAGCTGTTACTCACCGAAACGGGCCACCCTGCGGTCAATGAGCTGTTATTTACTAAATATCTGTATCAATAATTACAGTCATAAAAAAAGCGCCCATCGGCGCTTTTTAGTAAATAGGGTTATCATCAATATTATGCTGCAGCAATTTCTTGTGCTTGATGATCTGTAATATAGTCACCAATTAGCTGTTGCTGTGCAGCCGTTAAATATAAGCCTAGCTTACTTCGACGCCATAAAGCATCAGTCGCTGTTTGCACAAATTCATGGCTAATTAAGTAATCAAGCTCACACTGATACACCCCTTCACCAAAGTGCTGTCCCATATCAGTTTCACTATTAATATCAGCAAATAGTATTTCTACACATGAGCCATAATTATGTGCCATACGCTGACAACTAAATGGGGTTAGCCATGGATATTGTTGCTGTAACTGCGCCGCTAACTTATCACCATCAAAATTAGCACTACCGCCAGGTAAGTAACTATCCTTGGTCCAAGTTGGCCCCATCTTGGCATAAAATGGCGCCAGTTTTGCCAATGCTGATTCTGCTAGCTTACGGTATGTGGTTAACTTACCCCCAAAGACGGATAGTAATGGCGCTTCATCCGCTTGTTGTTCTAACTCTAAGGTATAATCACGGGTTACAGCTTGCGGCGAATCTGATTCATCATCGCATAAAGGCCTCACACCACTCCAATTCCACACTACATCTTCACGCTGACATTGATGGATAAAATGGCTGTTATAGACCTTAAGTAAATAATCAATTTCCTGATCATCAATTGCCACATCACGCGGATCGCCATGATATTCAACATCTGTAGTGCCAATAACGGAGAAACGATCTAAATAAGGGATCACAAACACAATTCGATTATCTTCATTCTGAAGGATATAAGCTTGAGGTTGATCGTGTACTCGTGGCACTACAATATGTGAGCCTTTAATTAACCGAATATTACGTGGTGAGACTAAATCAGTACTGTGATCATAAAATGATTTTACCCATGGACCAGTCGCATTTACGAGCCCGTGAGCACAGCGTTGGAATGTTATTCCAGTTAGCATATCTTTAATCGTCACTCGCCAAATATCGCCTTCACGAACCGCTTTCTCAACCCGGCAACGATTACGAACTTCTGCGCCATGTTTTACCGCTTCCATGGCATTTAAAATCACTAACCGCGCATCATCGACCCAGCAATCAGAATATTCAAAGCCTTTTTTAATCGTTGGTACCAGTACTGAATCAGCGCCAAACGACAATCCTTGGCTAGCGGGTAAAGTAGTACGTTTACCGAGGTGATCATACAAAAACAATCCCGCACGAATCATCCATGCTGGACGTAAATGTGGCTGATGCGGCAGACGAAAACGCATCGGCTTAGCAATATGAGGCGCTTTTTTTAGTAACACTTCACGCTCTGCCAAAGCTTCGGCTACTAATCGAAACTCATAATGCTCAAGATAACGCAAACCACCATGAATTAATTTTGAGCTCGCTGATGAAGTCGCAGATGCAAAGTCGTCAGCCTCATAAAGACCAACACTCAATCCTCGACCTGCTGCATCTGCCGCAATACCAGTACCATTAATGCCGCCCCCAATCACAATGAGATCCAGCAGTTGATTATTTTCGAGGCCGCTTAATGCTACTGTCATAATGTTCACACCCATCCGTATAAATATAACAAAACGAACCAATAATGCTCGTTCGAAACCAATTGAATGATAATAGCGTATATATTGATCTAATCCAGCATTGGTTGATATTGTTGTGACATAAGTTTGATCATTAGCGCAAATTGGGTTTTTATCACGATTACCAATAAAAAAAACGGGCTTCTTATAAAGAAGCCCGTTATTTGAAATCTAGCTCTCGCGATAATGGCTTACACCACCACCTCAAAATGAATCTCGTTTTCTTGCAACCGCTTCATCAAGCTTGAGGGCGGCAACTGATCAGTAAACAGCATATCAACTTGACTAATATCGCCTAAATTCACCATCGCATTACGGCCAAATTTAGTATGATCCACCCCCAACATTACACAGCGACTATTTTCAATAATCGCCTGTTTAACTCGAACTTCATGATAGTCAAAATCAAGTAATGAACCATCAAGATCAATACCACTGATCCCTAAAATACCAAAATCTAATCGAAACTGTGACACAAAATCGAGAGTGGCTTCACCGACAATACCACCATCACGATTACGTACCTCACCACCGGCTAAAATAACTCGAAAGTCTTCTTTAGCCATTAGCAAGCTCGCAACATTGAGGTTATTAGTCACAATGCGTAAATCGTTATGATTCATTAATGCGCGCGCAACCGCTTCTGGAGTGGTACCGATATCAATAAATAATGTTGCACCATCGGGAATATGGCTCACCAATGCTTGGGCTATACGATCTTTTTGCTCTAATTGTAATACTTGGCGAGTGGTATAAGCGGTATTAACCGAACTGGAAGGAATCGTTGCACCACCATGATGACGACGAATTTTATTTTCATCCGCCAGCTCATTCAGATCTCGACGAATAGTTTGTGGGCTAACGTTAAACCGCGCCACAAGATCGTCAGTACTGACGTATCCCTGGCTCATAACTAAATCAATAATTTCTTGATGACGTTTACTTTGCTTCACGGCTGGAAAGCTCCTATCTATACCTGCCATATTCAGCAATGAAAGGTAATAAAAACAAGGCTTCGCCAATGCGAAGCCTTTTTATATTACTCACAGCGCTACTAAGAAGCCAAACTTAATCAACCATTTTGTTGTTGTATCTCAAGTTGCTGCTGTCGATAGGCCTTCTTTTCACCAACCATAGTGATAATAAAAAAGAAAATAGCTAATACACAAGAACCAGTTAAAACAATAAAACCACCATCCCAACCAAAGTGATCAACGGTGTAGCCTAACAATGCGTTGGCAGCCACTGCCCCACCTAAATAGCCAAAAAGACCGGTTAAGCCTGCCGCTGTACCAGCCGCTTTTTTAGGCGCTAACTCTAACGCATATAAACCAATTAACATCACTGGGCCATAAATTAGAAAACCAATCGCCACCAGCGCCATCATATCGATACTCGGATTACCAGGAGGGTTAAGCCAATACACTAATACCGCGACCGTCACTAATGCCATAAACAAAATACCAGCAGGAGCACGACGACCTTTAAACAACTTATCGGATATCCAACCACATAATAACGTACCTGGAATACCCGCCCACTCATAAAGGAAATATGCCCACGATGATTTATCAACCGTAAACCCTTTCGCTTCCCCTAAATACACCGGTGCCCAGTCTAATACGCCATAACGAATCAAATAAACAAACGCATTCGCAATCGCAATAAACCACAATAATTTATTATTAAAAATGTACTTAAAGAAAATTTCTTTGGCGGTCATTTCGGTTTCAAAAGACTTATCATAGCTTTCAGGATAATCATCTTTGTATTCTTCAATCGGTGGTAAACCACAAGATTGTGGCGTATCACGCATTACCAATAGAGTAAAACCTGCAACTAATAACGCAAAAAAAGCGGGCACATAAAATGCCGAACGCCAATCATCATTAAACGCCCACAAACCAAATAAGAACAATGGCCCAATTAAACCACCGCCAACGTTATGCGCAACATTCCATACTGAAACCAAGCCACCCCGTTCTTTATGCGACCACCAATGCACCATGGTGCGCCCACAAGCAGGCCACCCCATGCCTTGAAACCAACCGTTTAAAAATAACAGCACAAACATCGCGGTAATGCTGCCTGTCGCCCATGGCATAAAACCAAAGCACAACATGACTATTGATGAAAGTATCAATCCAGAGGCTAAAAAGAAGCGAGGATTAGATCGATCCGATACATTCCCCATTAAAAATTTAGATAAGCCATAAGCAATTGATACTGCAGCTAGTGCAACCCCTAACTCCCCTCGACTATAACCATACTCTTCAATCAAATAGGGCATCGCTAAGGAAAAGTTTTTTCTAACTAGATAGTAGCCAGCATAACCAAAAAAAATACCGACAAACAATTGCCACCGCAACCGCTTATAAACCGGATCGATACTTCCATCTGGTAAGCGCTGTTTATGCGCTACTGGGGTAAATAAACCAAACATAGATGTTCCTTTCTGTTATCTCGTTACTGTAGTGCCATTACCGTATAACAATACGTTGATAGCATCTTATTAATGATGATTGTTAATATTCCACTCAATAAATAACCATATTGTTTTCGAAGTCGCTCAAAACGATGCGAATTATTGCGCGAATGATTAATTAAAAATGTGAAAACAGTCAAAGACAGACAGATAAATATGAATAGATATGAAAATTAGCAGGATTTATATCAACTATGGACTCACTATCAACTAATCAACAGATTTAGTTAATATCAATAGCGTGTTCACTACCGTAATAATGCCGTCAAGCTAAACATCATTACGGTAGTTCACCAATAAACAGCGGGGAGATTAATGTTTCGGGGTCAGTAATTTGGCATCAACTAACGCGATACCACAACCCGTTAATAAACCAAATAGGTGGGCCATATTCGCAATTGAAAGGCCAGCAGGTTCAGCAAAACCAATGATCAACCACACCAGCATAAAGATTACATAAGAGCGCGCAATCACTAATCCACGTTGGGGGGCAAGCCAGCCCATCCACCAAATATAACCAAGTAATGCATAAACCACCCCAGATAAGCCGCCAAAATTAGGCCCGTCGAGCCAAAATTGGCCAAAACCTGAAATCAAGGACGAAATAAGAAATAGCTGCACTAATTTGGCAGAACCACTATGACGTTCAATTTGTCCGCCTAATAACCACCACCATAGGCAGTTAAAAATTACATGTAAGGCAGAGAAATGAAGTAACGCATGACTAAAATAGCGCCATAACTGCCATTGATCGCCATTCATAAACGGGAAATGGAACCAATCAAATAGCAGTGATTCAAACCCTAGCAGCCACAACCCATAAATCACTAACGATGCGACCATCACCACTAATGTAAACGGCCCAGCTTGAGCTTTGACCATCGACACTAAACTCGGACTCGAATAATCAAATTTTGCGGTACGACTTTCAGCGACTCGCCATGATGCTTCTTGGTATTTGCTATTATTGGGGTCAGCAATAAATGCATTCAATTCAGCTTCGGCTTCAATAAGATACTGGCTATCTTGCAGCCATAACGCAAACTTACCTTCAGGCTCCGGTGCTAAAGTCAGTTCAATACCTCGTGAAGCCATATAATCAATAAATGCCTGAGCATGACGAGGGTTATAAAATTCAGCTAAGCGATGCATAGTTATCACTCTAATGGATTGGATATTATAAGTACTAAAGACCAAAGGTGGTTACATTCGCAGTGTGTAACGCGCCCTATTATTACTCATTTTATCAATGGCAAACTTAACTAAGCTTGTACCATAGGTAATGCTTCACGACGCCAAGCCTCAAAACCACCATCAATACTATACACTTGCTCATAACCTTGATTAACCAAGTACTGAGCGGCTCCTTGACTACTCACGCCGTGATAACACATGACTAATACTGGTTGCTCAAAATCCACCTCATCCATAAATGTCACCATGGTGTCATTAGTCAAGTGAAATGCAGTTTCAGCATGGGCAAGACGATAAGATTGAGGATCGCGAATATCCACTAATACCGTATCAGGTTGCTGTAATAACTGCTGAGCATCTAGTACTGAAAGATGTTGAAACTGTTCCATAATATTTCCTTCTAATTACACCAATAAAGACCTGGGCAAAAAACTATACGCCAGTAATAATCGGGATCAATAATCGCTTCGGATCGCCATCACATGATCCTGACACTGACTTCGCCTAAATAACGTATTAGTGATCATTGTACCTCAGCTTAACGCTGCTATCTCCCACCAAAAAATAAGGCTTTATCCACAATATAGAGACCACCAGCAACAGTAACTCTTCAATACCGACAAGGGCTTGTCGTTGATAACAGTTTCACAGTGAATACAAAGTAACCAGTTGTGGAAAAACCTGTGGATTGCGTTGATAATGTGGTTGCCAATAAAAAGATCCACTACATGTAGATTGGATCCCACTATAAGCTGTGGATAAGTTAACGAGAAACACACACAACTATTCACAAATGTGACTTATCACACATAAAATCAGCGAGATAAGCAGTTAACCGACATTAATGGTTATCCACTGTTGATTTAGCTGATCAGCGACCATAAAAAAACCGACACTGAGGTCGGTTTCTAGATCGTTAATGTCGAGCGGTGAATCAATAAAAATCACCCACGGCATCTTTAAGCTTTTTCATGGCATTTTTTTCTAACTGACGAATACGCTCAGCTGATACACCATAATTATCGGCTAAATCTTGCAAGGTTGATTTCTGATCATCTAACCAACGCGAACGGACAATATGTTGGCTACGCTCATCAAGACTCGCTAATGCTTGTGATAAGCGATTATTGGCATGACTTTCCCAATTACTTTCTTCATAACTCAAGGCAACATCTGAGCCTTTATCTTCAAGGAAATAAGCGGGAGCCATTGGCGTTGAATCACGTTCATCATCATCATTTTGCATTTCAAAAGTGGGATCTTGGGCAGCTAAACGTGATTCCATCTCGCGTACTTCAGCAGGTTCAACCCCTAACTGTTCAGCGACCATGTTAACTTCATCGTTATTAAACCAACCTAAACGCTTCTTTGATTTACGCAAATTAAAAAATAATTTCCGTTGAGCTTTGGTGGTTGCCACTTTCACTATTCGCCAGTTGCGTAAAACATACTCATGGATCTCTGCTTTGATCCAATGGACAGCAAAAGACACTAATCGCACGCCAACCTCAGGATTAAAGCGTTTGACCGCCTTCATCAAGCCGATATTACCTTCTTGAATTAAATCAGCAATCGGTAAGCCATAGCCAGAGTAACCACGAGCAATATGCACCACAAATCGCAAGTGAGACATCACTAATGCTTTAGCTGCATTAATATCATCATCATAGTGCAACGCTTCAGCAAGCTCTTTCTCACGCTCAGGCGTTAGCATTGGATAACGGTTTACAGTCTGAATATAACTTTCAAGACTATCCGCCGAAACTAGAACTAATTTCGACATCTCATTTGACATTCGAAAACCTCGTGTAATTTTTGTGCGATCACAACGGTTATTGAGCATATGCTAGCGTTGTGTGAACCGACAATGATGCCTGTAAACATAGTTCAAATGCAAGCCGAAGCGCAAATATATATGGTTATAGGCATCACTTTTTCTTATCGTACTGTTTTAAAACTATTAACAATGATAGTTATACTGGGTTAATCTCACGCAAGTGACGCCCAGCAGCAAGACGGGCAGCCATCAAGCCAAGAAACGTTGCAATCATCACCATGATCAGACTTTCATCCCAACTTAAACCTAGCATTCTAAAGTGACTACCATAAAGATCCGACAATTTCGCAACAGCATCGCCCAACAACAGTGTTACACCTTGGGTTAAGCCCCATGCAATTAACGCTGCAATCAAGCCATACCACACTCCGACATAAAGATAAGGTCGAAGAATGTAACTGTTCGTCGCTCCGACCATCTTCATGACCTGAATTTCATCTTTATGACTTAACACTTGTAAACGTAAGGTGTTACCGACAATTAAGAACACCGCAAACAGCATTAAGCCTGACATCAATAACGCCAATGCTATCGCTAATTGCTGAATAGCCGCTAAACGTTGTAACCAATCACTGTCTAAGCGCACTTCAGCAACCTGATCTTGCTGACCCAATTTTTGAGCTAATTCATTGGCTTTCGCCGTCGTTTGCCAATCACTATTCGGCTCAACAATGACCACTGCTGGCAAAGGATTATTTTGTTCATCAAACAAACTCAGTGCTTTTTCAAAGCCACCGTTTTGACGAAGCTGCTCTAAACCTTGAGCTGCTGTAATATATTGGACACTATTAACTTGTGACCAATTTTTAATTTTATCTGCTAATGCCTGACCATCATCATTACTAACATCATGCTTCAAATACAACGTAATTTGGCTCGGGTTCTGCCATGCATCAGCCACTGCGGTAATATTTTTGGCCATTAAATAAAAGGTACATGGCAAAGTTAACGCAACAGCCAATACAGCTAAGGTTAAAAAATTACCTAATGGGCGACGAAACATGTCTTTTAGTGCAAAACTTGCTTGCTGGCGATGAATTGCGAAAAAACCAATAGATTTACGCGCCATGTGCCAGCTCCCTTAAATTGCCTTTATGTAGATCTAAACGACGATAATTACGACTAGCAAGTAATGAAGTATCATGAGTTGCCATTAATACCGCGACCCCAACCCGATTAAACTCTTCAAACAACCGTAATACTTGCTGTGATAACTCAGCATCAAGATTACCGGTCGGTTCATCAGCCAACAGTAACATCGGTTTATTCACAATTGCGCGGGCAATGCCGACACGCTGTTGTTCACCGCCAGATAATTGGATAGGCAAACATTTTGCCTTATCCAATAATCCAACTTTATCCAAAGATGCGCTCACACGGCGTTTGATATCATGTTCAGTCATCTGTTCAACCCGCAATGGCAATGCAATATTATCGAAAACACTGCGATCCATTAGAAGCTTATGATCTTGAAAAATAATACCAATATTGCGGCGCAAGAATGGAATTTGCTTATTTGGTAAACGAGTAATATCGTGACCATTGAACCAAATCTTGCCGTCACTTGGACGTTCAAGGGCACAAATTAATTTCAGCAGTGTGCTTTTACCGGCCCCAGAGTGACCTGTTAGAAAAGCCATATCCGCTGGTTTCAAGTGAAAATCTACTTTTTGTAGGGCTTGCCTACCACCCCGATAAGCTTTACTTACCTGCTGAAATCGAATCACTTTATTATTCCTCGTTGCTAAATAATGCTTCTATAAACTCATCGGCCGCAAACGGTCGTAAATCATCAATGCCTTCACCAACACCAATATAACGAATTGGAATATTGAATTGATCAGCAATTGCAAAAATAACACCACCTTTCGCGGTACCATCTAATTTAGTAATGGTGATCCCCGATACTGGTGCCACTTCACTAAATAGTTTTGCCTGACTAATGGCATTTTGGCCCGTACCGGCATCCACTGTTAACATAATTTCATGCGGCGCTTCAATATCTACCTTCTGCATCACCCGCACGATTTTACGCAACTCTTCCATTAAGTTACCTTTGTTTTGCAAACGCCCTGCGGTATCAGCAATAACAACATCAACATTTTTGGCTTTAGCTGATTCAATCGCATCAAAAATGACTGATGCGCTATCAGCACCTGTATGTTGAGCAATCACTGGGACATTATTACGCTCACCCCATACTTGTAATTGTTCAACAGCTGCGGCACGGAAGGTATCACCCGCAGCCAGCATCACTGATTTACCTTCAGCTTGAAATTGCTTAGCTAATTTACCAATGGTGGTCGTTTTACCAACACCATTAACGCCTACCATTAAAATAACATAAGGCTTTTTAGTCATATCAACCACTAATGGCTGTTCAACTTTAGCCAGCATCTCACCCAGTTCTTCTTTTAATAAACCATAGAGAGCTTCACCATCATTTAAATCTCGACGTGATGCTTTATCGGTAAGGTTATTAATGATTTTCAATGTGGTATCCATCCCCACATCGGCTATCAAAAGTTGTTCTTCCAACTCTTCAAATAATTCATCATCAATTTGCTTGCCACGAAACAAACCGAAGAAACCAGCGCCAAAGTTGGTTTTAGTGCGTTTTAAACCACGCATTAAACGGCTAAAAAAGCCTTCTGATTTTGGTTTTTCCTGTTCAACAGCTGCAGTTACCACTGGGGTATTGATGTCATCATCAGTAGCTATTGTACCACTGACAGCCGCCTCAACCTCAGTATCAGCACTAGATGTTAGTGATAACTCACTTTCATCACTAAGCTTATCAACTAACGGTTGTTGGCTATTGTCTACTGCTACATTTTGTTCATCAACCACACTGTCGGTTACGATAGTCTGTTTTTGATGATCATTCTCTTGCAACGTTGCAGCCAATTGGCGATCATTAGTTTTAGCTATTAATTCTGGTTCGATGGGTGTTTCTAGCTCAGAGTCATGATTATGACTGGCTTTCAGCCCCTCATCGTCAGAGGAATGTGTTGATTTTGGGCTATCAACCGAGCCATCAACTACTGATTGATCAGTAGCTTGTTCCTTTGATGCGTCGTTATCTTCAGAGCTAAATCCTAGCCATGAAAATAATCCGCGTTTCTTTTTTTCTGCCATTGGCAAATCCTAGCGCTTGATTGGTACAATTTACGGCCTAAAAACAGGTGTATACTATCATTTTCTTAACGGTCAAAAAAATCTATGACGCAGCGAAGACAGCAAACAACTCGCAAAACACAAAATAATCGTCCTGGTGGGTTCGTTAGAATCATCAGCGGACAATGGCGTGGACGCAAATTACCCGTTCATGATGTCGAAGGACTCCGCCCAACCACTGACCGTGTCAAAGAAACACTTTTCAACTGGTTAGCGCAAGACATTTATCAATCTAAATGCCTTGACCTCTTTACTGGTAGTGGCGGCTTAAGTTTTGAGGCACTTTCACGTGGTGCAGAAAGTGTCACAATGCTTGAACTTGATAAAAAAGCAGCCGCACAACTAGAATTAAACCTCAACACAGTAAAAGCAACCAATGCCACTGTGATCAACAGCGATAGTTTACGCTTTTTGTCACAAACAGGTACGCCACACGATATTGTTTTTATCGATCCTCCATTTCGCAAAGATCTTATTCAAGATGTTATCACAGCGTTAGAAAATAATGGCTGGTTAACACCACATGCAATGATTTATATTGAAGCAGAAAAGGAATTAGGTCAGTTGGCAATCCCTAGCCACTGGCATTTACATCGCGAAAAAAGCGCTGGCCAAGTGTGCTACCGTTTATTTGCCAGAGAGGAACCATGAAAGCACTGATCATTACTGCCAAAATAGCGATAGCCCTAGTATGGCTAATATTGTTCATTAATATCGTCCACCCTTTCCCAGGAGTTTCTGCAATAGCGCTTTATATCATGACCGCATTTTTGTTCATGATGCACGGCTTACAGATGCTCATTTTCGTTGGCGCTTTTGGTGATAAAATCAATATGTCGCGTTGGGAGCATTGGTCAATTTTAATTTTTGGTATCTTCGCGCTGCTTGATATTCGTCGCAAGCACATGATGTAACACCAACCAAGCGGGCAACATCATTGATGCTCGCTTTTTCAACTTATTACGAACACACGCTACTCGTCTCTATCCTGCTGACACTGCCAGCATAACTCAAATTGTCCCTGATTAAGCTCACCACAATGACTGCAATACCAATCACGATAATCGTTACGTAAATAACCATCAATAATCACCAACGCTTGTTGTCGCTGGAGCTCAGTTACCCATAACTGCACTTCCACCACACTCATTGGTAATTCACCAGCAGCAGCAGCTAATGCCTCTCCTGTTAAGCGTACCGATATCCCCATATTCTCTAATAACCCCTTGAGACTATGAGCTTCTAAACTATTACTGGCACGATACACGCTTTGCCATTGCAACTCTGTCATCCACCTTCCCCATCACGTGAATTATCATTAATTAAAGATAGCAACCGTCACTCAAGCATCTGTCTCTAATCTTAAACCCACTTTGTAGGCAGTTAAGTCTCACTGTATGAGAAAAGCCACCAATAGCAAACATAACAGACCGCCGCAACACGAAAATAACCGATAAAAAACCGCCACAACTAAAAATAAAAAACAATTAAAACAATCAATTAAAATAAAAAAACAATTAAAAAAACACTAGCAAGCACTAATGGCACCAACTCAGTTTTAAGTGATAAAAAATGTCACGAAAAATACTTAACATAATGAAAAGCCACCACTTTAACTATTTTATAGACGTAAGACATTATCACCACCGACATAAACAGTAGAATATAACCACCAAACAACTCCACCATTAAATATTAGTGTTTTTTATCAACTTATAAAAACAAATATCAAAACAATCATGACAATAAAATAATAAACAAACAAAAACAATTAGTTAAATAAAAAATAAACCACAAATAATTTGATAACATTAAATTTACAACACAAAAAACGTTGTTTTAATAGTGATAAACAGCTCTTATTGCCACCTAAAAATGTTTTTATAGCAGATATATAGCAATCAAACTTGTAAACACCACTAAAAGCATGTTATCTTTATTGTCAAGAGAAAATGCACTCACCATCAAGGATCGAAAAATATGCTTACGCACTCACAAAAACAAGGTCTTGT
The DNA here is from genome assembly GCF_000613045.3 of Photobacterium kishitanii. NCBI lineage: Bacteria > Pseudomonadati > Pseudomonadota > Gammaproteobacteria > Vibrionales > Vibrionaceae > Photobacterium > Photobacterium kishitanii. The sequence continues at coordinate 172,339 of NZ_LN794352.1, read as the reverse complement.
AATGATTGCTGTTGTTGTTGGTTTAATGACACTGCCAATTATTTACTAAGACTTATTCAAGAAACAAAAAAATAGCGCCTAATGGCGCCATTTTTTTATCTGGGTTATTAATATGCTTCATTGTCATAATTTAATATGTTGCCAATGATAAAAATAAAACCCCAATGCTGCTAAAGTAATCCCACCAAGAAGTACCACTGCCACTCCCCATACTAAACGGCTACTACGTGGCATTAGCTTCTGCTCACACTCTGAACATAAATCGATAAAACGCTGATAGTCACTCGATGCCGATAGTGGAATGTCATCAGCCATTAATTGCTGGCGCATGGTTGCAATTTGATTAAGCTTATTAACCATATCGTCAGGAAAGCGATTATCACAACTATGAACTAATTGGGTTAAGTCAGTACCTTTAGCATGATAATGTTGACGCAGTAAATCTTCTAGTCGTCGAGATTTATCAATAACTTGCTCAATATCCATTATCATCACCTCCCTCGTATTCAATTATGGTTACCTTACCTAAGCTACCAATCCAACATAGTGTTTTAGTAAAATAATTGTATTTAGATCACGATTTTATTATCCATAGCTAGGGATGTATAAATTTGCTGTGAATAATAGCGCGGTATTTATCTAATATAGCTTACTAACTACCAAGGAGTTTGGAGATGCCGACATGGATTATGGTCGTACTGTGCCTGCTATTACTATTAGCATTATCTTATTTTATTTATAACTACCGCCGCCACACTTTAGGTCTTGACGCACCAGAGAAAAAAGTTGAAGTACAAATTCTCGATAAACAAAGTAACCGTATTATTGGTGCACAACCAGGAGAGGAAGACGAAGAGTATTGGTTTTATGTCCAACCATTAGCGGGAGGCCCAAAGCGTGAGTTCATGATTGGTATTCATTATTACCACGCTTTAAACCCTGGTGATATTGGCACTATGACCTACCGTGGTCAGCAATTTGTTCATTTTGCGCTACAACGCCAATAAATTAAGTCTCTGTTTGCTCACCCATACGTGAGCAAACAGATAGTTATTCCGTTATGGCACTAACCAAGCAGTATAACGATTACGACCCAATAACCAACTAGTGACTAACGCTAAGCTCGCTGCAATAAATGTCCATACTGGAATCGCAATTAACGGATTAGCAAAATAGAGATCATATTCTCGTAATGGCCACAAAAAGATCGGATGAATCAAATACACCCCAAGACTGTATTTACTCAACCATGCCAATTTATTTCGAGTTGGTAAGCTTAATTTATCACTCACCATTCGACAGAACATAAAAATAGTCGCTGCAACCAATACCGTATTTAAGGTTTTATACGACATCCAACGCGCCATCTTATATTCACCGGCAGCGAAGCTATTACTGATCACATTATAATCAGTCACGATTACCGCGATCACCGCTAATGGCAATAGCACCACTAAACTTGGCCAACGATACTGATAAAGGCAATAACCTAATAATAAATAACCGCTATAAAGTAAGTAAGTATCACTCCATAAACCATCAATATAAAACAGATATAAACCAGTGATCAGCAGCCATACCATAATGACCCCTTTAACTTGCCCTGGTTCCGCTTTTTTGACCCACCATTGAATAACCGGAACAATAAGATAAAGAGGAATAAAGTAATAGAAAAATCCAAGGTGATAATAGGTTTCATGAACAGGCATTTTTTTCAGTACTGACCAACTAACAGCGCTATCAAAACCGCTGACAGTTAAACCTGAAAACAATGCATAAAACACCGACCATACTAAAAATGGCACTAATACTTTGCCGAGGCGGCGCTTAATATAATAGACGGGTTCAAAAGGACGCTGATCACTGAGCATTAGAGCACCACTGATCATAATAAAGACGGGAACCGCCCAACGACTCAAGCTATTGATCGTAATAGCACTAATCCACTGCCAATCAGGCAATTGACCAATTTGGTCACGATAAGGGCCTAAGACATGGATCACTACTACCGCGATGGCGGCAACCACCCGCAGTAAATCAACAAACCATATTTTTTCTCTCACCAACGTCTCCTTAATAAGCAAAAGCAGAGCCATAATCATTTAAGGCTCTGCTTTGAATATAGCAGCCGTTGCATAGCAAGTATCTAACACTTCAATGAATTAGCCGATAATTCACCGTTATATGACACTCACTTTACGGTCATTTAACTATTTATGGTTGTTGGCGAGTTGCAGCCAATACTATCTCACGAACACATAAATTTTGAGGTTGGTTATAGGCATAGCTAATCGCATTAGCAATATCTTGTGGCGCAATAACGCCACCCATGCCATCTTTCCACTCTTCATAGCCCGCTTTAATTGCATCGCTACTGGTATGAGTTAATAATTCAGTTTCCACCGCACCTGGTGCAATAGTAATAAAACGCACATTATCATCAGCGACTTCTTCACGAATATTTTCAGTAATAGCATGTACCGCAAATTTAGTACCACAGTAAGCGGCATGATTCGGGAACGTTTTACGACCAGCAATTGAACTGATATTAATCACAGTACCACTCTTACGCGCTTTCATGCCCGCAAGTACAACATGAACCCCATTGAGCATTCCCATCACGTTCACATTGAACATGGTTTGCCATTCTGCTGGATCTTGTTCATCAGCAAGACCAAGTAGCATCATACCGGCGTTATTAATCAAGCAATCGACTGGACCAAATTTTTGCTCCGCTTCTGCTACCGCTGCAGCAATTGCCTGTGCATCAGTTACATCAACTTTACGGCATAGCGTATTTGGCAAGTTGAGGGCTTCCATTTGCTCAACACGACGTGCTAATAGCAATAATGGATAACCTTCTGCTGATAGTTTACGCGCAGTTGCTTCACCAATACCTGAACTTGCACCGGTAATCACGACTAAAGATTTTGACATAATTTTGTTCCTCTAGAATAAACCGCATTCTCGATGCAGCCAGCAAAGGTGCTGTTGATGGCAATAACTATAGAGCTAATTATCGATACTGAAAAATATCAATTTCCTTGGTTTATCATCAAAAAAAACTATGGATAGCTCACCACCTTCATAAATTTCAACAATATGATAGGCTAATAGGGTCTTTTTCAACTGAGTATTAATTGATGGATTTACGTCTATTACGGTTTTTTATTGCTGTTTATGAAGAAAAAAATATTACCTTAGCCGCCGAGCGCTGCTGTGTCTCACAACCTTCAATATCTAGTGGTATCAAACAATTAGAACAAGAATTAGCCACCCAACTTTTTATTCGCCATAAAAAAGGCGTTAATCTTACTGACGAAGCACATTACTTGTATCCATTAGCAATTCGATTACTGAATGACGTCAATACCTTACCCCAATTATTTCAGCAACGAACAGAAAGGTTGCCACTAACATTGGCTAATTTCACTGACCTGAGCCAAAGCCAGTTAGCTTTGATTTTCGCGCAATTACAACAACAGATCCCCAATATTTTATTGGAATTAGTTGATCACGATCGCTCCGCTGATGCCCGTATCACGCTTGACATGTTCAAAGCAGAAGATGAAATATTCTTGCCATTATGGGAGGAAGATTATGTGTTATGTATGCTACCCAATCACCCCCTAGCAAGCTTAACCAGTGTCTCCCCCCAACAATTACATCAACACGATTTTATTGAGTGTCCCCCTTGTGAAGCCCACCAACAAACGATTGGTTTACTGGCGTGTGATGGTTTATCGGTTAATTTAGTTGCTAAAGCTGAGCACAAAACTCAAGTAATGCATTTAGTTCAAGCGGGATTAGGGATATCTTTTCTACCGACAGGTGTATTAGAAACAGCGACGCAATTAGTCACCGTACCCCTTGAAGGTCCACGCATGTTCCGTCGCTTAGGATTATGCTATCCCGCCACTAAAACTCTTAATCCAGCTTTAGGCGCTTGTATTAAAGTATTGAGCCTAGGTGTTAGTAACGAGACTTAAATTAATAATAAACGGTTAAGTTTTACCTATTACAGTAATAAGAAAAATCAATTTTTTTATTACTGCTAATCTATTTATGCTGTGTTCTAGGTTAAAGTCAGTTAAATAGATAGGTTAGATAATGAATACAGCTCAACACACTCCCCAGGCTTTGGTTGTCGAAGGTGGCGCAATGCGCGGCATTTTTGCCAGTGGTGTGCTGGATGCATTTCTTGAAAACAACTATCTACCCTTTGACTTCGCGATAGGGGTTTCTGCTGGTGCAACCAACTTAATTGGTTATTTATGTGGTAATTATGGCCGTAGTCATAAAATCATTACCCAATACTCACGCGATCCACAATTCATCAATTTTTCTCGTTTTACGCATGGTGGCCACTTAACTGATATTGATTGGCTATGGCGTACAACTTCGCGTTATTTACCGCTGAACTTATTCAAATACGAACAGCGTCAGATTCCGCTTTACGCCACCACAACGAATTTAGAAACGGGGCAAGCTGAATATATCAAAGTGACCCGTAATAATATTATGCCGTTAATGGAAGCGACTTGTGCTTTACCTGTTGCTTATCGTCATAATCCAACTCTTAATGGGGTTGCTATGAGTGATGGTGGTATCGGTGATTCCATTCCAGTAATTGAAGCTTATCGCCGTGGTGCTCGCAATATTACCGTCATTTTATCGAAACCATTAGGATTTCATAAACACGAGACTAAACTACCGTGGTTAATCAAATCGATGTTTCATGCCCACCCAGCTTTTGCAGAAGCAGTCATGACACGTCCGAGCCGCTATAATGCAGCGCTTGATTTTATTAATAATCCGCCAGCAGATTGCACTATGACCGTTATTGCACCGAATCAAGACTTTCATGTGGGTCGTTTAACGCGCAACCTTAATAAATTAGAGCAAGGTTATTTGCAAGGTAAGCAAGCTGGTCATCGTGTTTGCGGCATTATTCCCTGCGAAGGCGAGCACTGTGGTTCAACATCATTGGTTGCTTAAAGTTAATAGTTTAAAACTATCGTTACAATAGTTAGCAACAGTTATACCTATTAAATAAAGATACCTATACTAGCTTCATCAAAACGAAATACATGTTCGTTTTTAACCAATTTATGAGGAATGTACCATGGCTCACCAAACCAATTTAATCGGTCTTGACAGTGATAAAGCCCAAGCGCTGGCTGCTGACCTCAATCAACTTCTGGCTAACTACCAAGTATTTTATATGAATACACGTGGTTACCATTGGAATATCAAAGGCCAACAATTTTTTGAGTTACATTTAAAATTTGAAGAAATCTATACTGATCTTCAAGTAAAAATTGATGAGTTAGCTGAACGTATTCTAACGTTAGGTTATACCCCAGATCATAGTTTTAGCCGCTATTTGGCGACTAGCGAAATCAAAGAACAACAAAATATCAGTGATGGCCTACAAGGCGTACAGGGCTTAGTAAGTGGTTTTAGTATTTTGCTCGGTCAACAACGTCGTATTCTGATTACCGCAGGCGATGCGAATGACGAAGGTACAGCAGCATTGATGGGCGATTATATTCGCGAACAAGAAAAGTTATTGTGGATGCTTAACGCTTACTTACAATAATAATTAATACAACATGTTAATGAATTAGTCGCTCATTAACATTAATAATATACTTATGTGATGTGGGTATATTTATCTAAGGCGACCCGCCTGACTACTGCAATACATTATATGGTTCTTTTGGGGTCTTTATGGCCCCGTTTTTTTATTTTCGTCCGCCATCAAGTTGAGCACACTTTTCAGCCCATACAACAGCTTGTAAATAACTATCTTGCACTTGTTGTCCTGATAGGCCTAATCCGCGACATTCTGTCATTACTTGCTGCCAGTCTGCTTTATCAAAGGCATCAACTAAATTTAATACTTGTCCCAGCTCCCCTTGTCGATGTAATAGTGCCGCCTGAATATTAGGTTGTAACTTTAATAGCACTAACAGATCAGCTAACGAACTATCTAATAACGCATCCAATAATGAAAACATACCCGCCAAAAATGCCTGCTCTGTCGGTATAATTAACAAACTGTAATCAACTAATTTTTCACACATTTTTGCACGTTGCAATGACAATGCATATAACGCTTTAGGTTTATCTAATGCAGCATGGGCAGTCGCCACCATGCCAACAAACATCCGTAATTTTTCCTCGCCTAAATACACCAGCGCCTGATGAAATGAACTGATTGGCTCAATCAATCGATGGTTAGTATGATTCACATAACGGAGTAATAAATAAGACAATGAAACATCACTACTAATAATCGTTTCGATATCAGTGAAATTAACTGGCTCACGACTAATAGCTTGTAATAATTGAATAGTGGTTAATTCAGAAGCAGCAACTTTACGCCGTTTTAGAAGTTCTGGGCGACTAAAATAATAGCCTTGAAAAAGATCAAACCCCGCCATAAGCGAGGTTTGAAAATCAGCATACGTTTCAACTTTTTCAGCTAAAAACTTTACTTTCATGTGACGATTATTACGTACAAAATCACAAGCTCTTTCTATGCCAAGCACTAATAAATCAAGTTTAATAATATGGACATAACGAAAGAAACGTTGCCATCTAATATCATATTCAAAATCATCTAACGCAATAATATAACCTTTATTGTAAAGATGTTTTATTGCTAAAAACAACGCATCATCGGGGATGCAAGTCTCTAAAATTTCGATAACAACTTTATGCTTGGGTAACAATAGTGGCATTAAATTAACTAAACAGTTTTGCGGAAAATTAATAAAATTCCGTTGACCTTTATAAGCACGATCATCACCAATTGCCATATAGTTTTCCAGCACCAGCCGACATGTTGCCTCATTAGCATCAATATTCGGAAAGGCATTACACTCACCATCACGAAATAATAATTCATGACCAATCGTCTGCTGACGACGATTAAAAATAGGTTGGCGAGCAACATAAGAAAACATGGTAATGATACCTTTCGACTACAGTGATTAACGATCTATTATCAATTGCAATAAAAGACATTATTGCAATTGATTTATGTTGGTTATCTTGATCTATGCACGCGCTAAAGCAAGTAATGCCCCACAGCCAATAAACATCGAACCAAAAATACGATTAAGGCGTGTCATTACTGTTGCAGAGCGAATATAACCGGTAAAACGAGACGCCAAACAGACATAAAACATCATTACACAGGCATCAATAACCAATGTTGTCACCCCTAAGATCAATAGTTGCGGTAATTGTGGTTGAGCGGCATTAATAAATTGAGGGAATAAAGCCACTAAAAAAACGATAGTTTTAGGGTTAGTCAAATTCACCAACACTGCTCGTCGAAATAAACACCCACTCGTCACTGACTTATCGACATTCTCAATTGCCAACGTGCTCTGTTCGCGCCATTTTTGAATACCTAACCACACCAAATAGCCAACACCGACCCATTTAATCACGGTAAAGGCTAATGCCGATTGAGCAACTAATGCGCCTAACCCAACCCCAACTAATACGATATGAACAGCCATTCCCAATTGCAAACCAACAATTGATGCTAATGACTTACGCCAGCCATATACCATACCATTACTGATTGAATTTACGGTGCCAGAGCCAGGCGCGAAACTAAAGACGATTGCAGCAACAACGTAGGCAAGCCAGATCTCAACACTCATTTATATTCCTTTATTATTATATTAAACAGTTAAAAAATGTTGTTATACCTTGAAGCTTGATTAACAAGCAACTAATTGCTTCGTTACGCTACTGACAATAAATAATGTATACTGGCAAAGATGATAATAAGCAACGAGATAGCTTATCGTCGTAAATATCATTCAATACTTTGCCTCATAGTTCACAACTTTCGGAAACGTTATGACCAGCTCTGCCCTGCATTTTTCACAAGAAGCAACCTTCAGTAATATGATGGCAGGCCCGATCGCTGCACTGTGGCAACAACGGCATCAAGGTACATTGCAAGGTATTAATGACTGCCAGTTAAGTTGGGTAAGTTTAACGCCGGGCCACAGTAATAAAGTAATTGTAATAGTGAATGGCCGCATTGAAAGTTATTACAAATACCAAGAGCTTTTTTTTGATTTAGTTAATCAGGGCTATCATATTTATGCCCTCGATCACCGTGGTCAAGGTATGTCACAACGACTAACCGCCGATACTGAAATGGGGTATGTCGGCCACTTTAATGATTATGTTAATGACCTACACACTTTTATTACTGATATTGTCAAACCGCAAGGCTACCAACATCAGTTCCTATTAGGCCACTCGATGGGGGGAACTATTAGTAGTTTACTCCTTGCGCGCTATCCTAAACTGTTTGACCGCGCCGCATTAAGTGCACCAATGCATGGCATCTATCTCAAACCAAGTTTACGCTTTTTTGCTGAGCCATTAGCACGCTTCAATGATCGTATTCATCGTCTGCCCACTTATGCGCCAGGCCAACGGCCTTATTACTCAAAACCATTTGTTAATAATCCACTGACACACAGCGAAATACGCTTTCAATGGTTTAAAAATCTCTACCAACAATATCCCCAATTACGCTTAGGTGGTGCCAGTAATCGCTGGGTATGGCAAAGTATTATTGGTGCTCGTGCCAGTATTGCTGAGGCGAAAAATATCACTACCCCAACCTTGGTATTACAAGGTAGTGCTGATCGCATTGTTGACAATCAATCCCACCGCCACTTTTGCCAACAAACACCGCACTATAGTCGATTAATCACTATCGCTAACGCACGCCACGAATTATTATTTGAAAGTGATCAGTATCGTAATATTGCCTTAACTGAAATTTGCAACCACTTTGCGGTGTCATAACAGTAAATAGCCTAAAAAAGGCTATGCCATCACAAAAATAAAAACGGAAATATTTATTACTAACAATAACCCCTTTTTATCTCTCATTGTGGTTTAAAATTAGCGACTCATATTAGATCTCGTTATCTTTAATCTTTCTGTTTATTGAGAGCCTTCATGTATCAAATTGTTGCTTCAGATTTAGATGGTACGTTACTAAATCCCGATCATAAAATTGCGCCATTTACTCGTGATGTATTACAGCGCCTTGCTCAACAAAAAATAAATTTCGTGTTTGCAACTGGTCGCCATCATATTGATGTCGCAGAGATACGTGAAAAATTAGCCATTCCCGCTTATATGATCACTTCCAATGGCGCACGCGTGCATAACACTCAAGGCGAATTAGTCTTTCAACAAAACCTCAGCGCTGAAGTTATTCGTGGCGTGATTGAATTAGCTAAAGATGATCCAGCCTTACATATTCATATGTACCGTGGTGATCAGTGGCTACTCAATCATGACAATGAGCAATTAAAAGAATTCCATGACAGTTTTAGTTATCAATTATTTGATATTAATAACCCACCAGTAGATGACGTTGCTAAGGTATTCTTTACTCGCGAAGATGGCGATCACGATGCACTGGCGAAATGGGAACAAATATTTAATGATAACTTTGGTGACAAAGCCAATATTGCATTTTCTACGCCATGGTGCCTTGAAGTTATGGATGCTGGCGTATCAAAAGGCCACGCACTTAAAGCTGTAGCTGAAGCTCTTGGCTACCAATTAGCAGATTGTATTGCCTTTGGTGATGGCATGAATGATGCTGAAATGCTAGCAATGGCGGGTAAAGGGCTAGTGATGAGCACTTCCCATGATAAGGTCAAATTAGCATTGCCTAATAATGAAGTTATTGGCTCTAACGCCGACGAAGCTGTAGCGCATTATTTAGAGCAACACCTGTTAACAAAGTGATTTTATTAATACTGCCAATCTAAAGCGATGACAACTATAGTACCCTATTGTTGTCACTGCTTTTTCTCAAAACTGGCCTGTCATCGTCAATATATGCTGCCACTGAGCTGATGTTACCGGCATCACACTGAGCCGATTACCTCTTTTCACTAATGGCATCTCCGCTAATTCCAGCGTTTTTTTCATTCGTGCTAAACTTACTAATCTTAGATGTTGCTGATATTCGATATCAACCATCATCCACGGTGGGTTTTCACGCGTCGCTTTAGGGTCAAAATAAGCACTTGTCGGTTCAAATTGGAAGTGATCTGGGTAGGCCTCTTTGACAACCTTGGCGATTCCAACCACACCAATATCTTTACAAGAAGAATGGTAAATTAAGACCTGATCACCACATTTAATCTCATCCCGAAGCATATTTCGAGCCTGATAATTACGAACACCTTCCCACGGTGAAACTTTTTGTTGTTTTAAAGTGTCTATTGAAAAGGTATCTGGTTCGGTTTTAAATAACCAATACGCCATGGATTTCCCCTAATTACGCTAATTTCAATGTTGAAATTGAGCCTACCATAGAGAGTACATAATGACATACCCACGCTTATCACTTGCCCTACTATTAGCTGCAACCACATTATCGGGCTGTGCCAGCTGGATGCCCGCTGCTTTTAAAAGCGATCCTGCAGAGTCACAATGGGTGGGTAACTATAAAAGTGATACCGAGATGGGATTAACTACACATCTTCACTTAGCAGATGATCATGCAGCAACAACGACTTACACTTATACTAATGGCGATCCTGATTTATTAGAAACAGGGCATTGGCAAGCAATTAATCCAACCAGTGTCAAAGTTACTATGACGACCCACCAAGGACGACCTTTAAATAGCGAACGTATTTATAGTTATGATCCCCACAGTGAGCAATTAAGCACTCAGCAAGAAACAGTAGATGGTCAAACTTATCAATTAGGTGTCGAAGGGTTAATTCTCCAACGTCAATAAACGCTAATATTATTCTCTATCGTGACTCAAAGGTGGCGTTATGCCACACTGCCACCTTTATTATTGATCACGAGAAAAATATGGCTTGTCAGCGTTGCGGGTTTAAATTTAATTGTATTTGCGCTCTCGAACCGCAATTACAATCAACGGCCGACTTTGTACTGCTTACCCATACCCGCGAATGCAGCAAAGATACCAATACGGGTGTGCTAATGACTCGCACCTTACCCAGTTGTCGAGTTGAAATTTGGCACCGTACACAGCCGCCGCAAGCATTATTAGATCAATTACAAGATCCTCACTATCAAGCTTGGTTAGTCTTTCCTAGTGATGAACAACATCCTGCGATGTCTTTAACACTACCAGCAGCAAATAACGCTAAAATATTATTAATTATTCTTGATGCAACTTGGCAAGAAGCACGCAAAATGGTCCGTAAAAGTCCGTGGCTAAACCAATTACCTCGACTTGCTTTAACGCCGCAACAGTCATCAAGTTATGCTTTGCGTCGCAATCAACAACCAGGACACCTTTGCACTTGTGAGGTCGGGATTGAATTATTAGTACTCTTACAACAACACCAAGCAGCAGAGCAACTACAAACCTATTTTAATCACTTTATTGATACCTACCATGCCGATAAAAGTGGTCATGCAAAATAAGCACTCAATAACTTAAATCACACGAATAGTTGTTTTTGTAATATCAGATTTACCGCTTTATTTTCTAAATAAAAAGGCTCAGATTAGCGACAACCATTTTATACACCGTATTTTTAGTGAAGCATATACCATGAAAACCAAAATTCTAGCTGTTGTCATCATAGCCTCAACCTTAGGTCTTGCTGGCTGTGCTGCAAACCCTTATGGCAATGCCTACAATGTAAATGACGCCCGTCAAATGCAACAGGTCTACTATGGTACTGTAGTACGTACGCAAGCCGTTACCCTAAATGGTAATGGTAATGGCATTGGTACATTAGCAGGGGGCGCTATTGGTGGCATTCTTGGTTCTGGTGTCGGCGGCGGTAAAGGTGCAGAAATAGCGACTATTGGTGGCGCATTGTTAGGTGGCTTCTTAGGTAATGAAGCGGGTAACCAAGCCACAAAACGCAACGGCGTTAACTTAACCATCAAAATGGACAGCGGTCGCACCGTTTCTATCGTGCAACAAGTCAATCCACAAGTGATGTTTCATGCCGGTGAGCGTGTACAAGTCAATCTTAGTGATGACGGCACTTCACGAGTTACTCCAGCTTAATCACAACAGCATTAGTTTACAAAAAGGAGCATTAGCTCCTTTTTTATTATTTACAGTTTCCTTCATACTTAATCTCACAACTTTGCCCTCGATTTTGATCGTAACAATCGCCATACCTTGTATTTATTGACTCACATTGCCTTTATTTAGAGCTAAATCGTCATCACAGGTTATTGTTTATGATTATTTAAAAAAAAACCTTCTAAACCATAAAACATGTAACATCACAATTAATGCATAACTATTTTATGCTCATAGCAAGATAACCATGATTTGTATTATAAATACCACCAGATGAGAATTTCAAGCCACTGTTATTAATGGTCTTTTGATTGATATGGCTGATTGGTTAGTAATGAAATATCAATTTTCACGCAATTAAGCGATCGAATAACGATACTCTTTATTAATTTACACTCTAAATATGCAACGTTTCTTTGCGCTTTTACGGTTTTTTTTTTATCAAAATAGCAGCATCATAGCACTCGTTAAATAGCTAAACGGTGATGCAATTAAGTAATAACGATAGAATAAAGTATCTTTAATTTATTTTTTTGGTTAGGTAAGACAATCAAAAAAATAATTTAACTATTACTTTTTCTTTATATTATTTAATCCGCATGACTTTATTTTCATTACGATAAATAAACTATGTAAATAGCGTTTATATCCTTCCTAATCATAGGTGAATATAATGTCATCAGATACTGGCACTAAAAAAATGGGGCTTGTCGGCTTAACTGTACTTGTTGCAGTTAACATGATGGGTTCCGGTATTATTATGCTACCAGCAAGCTTGGCGCAAGTTGGTGCAATTTCTATGTTATCTTGGATTGTGACCGCGTTAGGCGCAATGTGTATTGCTTATACATTTGCTAAATGTGGTGCATTTTGTAAACGCTCTGGCGGTATGTCAGCTTACGCAGAAGAAGCACACGGAAAATCATCTTTCTTCATCTCTTCTTACACTTATTACGTGTGTTTAGTTATTAGCTGTGTTGCGATTGCCGTTTCAGCGTTAGGTTACATCAAACCATTTATGCCTTGGCTTGATACACCTATCCACACTTTCTTCGGTGTCGTTGCTATCCTTATCTTCACTATGGTAGCTAACTTTGGCGGTGCGAAAATCACTGGTCAAATCTCTGCATTCACTGTTTGGGGTATCATTATTCCAGTTGCGGGTCTATCTATCATCGGTTGGTGGTGGTTCGATCCACAAACATTCATGAATGCATGGAACCCACACCACGACACAACTATGCACTCTGTATCTTCTGGTATCGCACTGACTTTATGGGCATTCCTAGGTATTGAATCTGCAGGTGCTAACTCTGATGCAGTTGAAAACCCAGAGCGTAACGTACCATTAGCAGTATTGTTTGGTACTGGTTTCGCAGCGATCATCTACATTGCATCAACTGGTGTTATTCAGGGTATTATTCCTAACTCTGAACTATCAGCGTCAACAGCACCATTTGGTTTAGTGTTCAGCCACATGTTTAACCCAACTGTAGGTAACATCGTTACCCTAGCAGCAGTTATCGCATGTATCGGCTCACTACTTGGCTGGCAGTTCACTAACGCACAGGTTTCTAAAGCAGCAGCAGATGAAGGTCTATTCCCTAAAATCTTTGCTAAAACCAACAAAGCAGGCGTGCCCATTGCCGGTATGTTAATCATGCTAGCTGCTGAGATTCTACTGGCGGTAATGACTATCTCTCCTAACTTGATCAGTCAGTTCAATGCGCTATTGAACCTAGCAGTATTTATTAACATGGTACCTTACATCCTATCGATGACTGGTCTTGAAGTATTACTTCGCAAGAACATGGTATCTAAAAAGCAATACCGTCTGGGTGCAACCGTGGGTACATTAGCTGTTCTTTACAGTATCTATGGTGTGTACGCTTGTGGTGCAACCGCAGTATTCGGCGGTACTATCTTGACGCTACTAGGTTATATCTTCTACGGCTTCATTGCTGCTCGAGATACTAAACCAGAAGTTAAAGCAAACTAATTTAAAAATTTAATAAATTCGATACTAAAGAAATTTATTAATAACTAGCTAGAACGGAAATGGGAATAAATAATAAATAAGTCACGCGTTAATTATTAATTAATAAATGGTATTATTTACTCCCTCTCTAAAATATTCAAACAGACCTTTTTATTACTTCATATTTTTTATGTCGCGGTAAAACACATCTGTTATCAATCATTTTATTCAGGCGTTATTATGAACAACAATAATAGTACAAATAAAATGCGTGCTCTCGTTATTGAGCACCAAAACATTACTCCAAATAGCTTTGCTGATCGTGCAACTAAGTCACTGATCGCTGAACTACAAAACCGTACCATCGAAATCATCACTGCGACTTCTTATGAAGATGCACGTGCGGTTATTCTATCAACTCAAATTGATAGCCTAGTATTAGCACTTGAAAAAACTGAAGAGCAAATCGTTAACTCTCACGAAGAAGTTGATTTGTTAGCAGCACTACAAGCACGTCAATCTGAAGTGCCAGTATTTCTACTAGCAGAACGCGCTCGTACGTCTATCCTTAACAACCGCCAATTAATGGAGCGTGTTGACGAGTGTTATTCAGTACTAGAAGACACCGCTGATTTCGTTGCTGGCCGTATCGTTGCTTCAATGCGTCGTTACCGTGCACAAGTGCTACCACCGTTCATGAAAGCGATGATGCACTACAACGACATCCATGAGTACTCATGGTCTGCTCCAGGTCACCAAGGTGGTATTGGTTTTACTAAGACCCCTGCTGGTAACCAATTCTTTGAATTCTTCGGCGAAAACTTGTTCCGTACCGATATGGGTATCGAGCGTGCTGCACTAGGTTCATTACTTGACCACAGCGGCGCATTTAAAGATTCAGAAGTTGAAGCAGCTAAGATCTTCGGTGCTCACCAGTCTTACTCTGGTATCGTAGGTACTTCAGGTTCAAACCGTACTATCATGCAAGCATGTATGAAAGATGACGACATCGCTATTTGTGACCGTAACTGTCACAAATCAATCGAGCAAGGTCTGATCCTAACGGGCGCGCGTCCAATCTACATGGTGCCTAGCCGTAACTGCTACGGTATTATCGGTCCAATCAGCAAAGTTCAAATGAGCAAAGAAGGCATTGCCCTTAAAGCGAAAAATGCGGGCATTCCTTTCAACGCTGATGAGAAAAAAGCCAGCTACGCTGTAGTAACTAACTGTACTTACGACGGTTTATGTTACCACTCAGAAGTGACTGAAGCGCTACTAGGCGAAAGCTCTAGCCGTATTCACATGGACGAAGCTTGGTTCGGTTACGCACGTTTTAACCCTATCTACAAGGGTCACTACGCAATGCGTGGCGATGCTAAAGACCACACGGGTCCTACAGTATTTGCGACTCACTCAACGCACAAATTATTGAATGCATTGTCTCAAGCATCATACATTCACGTACGTAACGGTGAAAACGCAATCAACTTTGACCGTTTCAACCAAGCTTACATGATGCACACTTCAACATCACCACTATACGCAATCTGTGCGTCTAACGATGTTGCTGCGAATATGATGAAAGGCGAAAGTGGTCTATCGCTAACTAACGAAGTTAACCGCGAAGCGATCATCTTCCGTCAAAACATGCGTCAACTATTCAACGATTACACCGCTGAAAACGATTGGTTCTTCAAGCCTTGGAACGCTGAAACGGTTACCGAAATGAACGGTGACAAAGTTAATTTCGAAGACGCTTCTGTTGAGTCTCTAATGACTATCCAACAGAACTGGAAATTGACACCTGGCGACAAGTGGCACGGCTTTGACGAAATCGACAATGACTGGTGTATGCTTGATCCAATCAAAGTGAGCTTGCTAACTCCGGGGCTTGACGACAACGGTAACTTCCTAGAAACAGGTGTTCCAGCAGCACTTGTCACTGCATACCTAGGTCGTTTCGGTATCGTACCAACCCGTACCACTGACTTCCAAGTAATGTTCCTATTCTCAATGGGTATTACTAAAGGTAAGCGTGACACCTTGATCAACACCTTATTGTCATTCAAGCGTCACTACGATGCAAACGCAGATATCGAAACATTACTGCCTGAGCTAGTCGCTTCTGCTCCAGAAGTTTACCGCGGTCTTGGTCTTAAAGATCTTGGTAACAAGATGTTTGAATACCTAGTACGTCATAACCCAAGCCAAGTACTAAACCACGCTTACTCAAGCCTGCCAGAAATGGAAGTGAAGCCACGTACTGCTTACCAGTTCGTAGTATCTGATGACGTAGAGCTAGTACCTTCTGACAAGCTTGTTGGTCGTGTTGCAGCGAACTCGGTTATTCCTTACCCACCAGGCATTCCAATGCTAATGGGTGGCGAAAACTTCGGTGACGAAACAAGTCCTCAAATCCAGTACTTGAAAGCACTAGAAGCATGGGATGCTGAATTCCCTGGTTTCGAACACGAAACTGAAGGTGCAGAGATCGAAGACGGTAAATACCACGTTCTTTGTATCAAAAAAGACGCACTATAATCGCCTAACACGATAATGTGACTACCCTATCAATCCCTCGCTAATTATAGCGGGGGATTTTTTTATACCTGCTAATCAATATATCTAGAGCCCTAATCAGCATTTTTACTTAGACGGCATTATTTAAAATATAAATTAAATTTCTCTTAACCTAACAATAAAAAAATACGTCTTTATCTCGCAGTGAATTTATTTCCAATATTTATGCATAAATATCACCCGCACATTTAATCTATCTTTAATTCCCACCCATAACAACTTTCTCAAGCTATTGTAAATAAAGATGTTTAATCGCAAAAAAAAACGCGATAAATGAAATATTCTTAAAGGAATGGTCGAATAACGATACTCAATGTGACAGTAATCACTAAAAATGCAATGCTTCATTCCGTTTTTATGGTTTTATTTTCATGGAAACGGGGCATTATATGTCTCGAAAACAAGGTTAAGAGTTCGGTTTAAAATATAACTTTTATAACGTTTACAGTTAAAGAGTTATATTTTAATTATTTTATTACTAAACAAATTTAATAAAATATTTAAGTGTTTATTACTTTCACAATAAACAATTCACCATGGACTTGGTTTTATTTCAATTAAGATAAGCTCTAATTTAAATAAGGTTTATCATTCCACTAATCACAGGTGAATATAATGTCATCAGATACTGGCACTAAAAAAATGGGGCTTGTCGGCTTAACTGTACTTGTTGCAGTTAACATGATGGGTTCCGGTATTATTATGCTACCAGCAAGCTTGGCGCAAGTTGGTGCAATTTCGATGTTATCTTGGGTTGTAACTGCATTAGGCTCAATGTGTATTGCTTATACATTTGCTAAATGTGGTGCATTTTGTAAACGCTCTGGCGGTATGTCAGCTTACTCAGAAGAAGCACACGGAAAATCATCTTTCTTCATCTCTTCTTACACTTATTACATATCTTTAGTTATTAGCTGTGTTGCGATTGCCGTTTCAGCGTTAGGTTACATCAAACCATTTATGCCTTGGCTTGGTACACCTATCCACACTTTCTTCGGTGTCGTTGCTATCCTTATCTTCACTGTTGTGGCTAACTTTGGCGGTGCGAAAATCACTGGTCAAATCGCTACAGTCACTGTTTGGGGTATCATTCTTCCAGTTGCGGGTCTATCTATCCTCGGTTGGTGGTGGTTCGATCCACAAACATTCATGAACGCATGGAACCCACAGCACGCCGGAACCATGCACTCTGTATCTGCAGGTATCGCACTGACTTTATGGGCATTCCTAGGTATTGAATCTGCGGGGGCTGCCTCTGATACGGTTGAAAACCCAGAGCGTAACGTACCATTAGCAGTATTGTTTGGTACTGGTTTCGCAGCGGTTTTTTACATTGCATCAACAGGTGTTATTCAAGGTATTATTCCTAACGCAGAATTATCAGCATCAACAGCACCATTTGGTTTAGTGTTCAGCTACATGTTTAACCCGACTGTAGGTAACATCGTTACAATAGCAGCAGTTATCGCATGTATCGGCTCACTACTTGGCTGGCAGTTCACTAACGCACAGGTTTCTAAAGCAGCAGCAGATGAAGGTCTATTCCCTAAAATCTTTGCTAAAACCAACAAAGCAGGCGTGCCAATTAACGGTATGTTAATCATGCTAGCGATTGAGATCTTACTAGCGGTAATGACTATCTCTCCTAACTTGGTCAATCAGTTCAACGCGCTAGTGAATCTAGCAGTATTTGTTAACATGATACCTTACGTCCTATCGATGACTGGTCTTGAAGTATTACTTCGCAAGAACATGGTATCTAAAAAGCAATACCGTCTGGGTGCAACTCTGGGTACATTAGCTGTTCTTTACAGTATCTATGGTGTGTACGCTTGTGGTGAAGCCGCAGTATTTAGCGGTACTATCGTGACACTACTGGGTTATATCTTCTACGGCTTCATTGCTGCTCGAGATACTAAACCAGAAGTTAAAGCAAACTAATTTAAAAATTTAATAAATTCGATACTAAAGAAATTTATTAATAACTAGCTAGAAAGAACGGAAATAGGAATAATAATAAATAAGTCACGTATTAATTAATAAATGACATTATTTATTCCCTTTCTAAAATATTCGGTCAGACCTTTATTACTTCATATTTTTTATGTCGCGGTAAAACACATCTGCCATTAATCATTTTATTCAGGCATTATTATGAACAACAATAATAGTACAAATAAAATGCGTGCTCTCGTTATTGAGCACCAAAACATTACTCCAAATAGCTTTGCTGATCGTGCAACTAAGTCACTGATCGCTGAACTACAAAACCGTACCATCGAAATCATCACTGCGACTTCTTATGAAGATGCACGTGCGGTTATTCTATCAACTCAAATTGATAGCCTAGTATTAGCACTTGAAAAAACTGAAGAGCAAATCGTTAACTCTCACGAAGAAGTTGATTTGTTAGCAGCACTACAAGCACGTCAATCTGAAGTGCCAGTATTTCTACTAGCAGAACGCGCTCGTACGTCTATCCTTAACAACCGCCAATTAATGGAGCGTGTTGACGAGTGTTATTCAGTACTAGAAGACACCGCTGATTTCGTTGCTGGCCGTATCGTTGCTTCAATGCGTCGTTACCGTGCACAAGTGCTACCACCGTTCATGAAAGCGATGATGCACTACAACGACATCCATGAGTACTCATGGTCTGCTCCAGGTCACCAAGGTGGTATTGGTTTTACTAAGACCCCTGCTGGTAACCAATTCTTTGAATTCTTCGGCGAAAACTTGTTCCGTACCGATATGGGTATCGAGCGTGCTGCACTAGGTTCATTACTTGACCACAGCGGCGCATTTAAAGATTCAGAAGTTGAAGCAGCTAAGATCTTCGGTGCTCACCAGTCTTACTCTGGTATCGTAGGTACTTCAGGTTCAAACCGTACTATCATGCAAGCATGTATGAAAGATGACGACATCGCTATTTGTGACCGTAACTGTCACAAATCAATCGAGCAAGGTCTGATCCTAACGGGCGCGCGTCCAATCTACATGGTGCCTAGCCGTAACTGCTACGGTATTATCGGTCCAATCAGCAAAGTTCAAATGAGCAAAGAAGGCATTGCCCTTAAAGCGAAAAATGCGGGCATTCCTTTCAACGCTGATGAGAAAAAAGCCAGCTACGCTGTAGTAACTAACTGTACTTACGACGGTTTATGTTACCACTCAGAAGTGACTGAAGCGCTACTAGGCGAAAGCTCTAGCCGTATTCACATGGACGAAGCTTGGTTCGGTTACGCACGTTTTAACCCTATCTACAAGGGTCACTACGCAATGCGTGGCGATGCTAAAGACCACACGGGTCCTACAGTATTTGCGACTCACTCAACGCACAAATTATTGAATGCATTGTCTCAAGCATCATACATTCACGTACGTAACGGTGAAAACGCAATCAACTTTGACCGTTTCAACCAAGCTTACATGATGCACACTTCAACATCACCACTATACGCAATCTGTGCGTCTAACGATGTTGCTGCGAATATGATGAAAGGCGAAAGTGGTCTATCGCTAACTAACGAAGTTAACCGCGAAGCGATCATCTTCCGTCAAAACATGCGTCAACTATTCAACGATTACACCGCTGAAAACGATTGGTTCTTCAAGCCTTGGAACGCTGAAACGGTTACCGAAATGAACGGTGACAAAGTTAATTTCGAAGACGCTTCTGTTGAGTCTCTAATGACTATCCAACAGAACTGGAAATTGACACCTGGCGACAAGTGGCACGGCTTTGACGAAATCGACAATGACTGGTGTATGCTTGATCCAATCAAAGTGAGCTTGCTAACTCCGGGGCTTGACGACAACGGTAACTTCCTAGAAACAGGTGTTCCAGCAGCACTTGTCACTGCATACCTAGGTCGTTTCGGTATCGTACCAACCCGTACCACTGACTTCCAAGTAATGTTCCTATTCTCAATGGGTATTACTAAAGGTAAGCGTGACACCTTGATCAACACCTTGTTGTCATTCAAGCGTCACTACGATGCAAACGCAGATATCGAAACATTACTGCCTGAGCTAGTCGCTTCTGCTCCAGAAGTTTACCGCGGTCTTGGTCTTAAAGATCTTGGTAACAAGATGTTTGAATACCTAGTACGTCATAACCCAAGCCAAGTACTAAACCACGCTTACTCAAGCCTGCCAGAAATGGAAGTGAAGCCACGTACTGCTTACCAGTTCGTAGTATCTGATGACGTAGAGCTAGTACCTTCTGACAAGCTTGTTGGTCGTGTTGCAGCGAACTCGGTTATTCCTTACCCACCAGGCATTCCAATGCTAATGGGTGGCGAAAACTTCGGTGACGAAACAAGTCCTCAAATCCAGTACTTGAAAGCACTAGAAGCATGGGATGCTGAATTCCCTGGTTTCGAACACGAAACTGAAGGTGCAGAGATCGAAGACGGTAAATACCACGTTCTTTGTATCAAAAAAGACGCACTATAATCGCCTAACACGATAATGTGACTACCCTATCAATCCCTCGCTAATTATAGCGGGGGATTTTTTTATACCTGCTAATCAATATATCTAGAGCCCTAATCAGCATTTTTTACTTAGACGGCATTATTTTAAATACAAATTAAATTTTTCTTAACCTAACAATAAAAAATATTTCTTTATTTTATAGTGAATTTGTTCCCAGTATTTATGCATAACTATTGTTCATACATTTAATCTATCTTTAATTCCCACCCATAACAACTTTCTCAAGCCATTGTAAAAAAAGATGTTTAATCGCAAAAAAACGCAACAAATGACACATTCTTGAAAGGAATGGTAGAATAACGATACTCAATGTGACAGTAGTCACTAAAAATGCAATGATTCATTCCGTTTTTATGGTTTTATTTTTATGAAAACGGCGCATTATATGTCTCGAACACAAGGTTAAGAGTTCGGTTTAAAATATAACTTTTATAACGTTTACAGTTAAAGAGTTATATTTTAATTATTTTATTACTAAACAAATTTAATAAAATATTTAAGTGTTTATTACTTTCACAATAAACAATTCACCATGGACTTGGTTTTATTTCAATTAAGATAAGCTCTAATTTAAATAAGGTTTATCATTCCACTAATCACAGGTGAATATAATGTCATCAGATACTGGCACTAAAAAAATGGGGCTTGTCGGCTTAACTGTACTTGTTGCAGTTAACATGATGGGTTCCGGTATTATTATGCTACCAGCAAGCTTGGCGCAAGTTGGTGCAATTTCTATGTTATCTTGGATTGTGACCGCGTTAGGCGCAATGTGTATTGCTTATACATTTGCTAAATGTGGTGCATTTTGTAAACGCTCTGGCGGTATGTCAGCTTACGCAGAAGAAGCACACGGAAAATCATCTTTCTTCATCTCTTCTTACACTTATTACGTGTGTTTAGTTATTAGCTGTGTTGCGATTGCCGTTTCAGCGTTAGGTTACATCAAACCATTTATGCCTTGGCTTGATACACCTATCCACACTTTCTTCGGTGTCGTTGCTATCCTTATCTTCACTATGGTAGCTAACTTTGGCGGTGCGAAAATCACTGGTCAAATCTCTGCATTCACTGTTTGGGGTATCATTATTCCAGTTGCGGGTCTATCTATCATCGGTTGGTGGTGGTTCGATCCACAAACATTCATGAATGCATGGAACCCACACCACGACACAACTATGCACTCTGTATCTTCTGGTATCGCACTGACTTTATGGGCATTCCTAGGTATTGAATCTGCAGGTGCTAACTCTGATGCAGTTGAAAACCCAGAGCGTAACGTACCATTAGCAGTATTGTTTGGTACTGGTTTCGCAGCGATCATCTACATTGCATCAACTGGTGTTATTCAGGGTATTATTCCTAACTCTGAACTATCAGCGTCAACAGCACCATTTGGTTTAGTGTTCAGCCACATGTTTAACCCAACTGTAGGTAACATCGTTACCCTAGCAGCAGTTATCGCATGTATCGGCTCACTACTTGGCTGGCAGTTCACTAACGCACAGGTTTCTAAAGCAGCAGCAGATGAAGGTCTATTCCCTAAAATCTTTGCTAAAACCAACAAAGCAGGCGTGCCCATTGCCGGTATGTTAATCATGCTAGCTGCTGAGATTCTACTGGCGGTAATGACTATCTCTCCTAACTTGATCAGTCAGTTCAATGCGCTATTGAACCTAGCAGTATTTATTAACATGGTACCTTACATCCTATCGATGACTGGTCTTGAAGTATTACTTCGCAAGAACATGGTATCTAAAAAGCAATACCGTCTGGGTGCAACCGTGGGTACATTAGCTGTTCTTTACAGTATCTATGGTGTGTACGCTTGTGGTGCAACCGCAGTATTCGGCGGTACTATCTTGACGCTACTAGGTTATATCTTCTACGGCTTCATTGCTGCTCGAGATACTAAACCAGAAGTTAAAGCAAACTAATTTAAAAATTTAATAAATTCGATACTAAAGAAATTTATTAATAACTAGCTAGAACGGAAATGGGAATAAATAATAAATAAGTCACGCGTTAATTATTAATTAATAAATGGTATTATTTACTCCCTCTCTAAAATATTCAAACAGACCTTTTTATTACTTCATATTTTTTATGTCGCGGTAAAACACATCTGTTATCAATCATTTTATTCAGGCGTTATTATGAACAACAATAATAGTACAAATAAAATGCGTGCTCTCGTTATTGAGCACCAAAACATTACTCCAAATAGCTTTGCTGATCGTGCAACTAAGTCACTGATCGCTGAACTACAAAACCGTACCATCGAAATCATCACTGCGACTTCTTATGAAGATGCACGTGCGGTTATTCTATCAACTCAAATTGATAGCCTAGTATTAGCACTTGAAAAAACTGAAGAGCAAATCGTTAACTCTCACGAAGAAGTTGATTTGTTAGCAGCACTACAAGCACGTCAATCTGAAGTGCCAGTATTTCTACTAGCAGAACGCGCTCGTACGTCTATCCTTAACAACCGCCAATTAATGGAGCGTGTTGACGAGTGTTATTCAGTACTAGAAGACACCGCTGATTTCGTTGCTGGCCGTATCGTTGCTTCAATGCGTCGTTACCGTGCACAAGTGCTACCACCGTTCATGAAAGCGATGATGCACTACAACGACATCCATGAGTACTCATGGTCTGCTCCAGGTCACCAAGGTGGTATTGGTTTTACTAAGACCCCTGCTGGTAACCAATTCTTTGAATTCTTCGGCGAAAACTTGTTCCGTACCGATATGGGTATCGAGCGTGCTGCACTAGGTTCATTACTTGACCACAGCGGCGCATTTAAAGATTCAGAAGTTGAAGCAGCTAAGATCTTCGGTGCTCACCAGTCTTACTCTGGTATCGTAGGTACTTCAGGTTCAAACCGTACTATCATGCAAGCATGTATGAAAGATGACGACATCGCTATTTGTGACCGTAACTGTCACAAATCAATCGAGCAAGGTCTGATCCTAACGGGCGCGCGTCCAATCTACATGGTGCCTAGCCGTAACTGCTACGGTATTATCGGTCCAATCAGCAAAGTTCAAATGAGCAAAGAAGGCATTGCCCTTAAAGCGAAAAATGCGGGCATTCCTTTCAACGCTGATGAGAAAAAAGCCAGCTACGCTGTAGTAACTAACTGTACTTACGACGGTTTATGTTACCACTCAGAAGTGACTGAAGCGCTACTAGGCGAAAGCTCTAGCCGTATTCACATGGACGAAGCTTGGTTCGGTTACGCACGTTTTAACCCTATCTACAAAGGTCACTACGCAATGCGTGGCGATGCTAAAGACCACACGGGTCCAACAGTATTTGCGACTCACTCAACGCACAAATTATTGAATGCATTGTCTCAAGCATCATACATTCACGTACGTAACGGTGAAAACGCAATCAACTTTGACCGTTTCAACCAAGCTTACATGATGCACACTTCAACATCACCACTATACGCAATCTGTGCGTCTAACGATGTTGCTGCGAATATGATGAAAGGCGAAAGTGGTCTATCGCTAACTAACGAAGTTAACCGCGAAGCGATCATCTTCCGTCAAAACATGCGTCAACTATTCAACGATTACACCGCTGAAAACGATTGGTTCTTCAAGCCTTGGAACGCTGAAACGGTTACCGAAATGAACGGTGACAAAGTTAATTTCGAAGACGCTTCTGTTGAGTCTCTAATGACTATCCAACAGAACTGGAAATTGACACCTGGCGACAAGTGGCACGGCTTTGACGAAATCGACAATGACTGGTGTATGCTTGATCCAATCAAAGTGAGCTTGCTAACTCCGGGGCTTGACGACAACGGTAACTTCCTAGAAACAGGTGTTCCAGCAGCACTTGTCACTGCATACCTAGGTCGTTTCGGTATCGTACCAACCCGTACCACTGACTTCCAAGTAATGTTCCTATTCTCAATGGGTATTACTAAAGGTAAGCGTGACACCTTGATCAACACCTTGTTGTCATTCAAGCGTCACTACGATGCAAACGCAGATATCGAAACATTACTGCCTGAGCTAGTCGCTTCTGCTCCAGAAGTTTACCGCGGTCTTGGTCTTAAAGATCTTGGTAACAAGATGTTTGAATACCTAGTACGTCATAACCCAAGCCAAGTACTAAACCACGCTTACTCAAGCCTGCCAGAAATGGAAGTGAAGCCACGTACTGCTTACCAGTTCGTAGTATCTGATGACGTAGAGCTAGTACCTTCTGACAAGCTTGTTGGTCGTGTTGCAGCGAACTCGGTTATTCCTTACCCACCAGGCATTCCAATGCTAATGGGTGGTGAAAACTTCGGTGACGAAACAAGTCCTCAAATCCAGTACTTGAAAGCACTAGAAGCATGGGATGCTGAATTCCCTGGTTTCGAACACGAAACTGAAGGTGCAGAGATCGAAGACGGTAAATACCACGTTCTTTGTATCAAAAAAGACGCACTATAATCGCCTAACACGATAATGTGACTACCCTATCAATCCCTCGCTAATTATAGCGGGGGATTTTTTATACCGCTTATAATAGCAATTAAAAATTCTAGCTAAGCATTTCACTTAGACTTAATTATTTTTAATACAAATTAAATTTCTCTAATCTGTGACGAAAAACATTCCTTTAAATACTTACTTGAATTTATCATTGATATTTGCGAATAAATATTCACTAACTGCTACTTTCAATATTATCACTAGGTGACTGTTACAAGTTATTGTAATAAAAGATTTTTCAATCAAATGAAAAAGTAAAAAATAGCTTTTAGGTGCCAATATTAAAATAATATGGTCGAATAACGATACAAAAAACACCACGCGACCTCATAAATGAAATCTTTTATTCCATTTATATTATTTTGTTTTTAACAAAATATACACCTATATTAGGTCGAGTAAAAGATTAAGACTTCACTTTAAAATATAATTTTTATGGTTAAAGAATTATATTTTAATTATTTTATTACTAATGAAATAATTAAATTTTATTACTTACATAATAAATAATTCACCATGGAACCTATTTATTTAAATTAAGATAAATCCTTTTTTAATAAACTTTATCTCCTTTCTAATCATAGGTGAATATAATGTCATCAGATACAGACACTAAAAAAATGGGTCTTGTCGGCTTAACTGTACTTGTTGCAGTTAACATGATGGGTTCCGGTATTATTATGCTACCAGCAAGCTTGGCGCAAGTTGGTGCAATTTCAATGCTATCTTGGGTTGTGACTGCATTAGGCGCAATGTGTATTGCTTATACATTTGCTAAATGTGGTGCATTTTGTAAACGCTCTGGCGGTATGTCAGCTTACGCAGAAGAAGCACACGGAAAATCATCTTTCTTCATCTCTTCTTACACTTACTACGTATGTTTAGTTATTAGCTGTGTTGCGATTGCCGTTTCAGCGTTAGGTTACATCAAACCATTTATACCCTGGCTTGATACGCCTATCCACACTTTCTACGGTGTAGTTGCTATCCTTATCTTCACTATGGTGGCTAACTTTGGCGGTGCGAAAATCACTGGTCAAATCTCTGCATTCACTGTTTGGGGTATCATTATTCCAGTTGCGGGTCTATCTATCATCGGTTGGTGGTGGTTCGATCCACAAACATTCATGAATGCATGGAACCCACACCACGACACAACTATGCACTCTGTATCTTCTGGTATCGCACTGACTTTATGGGCATTCCTAGGTATTGAATCTGCAGGTGCTAACTCTGATGCGGTTGAAAATCCAGAGCGTAACGTACCATTAGCAGTATTGTTTGGTACTGGTTTCGCAGCAATTGTTTACATTGCATCAACAGGTGTTATTCAAGGTATTATTCCTAACGCAGAATTATCAGCGTCAACAGCACCATTTGGTTTAGTGTTCAGCCACATGTTTAACCCAACTGTAGGTAACATCGTTACCCTAGCAGCAGTTATCGCATGTATCGGCTCACTACTTGGCTGGCAGTTCACTAACGCACAGGTTTCTAAAGCAGCAGCAGATGAAGGTCTATTCCCTAAAATCTTTGCTAAAACCAACAAAGCAGGCGTGCCCATTGCCGGTATGTTAATCATGCTAGCGGCTGAGATTTTACTGGCGGTAATGACTATCTCTCCTAACTTGATCAGTCAGTTCAACGCGCTATTGAACCTAGCAGTATTTATTAACATGGTACCTTACATCCTATCGATGACTGGTCTTGAAGTATTACTTCGCAAGAACATGGTGTCTAAAAAGCAATACCGTCTGGGTGCAACCGTGGGGACATTAGCTGTTCTTTACAGTATCTATGGCGTCTATGCCTGCGGTGCAACCGCAGTATTTGGCGGTACCATTCTGACACTACTGGGTTATATCTTCTACGGCTTCATTGCTGCACGAGATACTAAACCCGACATTAAAATAAGTTAATTTATTAATAACCAACTAGAACAAAAATGGGGATAAATAATAAATGCGCTTACTATTAATAATGATATTAATAACCAGCTTTATTTATTCCCTACTTAAAAATTCGATTGAGCGTTTTATTACTTTATATTCATGAAGTCAGCATAAAACATATCAGCCATTAATCATTTTATTCAGGCGTTATTATGAACAACAACTATATAACCAACAAAATGCGTGCTCTCGTTATTGAACACCAAAATATTACTCCAAATAGCTTTGCTGATCGTGCAACTAAATCACTAATTACAGAGCTACAGAATCGCAGTATCGAAATTATTACTGCAACATCTTATGAAGATGCACGTGCGGTTATTCTATCAACTCAAATTGATAGCCTAGTATTAGCTCTTGAAAAAACTGAAGAGCAAATCGTTAGCTCGAACGAAGAAGTTGACCTACTCAGTGCTCTGCAAGCACGTCAATCTGAAGTGCCAGTGTTTCTATTAGCAGAACGCGCTCGTACGTCTATCCTTAACAACCGCCAATTAATGGAGCGTGTTGACGAGTGTTATTCAGTACTAGAAGACACCGCTGATTTCGTTGCTGGCCGTATCGTTGCTTCAATGCGTCGTTACCGTGCACAAGTGCTACCACCGTTCATGAAAGCGATGATGCACTACAACGACATCCATGAGTACTCATGGTCTGCTCCAGGTCACCAAGGTGGTATTGGTTTTACTAAGACCCCTGCTGGTAACCAATTCTTTGAATTCTTCGGCGAAAACTTGTTCCGTACCGATATGGGTATCGAGCGTGCTGCACTAGGTTCATTACTTGACCACAGCGGCGCATTTAAAGATTCAGAAGTTGAAGCAGCTAAGATCTTCGGTGCTCACCAGTCTTACTCTGGTATCGTAGGTACTTCAGGTTCAAACCGTACTATCATGCAAGCATGTATGAAAGATGACGATATTGCTATTTGTGACCGTAACTGTCATAAATCAATCGAGCAAGGTCTGATCCTAACGGGCGCGCGTCCAATCTACATGGTGCCTAGCCGTAACTGCTACGGTATTATCGGTCCAATCAGCAAAGTTCAAATGAGCAAAGAAGGCATTGCCCTTAAAGCGAAAAATGCGGGCATTCCTTTCAACGCTGATGAGAAAAAAGCCAGCTACGCTGTAGTAACTAACTGTACTTACGACGGTTTATGTTACCACTCAGAAGTGACTGAAGCGCTACTCGGCGAAAGCTCTAGCCGTATTCACATGGATGAAGCATGGTTCGGTTACGCACGTTTTAACCCTATCTACAAGGGTCACTACGCAATGCGTGGCGATGCTAAAGACCACACGGGTCCAACAGTATTTGCGACTCACTCAACGCACAAGTTATTGAATGCATTGTCTCAAGCATCATACATTCACGTACGTAACGGCGAAAACGCGATTAACTTCGATCGTTTCAACCAAGCTTACATGATGCACACATCAACATCACCACTATACGCAATCTGTGCGTCTAACGATGTTGCAGCGAACATGATGAAGGGTGAAAGTGGTCTATCGCTAACTAACGAAGTTAACCGCGAAGCGATCGTCTTCCGTCAAAGCATGCGTCAACTATTCAACGATTACACTAGCGAAAACGACTGGTTCTTCAAACCTTGGAACGCTGAAACGGTTACTGAAATGAACGGTGACAAAGTTAATTTCGAAGATGCTTCTGTTGAGTCTCTAATGACTATCCAACAGAACTGGAAATTAACGCCTGGTGACAAGTGGCACGGCTTTGACGAAATTGACAATGACTGGTGTATGCTTGATCCAATCAAAGTTAGCCTACTCACTCCTGGTCTTGATGATAAAGGTCAGTTCCTAAATACCGGTATTCCAGCAGCACTTGTCACTGCATACCTCGGTCGCTTTGGTATCGTACCAACCCGTACCACTGACTTCCAAGTAATGTTTCTATTCTCAATGGGTATTACTAAAGGTAAGCGTGACACCTTGATCAACACCTTGTTGTCATTCAAGCGTCACTACGATGCTAACTCTGCGTTAGAAACAATCTTACCAGAGCTAGTGGCATCTTCACCTCAAACTTACTCGGGCCTTGGTTTACGAGATCTTGGTGAGCGAATGTTCAAGTATCTAGTTCGTCATAACCCAAGCCAAGTACTTAACCAAGCTTACTCAAGCCTGCCAGAAATGGAAGTGAAGCCACGTACTGCTTACCAGTTCGTAGTATCTGATGA
This sequence comes from Photobacterium kishitanii, assembly GCF_000613045.3. Classification (NCBI taxonomy): domain Bacteria; kingdom Pseudomonadati; phylum Pseudomonadota; class Gammaproteobacteria; order Vibrionales; family Vibrionaceae; genus Photobacterium; species Photobacterium kishitanii. The sequence goes on along the minus strand of NZ_LN794352.1, from coordinate 142,515 downwards.
CGTAGAACTAGTACCTTCTGACAAGCTAGTCGGTCGTGTTGCAGCAAACTCGGTTATTCCTTACCCACCAGGTATTCCAATGCTTATGGGTGGCGAGAACTTCGGTGATACCACCAGTCCTCAAATCCAGTACTTGAAAGCACTAGAAGCATGGGATGCTGAATTCCCTGGTTTTGAACACGAAACTGAAGGCGCAGAGATCGAAGACGGTAAATACCACGTTCTTTGTATTAAAAAAGAAGCACTATAAATCGCCTCATGCGATAACGTGACGCCCCTATCAATCCTCCACGGGTAACTGTGGGGGATTTTTTATCACGATAACTTAAGTGCAGGAAGTGCAGGAAGTGCAGGAAGTGCAGGTATTTGAATCAATAAACATCAATAGCTAAAGCTTTACATATAAAAAATGCCGGCCTTAGCCAGCATTTTCTCAGAAGAAAGATCTTCGAATTATAACGCTACAACATTTGCAGCTTGCAGACCTTTTTGGCCTTGCTCTACTTCAAATGATACTTTTTGGCCTTCAGCCAAGGTCTTAAAACCGTCTGAAGCGATGGCACGGAAGTGAACGAATACATCAGCACCGCCGTTGTCTTGAGTAATAAAACCAAAACCTTTCTCTTCGTTAAACCATTTTACTAGACCAGTTGTTGAATTAGACATGATGTGTCCCTCATATTTTATTTCATTAAGTTGCCGCAACACGCGACAGGCTGAAATGAAGATGTTTGAATATCGATAAAGCAAAGGGAAACACGGATACAACAACATAAATGTAGCGATAAACAGTTTTCTTTTTGATAAAGATGACAAATAACGTTTTCAGCAGTGTAAGACATTTAACTAATATCTTATTTAGTTAAACACCCTAATGGATGTTCAGGTAGCGGCTATACCGCTACCCAACTGTCAGTCTTATAGACCAACAACATTTGCAGCTTGCAGACCTTTTTGGCCTTGCTCTACTTCAAATGATACTTTCTGGCCTTCAGCCAAGGTCTTAAAACCGTCTGAAGCGATGGCACGGAAGTGAACGAATACATCAGCACCGCCGTTGTCTTGAGTAATAAAACCAAAACCTTTCTCTTCGTTAAACCATTTTACTAGACCAGTTGTTGAATTAGACATGATGTGTCCCTCATATTTTATTTCATTAAGTTGCCGCAACACGCGACAGGCTGAAATGAAGATGTTTGAATATCGATAAAGCAAAGGGAAACACGGATACAACAACATAAATGTAGCGATAAACAGTTTTCTTTTTGATAAAGATGACAAATAACGTTTTCAGCAGTGTAAGACATTTAACTAATATCTTATTTAGTTAAACACCCTAATGGATGTTCAGGTAGCGGCTATACCGCTACCCAACTGTCAGTCTTATAGACCAACAACATTTGCAGCTTGCAGACCTTTTTGGCCTTGCTCTACTTCAAATGATACTTTCTGGCCTTCAGCCAAGGTCTTAAAACCGTCTGAAGCGATAGCACGGAAGTGAACGAATACGTCAGCACCGCCGTTGTCTTGAGTAATAAAACCAAAACCTTTCTCTTCGTTAAACCATTTTACTAGACCAGTTGTTGTATTAGACATGATGTATCCCTTACTTTGAATCTGATTAATCATCGCGCTATGCAATAATCTGAAATGATAATATTCATATAAGTAATCGTACTTACCATCATCACTATAATAATACCGAGTAATTATAGAATGCGTTCAATACTTATATTGTTATTAAATAATGTCATTGGCGAGATAAGACATTTAATTAAAATCATTTCTTAATTAAATCCCCTAAGGTATTAATAAGAAATATAGAAATTACCAATTATTTTATTGCTGCTGTTCGTTATATTTCCTGCGGCTGTTTTTTCGCAGTAACTGAATGATATATCAAGATTATCAACATTACCGTTAATAAGAATATGGCGTTTCAATACATCACTATTTAACTGGTGAATATTAGCACTCCAAGTACGTTGATCTTTTACTAAATTAAAATTTACTATCATTATTTAACTTCTTGGTTTTTATTTAAAGTTTCAGGGTTTTCTTGACGATTTTGTTGAAACCAAAATCGCTTACGGCCTAATGAACGAGACATAATTGTCCTCACTTGTTTATTCGCAATAAAAATATTAAGACGATAAAAGTCATCTAAGTTTTTATGCTAATTAAATATTAAAATGCTATTTATAATAATGTAACGAAGAAAATAAGGAACGTAACGACAGATGCAGATTTAGATGCAGATGTTGGAAGTGTTTTATATTTCGATGATATTGTATAAATAATAGTTTGGTGAAAGTAACGTCAATGGTACTACGACCATTGACGTCAACTTAAAATCTTATAGCGCTACAACGTTTGCAGCTTGAAGACCTTTTTGGCCTTGCTCTACTTCAAAAGACACTTTTTGGCCTTCAGCAAGAGTTTTGAAACCTTCAGAAGCGATTGCACGGAAATGAACGAATACGTCAGCACCGCCATTGTCTTGAGTAATGAAACCGAAACCTTTCTCTTCGTTGAACCACTTAACGATACCAGTAGTAGACATAATGTGTCCCTTAATTTAATTAAAATTCATAAAATTTATCGTGCTTAAAATCACGATGCGCTGAAAGCTTGAATTATTGAATGTGACTATGAAGCTAAGGGAAACACTAAGGAATGCAACAATAACGAAGATATTCTGAGGGTTTTTCTTTTACTTGACGTTTTCATTAATAACTCTGAACAACAGAGCGACATTATTATTATCTGGTTAGCGATTATTGTAAAGGTTTATTTTAAGATAAAACACAAAAAGAACATAACAAACTGATATTACTTAGAAAGATTTCACACCTAACCAAGCAATATCAATAAAAAAACACCATTCTGGATGAATTTTGAATGTTTTTAAGGCTTAAAAATTAAATTGATCGTTTTAAAATCATACGTTTTGGCCAGCGACATAGCCAGAACTCCACGCCCATTGGAAGTTATAACCGCCAAGCCAGCCACTAACATCCATCACTTCCCCAGCAAAAAACAGCCCGTTAATTTTTTTCGATTCCATGGTTTTTGAAGACAACTCATCGGTATCAACACCACCTAAAGTCACTTCTGCAGTGCGATAACCTTCAGTACCATTGGGTGCAATATTCCATTGGTGGAAATAGTTCGCTAGCTGCTCAAACTCTTTATGATTAAGTTGCTTTAACGGCTTATCAGTAATATCACCACGGCTGATTAACACTTCAATTAAACGCTTTGGCAATAAACGCGATAAGGTGTTCTTTAAACTCTGATTAGGATGCTGTTCACGTGACTCAATCAACGTTTCAGCCAAATTAAGCATTGGCAACAAATCAATACTCACTTTCTGTCCAGGCAACCAGTAAGATGAAACTTGCAGTACTACAGGCCCTGATAAACCGCGATGAGTAAATAATAAATTTTCTTTAAAGCTGGTGCCATCAGCAGTCGTGATCACCGCAGGTACTGCGATACCTGATAATTCCTCGAAGGTATCTTTATCTTGTTTATGTAACGTAAACGGCACTAATCCTGCAGTCGTTGGCACCATCTTCAAACCAAACTGCTCTGCTACTTGATAACCAAATGGGGTGGCACCCAATTTCGGCATTGATAACCCCCCCGTTGCAACCACCAACGATTCACAGCTAATAGTCTCACCGTTAACATCAAGACTAAAACCCGTCTCGAGCTGCATGATTGACGTAATATCGGTTTGATAACGTAAAGCGACATTTGGTAAGTCACATTCAGCAACCAACATTTTGACAATGTCTTTAGCTGAATCAACGCAAAACAACTGTCCATGATCACGTTCTTCATAGTCAATTTCATACTGACACACTAAGCCGATAAAATCCCATTGGCTGTATTGCGACAACGCTGATTTAACAAAATGGGGATTACGACAAACATAATTATTAGCGGCAACATCATTGTTAGTGAAATTACACCGACCACCACCTGAAATTAAAATTTTACGGCCAGGTTTCTTGCCGTGATCAAGTACTAACACTGAACGTCCACGCTTACCTGCCGTGGCGGCGCACATTAAACCCGCTGCACCTGCGCCAATAATTACTACATCATATTTGTTTGCCATGGATTTCAATCAGCCTTTAATGTCACTAAATAAACGCAAAAAGGATGCTAACGATTAGCATCCTTTTTCTATTGTCGCTGCTATTTTACCTGCCTCTTGGCGCAATACCAACCGCTATCCAATCTCAGTTATTTATTCGATTAAAATCAAGCTTGTTGACGATTATCGATAGCGGTTAATGCACTAATCGCAGCCGTTGGCATATCTAAAGTGGTGGTAGGAAATGCGAAATCAGCCCCGTGTGAATGTACAATCGCGACAATTTGTAACATCACATCTTGCTGTACCGCTTTGTATTTGACCCAATCAACTGTTTTAGTAAAGGTATACACCAGTATATTTAGTGATGATGGTCCATAGGTATCAAAGCTAACAATCAATGTTTGGCGAGTTTCAATATCAGCATGGTTTTGCAGCATCGTCTTAATATCATCGACCACCAATCCAACCACCGCCGCATCACAATAACGTAAGCCAACACTTTGCTTAATCCGGCGATTCTGCATCCGTGAAGCATTCTCAACCACCACCGAACTAAACACAGAGTTAGGTACATATAATGGTCGCTTATCAAAGGTACGGATCACTGTCATACGAAATCCAATCCGTTCAATCGTACCTTCTATTTGGCGATCTGGGCTACGAATCCAATCACCAACCTTAAATGGGCGATCAAAATAAATCATCATGCCACCAAAGAAGTTGGCCAGTAAATCTTTAGCAGCCATACCGACAACTAAACCACCGACACCACCAAAAGTGAGCAAACCCGACAAACTTAAGCCGAAATTCTGCATCACAATTAAACTACTCAACACTATTACAATTAAGCGTAATATTTTTGAAATAGCAGTCACCGTAGTCGCGTCTCGATGAGGGCGATTATCTAATATCGTCTGCTCAATATTGGTGATTAACCGCATCAGAATCCAAATAAAGACCCCGACCAACAATAAGTGGCGTAATAAAGACAAAAAACCACTGGAATAAGAGGTAATATTATCGACCATAATGCCTAATGACATCAGTCCTGGCCACACCCAAATACATAACGAAACCGGCGCTCGAATAGCATCAATTAACGCATCATCCCAAATTAAATGGGTTTTACTCGCTATCGTGGCTAATCGGCTTGAGAGTAATAACCATCCCCCCCAAAGTAACGCACTCAACAGTAGCAACAAGCCAATGTTATACATCCAATTAACGGACGCACCTTTTTCAAGTGATGACAACCAGATTAAAAATTGATCCATAGCTACTTTGGTTCCGATACTGAAGATAAAAATGAAGTTTCATTGATAAACTATTGTTATATTGATACTAATGATATAACACTGAGCGGGGATACAGCAAAGAAAGTGCCACTAGAGCAGTGACACCTGAAGAAATAAACTTAAGATTAGAGTCCGAGGAAGGCCACGGCAAAAATAGCCACAAAAAAAGTAATCATAAACGTACTTGCTAACACAAATAATTTACGAACTTTCATGCATTTAGCCATAAAAAGCGGATCGTGATGTTTTTTATACTGTTGGCTACGAATGTAATGAAATAAGCGGATCTGTTTACTAACATTACCTTGAGATGAAAAGAAACCACGCCCATCTACCTGCTGGTATAATAACGGATCACAATCTCTCATCACCACCAGCAAAGAACGCAATGTGCTGATATACCTACAAGTATTAACTGTTGCCACCACAAAAATCGCAACCAAAAGTGCATCACCACTGATCATAGTTATCCCCCTCTTAATATCACTAACTTATAGGGATAAAAAGGGCAGCGGATTACCACCACCCTAAAACCACTTTAAGCTTGTGAGTCCATTACCGATGTTGGTGCTGATTCGCCTTTAGCCATCGCTGCTAAGTCTTTATCAATAAAGAATAGCGCTTTGCCATCTTCACCAACTAACTCTATTTTATCTAAAATGCCTTTGAATAATTTCTCTTCTTCATGTTGCTCTGCCACATACCACTGCAAGAAATTAAAGGTTGAATAATCTTGAGTAGAAAATGCAACATGGGCTAATTCATTAATTTTTTTAGTGATAAGTTGCTCGTGCTCGTACGTTTCACGGAACACTGCGCCTAAAGATGCAAATTCATGCTTAGGTGCTTCAATGGTACCTAAAATAGGTAACGCACCCGTTTCGCTCACATAAGTAAACAAACGTTGCATATGCTCCATCTCTTCAGCAGCATGCACACGTAAGAACGCCGCAGCACCTTCAAAGCCTTTATCTTCACACCATGCGCTCATTTGCAGATATAGATTTGAAGAAAAGAACTCTAAATTAATTTGCTCATTAAGATTTTCAACCATTGCCTTGGCTAACATTGCACTACTCCTGTTTGTTTAAGTGTAATCAAGACATTGTCACTGTGCATTGTTAAGAATGCAACAAATGAACAAAACGTCTTCATTAAAGATAACCACTGTTAGTATAAACCACTAAAATAACAATAAAAAATAATCGACGATTACGGAAAATAATTAACCATTTAGTAACCTATAGATGCGACCTAATCGATATTTTTAAGTTTATACCAGTGCTAACATACATCATTATTGTATTGCTATGGAGTGTAAGTGATGGTTTATAAACATATTCTCGCTGCTATCGATCTTTCTGAAGACAGCGCCTATCTCGTCGATAAAGCAGCCAAATTAGCGCAGTCATTGGATGCTGAACTATCACTGGTCCACATTGATGTCGACTACGCTGATCTCTACACTGGTTTAATTGATATTAATCTAGCAGAGATGCACGAACGTGCTGAAAGTGATGCTCAGAATAGATTACACCAACTAGCTAATAGCGCAGGTTATCCGGTAGCACACACTTTAGTAGGTAGCGGCGATTTAAGTGAAGAAATTTGTGTCGCCATCAAAGATCTTAATGTTGATCTGGTTATTTGTGGCCATCACCAAGATTTCTGGAGCAAAATTTTATCATCGACGCGTCAACTTATTAGTCGCACTCCGGTTGATTTATTAATCGTCCCCCTAAAGTAATTCAACTACAGATACAGCAGTTGTTATCATTATGGCTGCTGATCGTTGTTATTATTCTGCATTTTAATTCTCATATTCCTGCTGCCGCAATTTAGTTACACTATCATTACCCTTTATCAACACACCATGTTGCGACGATGAGATATTTATCTGTAATTACCCTGTTATGGGCTTTTTCTTTTAGCTTGATCGGCGTTTACCTTGCAGGCCAAGTCGATGCTTGGTTTTCAGTGTTAACCCGCGTTTGTTTAGCCGCAGTCGTTTTTTTACCGTTTTTACGCACCAAACATCTACACCCTAAGCTAGCGCTAAAATTAATGGCCGTTGGCGCCTTTCAGTTAGGACTGATGTATTGCTTCTATTATCAATCGTTTCTATATTTAACGGTGCCAGAAGTACTGCTGTTCACTATTTTTACCCCCATTTACGTGACCCTTATCTACGACGCACTGCATAAACAATTCTCACCATGGTATTTACTCAGTGCAGTGATCGCAGTATTAGGTGCCGCAGTGATTAAATTTGAAGGTATTAATCAGCACTTTATTATTGGTTTCTTAGTGGTTCAAGGTGCCAATCTTTGCTTTGCGATTGGTCAAGTAGGCTACAAAAGAATTATCGAACAAGAGCAAGCCGATATTCCACAACATACCGTCTTTGGCTGGTTTTATTTAGGTGCGGTTTGTGTGGCAGTGCCGATGTATTTATTGTTTGGTAATAGTGCCAAACTACCAACGACCTCGCTGCAATGGGGAATTTTAGTCTATCTTGGCGTGATAGCTTCAGGAGTCGGCTATTTTATTTGGAACAAAGGGGCGACGCTGGTCAATGCTGGCGCCCTGGCAATTATGAACAACGCCTTAGTACCGGCAGGTTTGATCGTCAATATTGTAATCTGGAACCACAATGTTGATTACCCACGGTTAATTATTGGCGGCGGGATTATTTTATTATCATTATGGTTTAACGAAAGCTGGGTAAAAAATAAAGTCGCAACTCAGCGTCAAACGCTAGACTCGCAATGACAATAATATAAAAAAGGCGCGTTAAACGCGCCTTTTTTAATGATTATTAGCGGTTAAATAAACGCAAATGCATCCGCAAACATATGCTCACGCACAGCGCCTTTTTCAGTACAGAAACGCTCACGAGCGGCTCCTGCCATTTCAAAACGACCGCAGACATAAATGTCATAGGCCGATAAACTGACAAAGTCTTCAGCAACGGCATCAAGCACATTACCCACTTTACCTTGCCAACCTTCCGGCGCGGTTTCAACCACAGGTACATAACTAATATTTGGGTATTGCTGTGCCAATTGCTGCATTTCATCATTAGCATATAGCTGACACAAATCACGTCCGCCCCAATAAATGAATATCGGTTGGGTTAAACCACGACTAATACAATTATCGACCATACTGCGAATATAAGAGAAACCAGTACCACCAGCAATCATCACTAATGGGCGCTGACTTTCATGACGCAACCATGCCTCACCATGCGCAGCTTCAATTGTTACCGTCTGCTGATCACTTAAGGCATTTTTCATGGTCTCAACCACTTCTAATGCATAAGCATTATGCTCGGCTGCACCAATATGAAGTTCAAGCTCGCCTTGACGACAAGGGCTGCTAGCAATCGAAAATGGGCGTTTATCCTGCTCACCCATGACAGCTAATAAATATTGCCCAGCTTTAAAATCGAGGGCTTGTAATGGCTTTAATAAAATACGGTATGTATTACACGCCAACGGTTCAACTGACTTTACTTCACATTTGATAGACATGGTTTTCCTCTAGTCTAACGATAATACCAAGTCACTTTCCACCCTCGCTTGGCAAGCAAATATCCAGCCTTGTGCCTGCTCTTGTGGCGTCAGCATCGGCTCAAGCACATAGCTTATTTGGCCCTGCTGTTTACGACACATACACATCGCACAAGCACCGACTTGGCAGCGATTAGGGAAAGCAATACCTGCGTCGAGCGCTGCTTGTAATACTGTTTGCTGCGCATTGGCTGCAAAAGTAATGTTATTGGGCAACAGGCGTACTTGGTACATAAAAAACTCTCATTCAGTGGTAAGTTTTATCACTGAAACATAAAATATTCGGCTCTTGATTGGTACTCAATCTAACGAGTGTGATTCATTAGCAATCGCTAATTGAGACCACATCGCATCAATGCGTGCCACAATCTGTGGATCTTTAACTATCGGAGTTCCCCACTCACGTTGGGTTTCAGCGCCAAGTTTATTGGTGGCATCAAAGCCGATTTTCGAACAACGGCTTGCCGTCGCAGCGATTAATACCGTATCACGGCTTGGATCCATACGGGTAGTGACAGCCCAAATAACATCATTCCAATCACGAACATTGACGTCACCATCACACATAATCACAAATTTAGCATCTGTGAACTGATTCAAAAATTCCCATACCGCCGTCATCACTTGCAGCGCTTCGCCTGCAACAGTTTTATTAATACTCACAATTGCCATACTGTGATCAACCGCTTCCGGCGGTAGATAACAATCAATAATGGCAGGGAATTGCTGCCGTAATGCGATTAATCCCGCTTCAATATCAAACTCTGGGTTAATTAATGGCGCTTTTTCTGTGGTATTTGCTAACTCTGCTGGCCATTTAATAGTGGCATCAATACCCATTTTTGAGCCTAAGCCCACCACAGGTGAAGCAAAATCAAGTGAATCTATCGGAGTGTTTTCAATTAATAAGCTGTCTCGTACGGGATCCATTTGGGTTGTCATCGCGCCAATCACACTGTGCCAATCGCGTGCATTGACATCATCGTCACACACAATTACAAATTTAGTGTACATAAACTGGCGTAAAAACGACCACACGCCCATCATTACTCGTTTAGCATGACCGGGATATTGTTTCTTCATCGTTACCACCGCCATACGGTAAGAACACCCTTCTGGCGGCAAATAAAAATCTACAATCTCAGGAAATTGCTTGTGCAAAATAGGCACAAACACTTCATTTAACGCGACCCCAAGTACTGCTGGTTCATCCGGTGGGCGGCCAGTATACGTACTGTGGTAAATCGGATCATTACGCATCGTGATATGGGTGATGGTAAATACATGGTGCCGCTCAACCTCATTGTAATAGCCAGTATGATCACCATAAGGACCTTCATCGGCGTATTCTTCAGGGTCGATATAGCCTTCCATCACGATTTCAGCACTAGCAGGCACTTGTAAATCATTACTGATACTTTTAACTACTTCAGTACGGCTACCACGTAATAACCCTGCAAATGCATATTCAGACAAAGTATCTGGCACTGGAGTAACTGCACCGAGTACTGTTGCGGGATCAGCACCAAAGGCAACTGTGACCGGAAATTTTTCACCCGGATGTGCTTCACACCATTCACGCATATCTAACGCACCACCACGGTGAGCTAACCAGCGCATAATGACTTTATTTTTAGCTATTTTCTGCTGGCGATAAATACCGAGGTTTTGGCGTTTTTTATTTGGGCCTCGAGTAATGGTTAAGCCCCATGTCAACAACGGTGCTACATCATCGGGCCAGCAACTCATAACCGGGATTTTATCTAAATCTACCTCGTCGCCCTGCCATATTATTTGTTGGCAAGCCGCCTTGCGAAGTACTTTAGTTGGCATATTAAGCACTTGCTTAAATACAGGGATTTTATTGATGGCGTCCCGTAAACCATGCGGTGGCTCCGGCTCTTTTAAATAGGCTAACCATTCACCGACTTCACGTAACTGCTTAACATTATCACGCCCCATTCCCATCGCGACTCGTTCAGGTGTACCAAACAAGTTTGCCAATACTGGCATGTCATAACCTACAGGATTTTCGAACAACAATGCTGGCCCACCAGCACGTAAAGTACGATCACAAATCTCGGTCATTTCCTGATTAGGATCAATCGGCTGTTGAATACGTTGTAATTGCCCTTGCTGCTCTAAATAGGCAATAAAGTCACGTAAATCCTTGTATTTCATAGCGACTACCTGTAGCTAAACTAAGTCAACCAGCATCACTGATATCAACTTAATGAGAATGATTTTTGGTAGTATAACCAGTTGTGAGATGGAAAACACCCGTCGTCCACAAAAAGAAAATACCCGTTTTAATTCTGTGGGTTAACGAATAGAGACAATGAATAACATTTAATTTAAGCAAAAAAAACGTCACCCTAGGGTGACGTTTTTAATTCAATAACCACTCACTTAATTATGATTTCTGACGACGCATTGCGTCAAAGAATTCTTCATTAGTTTTAGTCATTGATAGTTTGTCGATTAAGAACTCCATGCTGTCCGTTTCACTCATTGGGTGAACGATCTTACGCAGGATCCACATTTTCTGTAGTTCATCAGCTTTCGCCAATAGCTCTTCACGACGCGTACCAGAACGATTGATATCAATCGCAGGGAAAACACGCTTCTCAGCAATCTTGCGAGAAAGGTGAAGTTCCATGTTACCAGTACCTTTAAATTCTTCGTAGATAACTTCATCCATCTTCGAGCCAGTATCAACTAGCGCTGTTGCGATGATTGTTAAGCTACCGCCTTCTTCGACATTACGTGCGGCACCAAAGAAGCGCTTAGGACGGTGAAGGGCGTTAGCATCCACACCACCTGTTAGCACTTTACCTGAAGAAGGAATCACAGTGTTGTAAGCACGTGCAAGACGGGTAATTGAATCAAGTAAGATAACAACATCTTTCTTATGCTCAACCAAACGTTTTGCTTTTTCGATAACCATTTCTGCCACTTGAACGTGACGTGATGCTGGCTCATCAAACGTTGATGCAATCACTTCGCCTTTCACAAGGCGTTGCATCTCAGTTACTTCTTCTGGACGCTCATCAATCAGCAATACCATCAACACACATTCAGGGTGGTTGTGAGAAATACTTTGAGCGATATTTTGCAGTAACATGGTTTTACCCGCTTTCGGCGGAGCAACAATCAAACCACGTTGACCTTTACCGATTGGCGAGGCTAAATCAAGTACACGTGCCGTAATATCTTCGGTTGAACCATTACCACGTTCCATACGCATACGAATATTAGCATGTAACGGAGTAAGGTTTTCAAATAGGATTTTATTGCGGGCGTTGTCAGGTTTGTCGTAGTTTACTTCGTTAACTTTCAGTAGTGCAAAGTAACGTTCACCGTCTTTAGGTGGACGAATCTTTCCGGCAATAGTATCGCCAGTACGAAGGTTAAAACGACGAATTTGGCTCGGTGATACGTAAATATCATCAGGACCTGCAAGGTAAGAACTGTCTGCGCTACGCAGAAAGCCGAAGCCGTCTTGCAAAATCTCTAGAACGCCGTCGCCAAAAATATCCTCACCACTTTTAGCATGTTGCTTAAGAATGGAGAAGATGATGTCCTGCTTACGTAGGCGGGCCAGGTTTTCCAATCCTAAACTTTCGCTAAGTGATACCAACTTAGGAATAGGTTGGCTCTTGAGTTCTGTAAGATTCATAGTGGTGGGTTTCTTGTCTGTCAAAATCGGGGTTCTATATTAGTTGAGATAAGGATGACCAATAGGGCCTGGTCAAGAAATGAACGGAAATGCAATTTCTGTGCGTTACGTTAACACTAAACGTTCTATTCGTCTAGCATAGTCGCTAGACAAACCATGCACAACTTAGAAATTGTGCATGGCTCGCAATTATATCACTTATAAGTTCGCATCAAGGAACTCTTTTAGCTGTGTTTTTGATAACGCGCCAACTTTAGTTGCAGCAACTGCGCCATCTTTAAACAATAATAACGTTGGAATACCACGAATACCAAATTTTGGCGGTGTCGCCGCATTTTGGTCGATATTTAATTTACCAATCGTTAATTTACCTTCATATTCATCAGCGATTTCATCAAGAATAGGGGCAATCATTTTACATGGTCCACACCATTCAGCCCAGAAATCGACTAGTACCGGGCCAGCAGCATTGACAACATCAGTATCAAAACTTTCATCGGTAAGCTGCACAATCTTATCGCTCATCTTCCACTCCAACAGTGATTTTGTTAGCTGATATTGAATTAACCAGCAAATCGTTATCCTATTTGAATGGAATACGTTTCGTATTGCAACCCTAAGCTGATATTCTATAGTAATGAAGACGACACATATCACAGAGCAGAAATTTGCCGAACTAGGGTTAAACCCTCTAGTGCTAAAAGGATTGGAAGAGAAAGGGTTTCATAATTGTACCCCGATCCAGGCCTTGGCATTGCCAGTTGTGCTCACTGGCCATGATATCGCGGGACAGGCTCAAACAGGTACGGGTAAAACCCTTGCCTTTCTGACCGCTACTTTTAACCATCTATTGGAGACTCCTGCACCAGCAGAACGTAAGACCAATCAACCGCGGGCGATCATTATGGCGCCAACGCGAGAGTTGGCGATCCAAATTTTCAATGATGCTTCATCGCTACTTGCGAGTACAGGCCTTAAAGCTGGTCTTGCTTATGGTGGTGAACCTTATGAAAAACAAAAACAAGTGTTTGATGAAGGTGTCGATATTCTAATCGGTACTTGTGGTCGTATTATCGACTTCTACAAACAACGCGTTATTGACCTTGCAAGCATTCAAGTCGTAGTACTTGATGAAGCTGATCGCATGTTCGATTTGGGCTTTATTAAAGATATCCGCTTCTTGTTCCGCCGTATGCCAGAGCCTAAAGCTCGCCTAAATATGCTGTTTTCAGCAACATTATCATACCGCGTTAAAGAGCTTGCCTTTGAACACATGAATAGCCCTGAAAGTGTTGTGGTTGAACCTGCACAAAAAACAGGCCACCGCATTCAAGAAGAATTGTTCTATCCTTCAAACCAAGAAAAAATGCGTTTATTACAAACGTTAATTGAAGAAGAATGGCCAGATCGTGCGATTATTTTCGCCAACACTAAACATCGTTGTGAAGATGTTTGGGGTCATTTAGCCGCTGATGGTCATCGCGTTGGTTTACTCACTGGTGATGTACCACAGAAGAAGCGTGAACGTATTCTAGAAGAATTCACCAAAGGTGATCTTGATATCCTTGTCGCAACAGATGTTGCTGCACGTGGTCTACATATTCCAATGGTTACCCACGTATTTAACTATGATCTACCTGATGACGCTGAAGATTATGTTCACCGTATTGGTCGTACTGGCCGTGCCGGCGAAAGTGGTCATTCAATCAGCTTTGCTTGTGAAGAATACGCGATTAACTTAACAGCGATCGAAACCTACATCGAGCATGGTATTCCACAATCAAAATATGACTCTGATGCCCTATTAGATGATTTACCAGCACCGATTCGCTTACAGCGTAATCCTCGTCAAGGTGGTCGTCGTAATAACCAGCGTCAAGGTCAGGGGCAATCTCGTCAGCGTAATAATCGCCGTCGTCCGCCACAAAACAAACCAGCATAAAATAAGTTAAAGTATCTCTATGGAAAGAAATTCAGTATCACCGCTTTATGCCGCAATTGATTTAGGTTCTAACAGCTTTCATATGTGGGTTGTTCGTGAAGTCAATGGCAGTGTTCAGACGCTAGCTAAAATTAAACGTAAAGTACGTTTAGCGGCGGGTTTGAATAATCATAACGAGCTCAGCCAAGAAGCCATTCAACGTGGCCTTGACTGTTTGGCTATCTTTGCCGAACGTTTACAAGATATCAAACCTGATCATATTCGCATTGTCGGTACTGCCGCTTTGCGTACAGCGGTCAATGCTGACGAATTTCTTTCTCAAGCTCACAGTATTCTTGGGTATCCTGTGAGTGTCATTGCGGGTGAAGAAGAAGCACGCATTATCTATCAAGGGGTAGCACATACCTCTGGTGGCAGTGACAAACGCCTAGTAGTCGATATTGGCGGTGCGAGCACCGAAGTCATTATTGGCGAAGGTTTTGATGCCAGTGCATTAACTAGCCTAAAAATTGGTTGTGTCACGTGGCTGGAGCGCTATTTTAAAGATCGCTACTTAACCTCGGTCAACTTTGATGCTGCCATTAATGGTGCTAAAGAAGCGATTGAAGCCATTATTGAGCGTTATACCCAGCAAGGCTGGGAAACCTGTGTTGGCGCAAGTGGCACCGTGCAAGCATTACAAGAAATTATGCTGGCACAAGGCATGGATGAAATTATTACCCTGCCAAAACTTAAGCGTCTTCAACGCCAAGCGATGCAGTATGAACGTTTGGAAGATCTTGATATTGAAGGCTTAACATTAGAACGAGCCCTTGTTTTTCCAAGCGGGTTATCGATTCTAATTGCGCTGTTTGAATCATTACAAATTGAATCAATGACTCTCGCTGGCGGTGCGCTACGTGAAGGCTTGGTTTATGAAATGATGGATCAAATGCGTCATCACGATGTCTGCGCTCGAACGATTACTAGCATGCAACAACGGTTTCAATTAGATCATCACCATGCAGACAGCGTGAGTGATATGGCACTGGCGTTGTTAGCTCAGTGTCCAAATTGGCAATTGGAACCGCCTGCAGAAAACCTCCTTCAAGCTGCCGCTAAATTACATGAAATTGGCGCTAGCATTGAATTTAAAAAAAGTGGTGAACATGCGGCTTACTTAATTAAGCACATGGATTTACCCGGCTTTACTCGCGCCCAAAAAAATCTTATCGCTGAGCTACTGCGTCGTCATAACGGCCCATTAACCAGCTTACCAGAACAACATGCGTTATCAGCGCCAAGTGCAGCTCGTTTACTACGCTTGCTACGACTAGCGATTATTTTATGCCATCGTCGAGATCAAACCTGTTTGCCTCCATTTAGCTTACACATGGAAGACAACAAATTGACCTTATTATTATCGGCGAAATGGTTGATCAATAATCCACTAACTCGCAGTGAACTGACCCAAGAAGCCACCCGCCAAACAGATATGGGCTGGCCAATGGTAGTAACGGCACAAGACTGATTACCAGCATAATAATTTAGCGACGAGATTTATTCTCTTTGCACTACGATCAAAAAAGGCTCCCCAAGGAGCCTTTTTTATTAGCGGTTACTTTACTATCAACCCGATTTAGCCAGTAATACCACTGTGACGCAGCATTGCATCCAGCTGTGGTTCTCGGCCACGGAAACGCTTAAACAATTCCATTGGCTCTTCACTGCCACCTTTTTCCAACACGCAAGTCAGGAAGTCGCTACCTGTTTGAGGGTTAAAGATGCCTTCTTCTTCAAAGCGTGAGAACGCATCAGCCGACAATAATTCTGCCCACAAGTAACTGTAGTAACCAGCACTATAGCCACCGGCAAAAATATGACTAAAACTATGTGGGAATCGGCCCCACTCTGGGCTTGGTACTACCGAAACTTTATCTTTAACTTCAAGTAAAGTTTCTAGCACTTGAGCACCAACCTCTGGATCGTAGTTAGAGTACAAGCTGAAATCAAACAACCCAAACTCAAGCTGACGTAAAATAAACATCGCCGATTGGAAGTTCTTCGCCGCTAGCATTTTATCTAGCATCACTTTCGGTAGTGGCTCACCGGTTTGATAATGACCAGAAATAAACGCTAATGCTTCTTCCTGCCAGCACCAGTTTTCAAGAAATTGACTTGGTAATTCAACTGCATCCCATGGCACACCATTGATTCCTGACACTGCCGCAACATCAATCTGAGTCAGCATATGGTGGATACCATGACCTGTTTCATGGAATAACGTCGTGACTTCGTTATGGGTAAACAACGCAGGCTGATCGCCAACAGGACGATTAAAGTTACAGGTTAAATACGCGACTGGTGTTTGCAAGCTGCCATCAATGCGAGTACGGCGAACCATACACTCATCCATCCATGC
Organism: Photobacterium kishitanii; assembly: GCF_000613045.3. Classification (NCBI taxonomy): domain Bacteria; kingdom Pseudomonadati; phylum Pseudomonadota; class Gammaproteobacteria; order Vibrionales; family Vibrionaceae; genus Photobacterium; species Photobacterium kishitanii. The sequence continues at coordinate 125,512 of NZ_LN794352.1, read as the reverse complement.
GCCACCACGTTTATGTTCACGAGCATATAAATCTAAGTAGAAACTACCACGCAATGTACCTTGAGCATCAAAGATGTCATAGAAGGTCACCGATTCGTGCCATACTTCAACCCCTAAGCGCTGTTTGATATCTAAGCCAAATACGCGCTTTAGCACTTCAAATAAGCCTGCAACCACTTTTTGCTCAGGGAAATACGGCCGTAACTCTTCATCAGAAATACTGTAACGATGCTGTTTTAATTTTTCAGAATAAAACGCAAAATCCCATGGTTCTAACTTTTCAACGCCAAATTCATTACGAGCATAGTCACGTAACTCAGCAACTTCACGTTCACCTTGTGGCTTCGCACGATCAGCTAAATCATTTAAAAAACCCAACACTTGATCGGTTGATTCAGCCATTTTGGTTGCCAGTGATTTTTCACCATAGTTGCTAAAACCTAATAAACTCGCCAGTTCATGACTCAGTTTCAATTTTTCAGCAATAATTTCTGAATTATCAAACTCACCCGCATTTGGACCGCGATCAGAAGCGCGCGTACAAAAGGCTTGATACATTTCAGCGCGTAACTCACGGTTATCACAGTAAGTCATCACTGGTAGATACGATGGAATATCTAAGGTAAACAAATAACCTTGCTCACCTTTGGCTTCAGCATTTGCTTGTGCTGCTTGCAATGCAGATTCTGGTAAACCGCGTAGTTGCTCAGCATCAGTAATCACTTTGCTCCATGCCATGGTGGCATCTAACACGTTATTACTAAAGGTTGAGGCTAATTCAGATAAGCGTTTACTAATATCACCAAAACGTTTTTGTTGCTCAGCAGGTAAACCAATACCCGATAACTCAAACGCTTTAAGGGCATCATTAACCGCTTTTTGTTGTGCTTGACCTAAATCAGCAAAATCTTCACTGGCTTGAATCATCTTATACGCATCATAAAGGCCTTTATGCTGTCCAACCCAAGTGGCGTAATCTGACAATAACGGCAAGCAGCTTTCATACGCTTGGCGTAACTCAGGGCTATTTTTAACCCCGTTAAGGTGTCCGACTGGTGACCAAATACGTCCTAAACGATCATCCAACTCTGCCAATGGGCGACAAATCGTGTCCCAGCTTGGCATTTGTAATTGCGATAGCACCGATTCAACGTTGTTACGACAATCAATGATCGCTTGTTCAACCGCAGGTTTAATGTGCTCAGGCTTAATATGAGCAAACGGTGGTAAATCGGTCATCGTCAATAATGGGTTAGACATACGCTTTTCCTTTATTTTTATCTTCTTATTAACATGCGCCCGCAATAGATAAATTTCAATCCTTTGATCGGTTTAGAGTATAAAAAGGTAGAAATAGCGTATTTAGTCAATGTTGATCGCCGCAAAGGTTGGCACCATGGTTGGATATTAGTGAATAATTGACGATAATAGCCTTTAGCACCCCTGCTTTAGATACCGATAGAGACTGATTTCATGCTGAGTTATCGCCACAGCTTTCACGCTGGCAACCACGCAGATGTGGTTAAACACATTGTTCAAAGCCTAATTCTGGATGCACTCAAGCAAAAAGATAAACCGTTCGTGTATCACGACACTCACTCAGGTGTTGGTCGTTACGATCTCCAAGATGAGCGCAGCGAAAAAACCGGTGAATTTAAGCAAGGTATCGCCCGTATTTGGTCACGCGATGATGTACCAACAGAAATCGCCGCTTATATTGATGCGATTAAAGCCCTTAATAACAGTGATGAACTACGTTACTACCCTGGCTCACCAAAAGTAGCGCGCGCACAAATTCGTGACCAAGACCGCATGGTATTAACCGAATTACATCCAAGCGATTTTCCATTATTACTGCAAGAATTTCGTGGTGATCGCCAAGTTAAAATCTATCAAGAAGATGGCTTTGCCCGTCTAAAAGCGAGTTTACCGCCGAAAGAGCGTCGTGGGGTGGTATTGATTGATCCACCTTATGAACTCAAACATGAATACCAAGATGTAGTAAAAGCGATTAAACAAAGCTATCAACGTTGGGCGACAGGTACTTATGCGATTTGGTATCCCGTCGTTTACCGCGAAACAATTGATAATATGATTGCCGGTCTAAAAGACCTCAATATTCGTAATATTCTTCAAGTTGAACTTGGGGTTGAACCTGATACTGAAGAGCGCGGAATGACGGCTTCTGGAATGATCATCATTAATCCACCATGGAAACTTGCTAGCCAAATGCAGCAAATACTGCCATGGCTACAACAAGCAATTGCGCCAAATCACGGTCATCATAAAGTTGAGTGGATCGTACCAGAATAAGCTTACGGCATTATTTTTTCGCTCAATAAACAGCCACGTTCCCCTGTGGCTGTTACATTTCTCACGTGACAATCATCATTTCCGATGGTAAAACACTATATTAATCGGTTTTTCCGATTTTAAATCCTCGTCACTCAGCCCAATCTTGATTACACTAGGTGACAGTGAATATTCATAACATCTATTGGAGTAAAGTCATGGCAAAGCATTTTGATTACATCTGCATCGGTGGCGGTAGCGGTGGTATTGCATCAGCAAATCGCGCTGCAATGTATGGCGCTAAAGTAGCAATCATTGAAGCAAAAGCGCTTGGTGGCACTTGCGTTAACGTTGGTTGTGTACCAAAGAAAGTAATGTGGCACGGTGCCCAAATCGCAGAAGCTATGCACCTTTACGCTAAAGATTATGGTTTTGACGTTGATGTAAAAGGCTTTAATTGGGGCAAACTGGTTGAAAACCGTGAAGCCTACATTAGCCGAATTCATACCTCTTACGACAATGTATTAGGTAAAAACAACGTTGAAGTGATCAATGGTTTTGCCACCTTTGTTGACGCTAAAACAATTGAGGTTAATGGCGAACATTACACTGCTGATCATATTTTGATTGCAGTTGGTGGCGAGCCAACGATTCCCAATGTACCTGGTGCTGAATATGGTATCGATTCTAATGGTTTCTTTGAGTTACTAGAGCAACCTAAGCGTACCGCTATTGTTGGTGCAGGTTACATCGCAGTTGAAATTGCAGGTGTATTAAGTGCACTGGGTACTGATACTCACCTGTTTGTTCGTAAAGAATCACCACTACGTAGCTTCGATCCTATGATTGTTGATACCTTAGTTGAAGTAATGGCAACAGAAGGTCCAACTCTACACACCCATTCAGTGCCTAAAGAAGTGGTTAAAGAAGCTGACGGTTCAATCACGCTTCATTTTGAAAATGGCGAATCACACAATACTGATTTACTGATTTGGGCCATTGGTCGCCATCCAACCACTGACAAGATCAACCTCCAAGCGACGGGCGTTGAAACCAATAGCCGTGGTTATATTAAAGTTGATCAATTCCAACAAACCAATGTTGCAGGTATCTATTGTGTTGGTGACATCATGGAAGGCGGCATCGAGCTAACACCGATTGCAGTTAAAGCAGGACGTCAATTATCTGAGCGTTTGTTTAATAACAAGCCAGATGCCAAGATGGATTACAGCCTAGTTCCTACTGTTGTATTTAGTCACCCACCGATTGGTACTATTGGTCTAACGACTCAAGAAGCTATTGACCAATACGGCGAAGACAACGTCAAAATCTACCAGTCAGGCTTTACTGCTATGTACACCGCGGTAACTACCCACCGTCAGCCATGTAAAATGAAACTTGTTTGCGCAGGTGATGATGAGAAAGTCGTTGGCCTACATGGTATCGGTTATACCGTTGATGAAATGATTCAAGGTTTTGGTGTCGCGATGAAGATGGGCGCAACTAAAGCTGATTTCGATAGTGTGGTAGCTATTCACCCAACAGGTTCTGAAGAATTTGTTACCATGAGGGGTTAGTGTAGAAACTTAACTCCCACACGTTTAGAAATCTGGAAAAATACTTAACACTGCTTATACTAATTGTATAAGTAGTGTTCTTTCTAGGTGGATAAATGACTCAACTAATACATTCCAGTGACGTTTACAAAGATACAGAATTAACACTCAGAGATGATGGTACTTACCATTGTCAGCCAACAAAAAACAACATAGGCTCTCTTCCAACACTGTTTTCTGATGACGGTGCTTTTCTCCAAGAACCAAACAGCTATCTCTTTTATCTCAAAGCTGTAAAGAAAGCGAAAGACCTCAACCCATGCAGTCGCGCTCTACTCAAATACTATCAGTTCCTAGAAGGTGAACAGTTGGAATGGAATCACTTCCCTCCAATCAAAAGACTAAAGCCCACTTATCTGTTCCGCTCTCACTTGCTTAAGCTAGTAAAGCGTGGCGAGTTGGCACATAGCACCGCCAATACATACATGAATCAAGTTAAGAACTTCTACCTTTGGGCAATGCACGAAGGTTATTTGCGTATAAAGAGAGAACAAGAAGCTCCATTCAAAATGGAATTTGTGCAGGTTCAAAACCTCGGAATGCTAGCGCACATTAAGACAACATTTACTGTGGAAACTAGCGACCTTAGAATCAAAGTTCCCAAAGACAGCGATTCAAAAAACATCCGCCCCCTTACCCCGCTAAACCAAGAATATCTTAATTTATTGCTCTCATTTCTACCTAAAACGTCAGAAGAACTCAGGCTACAAGTACTCCTTTCAATTGATACTGGAATGCGTATTGAAGAAATAGCCACCTTTAGCTTAAACGCATTAGATTCTGCAATGCCTGTTGCTGAGAGCCAACATCGCTTTGAATTAACGCTATGCCCCCAGTCTACTGGGGTTCAAACCAAATTTGATAAAAAACGTCGAGTTGAAATTTCTATTGAACTATTAGAAGCACTACGTGAATACCAAGTTTCAGAACGCAGGCTTAGCCGCGCCAACAAGTTATATAAAAAAATAAATCAATTCAGGGATGAGTCCGTAACTCTTAATCACCACAGCATAGAAGTGTTAGAACGATGCGAACGCCACGAACCCTTCTTCATCAGCCAGCAAGGCAACCCGATGAGTAGAGAAACCATCGAATCTCGCTGGATTGAACTAAGGGGTGAAATACAGAAGGTAGACAGTTCTTTTAAGCATCGCTTCCATGATCTCAGAGCCACATACGGAACGTACAGGCTCAGTGACTTACTTGATGCTCACTTAGGAACGATTGAGGCTCTAGAGCTGCTGATGGGCTGGATGGGGCATAAGGATGAAAGCACGACTTGGAAATACCTACGCTACCTCAGACGAAAAGAAGTATTCAAAACAAAATTCGGAATTCTTGATTCAATTATGCATAAAGCACTAGGTGGCGAAAATGAATAATGTCACTTATTTGAACGGCTGGAACCCTTCTATATGCTTACGAATGGAGTATGAAAAAAACTATCTATGTGATTTTAATCGATTGCTTCACAGGGGCTTTCCAAGCACTCAGTACATACAACAAGGAAAACCTGTTAAGTCGGCTAATCGTGATCGCTTTATTCTTCAAATCAAAGAACGCTTTGATGAAAAGATCTCCGAAGGTGCCTCACAAATCACGCTCTATCACCTCTTCAACCACATCTCACAATATCTCAAGTGGTGCGATGCGAAAGATGCTGAGGGTTTTACACAACAATCACTTGAAGCTTATATGGCAGCACTGTTTCATCAGGTACGGCTAGGAATATTAAAAGCGAGCAGCTATACGCAAAAGTTAGCGCGAATGAGCGTTCTATTTCGGGATTATCTAGATTTTCCAACTCATTGGTTTCTTAACATCCCCATATTAGGAAGGGCTGATACCGAACCTTTTGAGGCATATACTCAAGCCGACTTAAAACAATTGTTACCATTTCTTCGACAACTTTTTAATCAAACATCAAGGCAATTCCTTGAAAACCCACAAAAGCACATCGACGCATGGAAAACCACATCTACCATGACATTTAGATGGCATGGGCAGGATTACAAACTGTGCTCGGCAATCAGCAAAATGATGTGTGCGGCGACATATTTGATGAGTTACTACACCTACTCTAATACTGGTGTACTTTTTGATCTAAAACGTCCGACAAATGCCTCAATATCTGTTGGTGAACAGTGGTATCAAATGCCAGCCTTTAAACGTCGAAGTTTCAAGATTATTCACGTCGAAATAGGTGAGCACGGCTATCTTGAAGTTCCTAAATACAGTATGGGTTTCTTTGATAAATTGCTCGAAGTTTCAAAGGTCTTAGACAATTCAAGTAATGCATTGTTATTACAGACCATCGCTCACAACAAATTACAACCAGTTAAGCAAGCCACCCTCCAAGCCTTCAATAAAAACTGGCTAGAAAAGCACTTTAGTTTTACTGACCAAACAGCGCGAAAACTAAGACCAGTTGTGAGCCGCTTTCGAGAAACTGGAGCACAAATAACAACGGCTTATCAAGGCGAACTTGCCAATGACATAACCCTTGGCAATACACCACAAACGCGCAAACGGCACTACACTACGGGCAATAAACACAACAACAATGCCATGATGCAGGACGTGACGACTATCAGGCAGGAGCAAGCCCACTCCAAACAAGGTGTAACAGCAGCACGCTCCGCTTTAGGGATAGAGGTTCTAACCATTGAAGAAGAATTAAAAACAACCTTTCCTGAGCTTAGTAGAACCCCAAATGGAGGAAGTTGTGCCAATCCATTTGGTGAAAGATCCAAGGCTTACAACCGAAAAGCACAGCAACGTAAGTTACTTAAAGACGGAGAAAAGTTGGCGTGTGCAGATTTACTCAAGTGTTTTGGTTGCCCAGAACAAGTGATAGTGCAATCGGTCAGTGATATCTGGTGTTTACTGTCATTTAAAGAGTGTATTGAAGAGTCTCTATACCTGCATTTGAGCGCCCATCACTATCGCCAAAACTTTGAAAGCATAGTGGTATTCATCACTGAGAAAATCTTCCCAAAAATTAACAAAAGCATCTTAAAGCAAGCTGAAGCATTGATTGATGAAGAAGGATTGCATCCTCTTTGGGAAGACTCTGATGCAATCCTTTCCATGATACCAACACAGCGTATTGATTCGGCTGCCAAGGAATTGAACAATGACTAATCCATATCTTTATACAACGGACTTCCCAGAACAGCATAGGGTTATAAACTCCGACATTATCAGTTTATTTCACAACAACGATTGGGATGCACTCAATAAGTTAGTGGTATGCCGAGACAAAAATGGAAAAGTCACTGCTCGTTTTGGAGACGTTCAATGGAACCTACAGCCCTACGCTCGAAGCAAAGATAAATATAACATTAAGTTTGATGATTGGAGCGATACCCCCAAGTTACAAACTGAACTCAAATTACTGACTTATGGTTGGCTTCACCATAAGGTGGTGAAAGGCAATGCCCCTAAGTACACAACCGTTTGCCACAAAGTTTGTACTATTAAAGTAACCTTTCAATTCCTAAAGCAAATAAAAGCAACATCACTAGCCGATTTATCAAAGAACAAAAATTTTGAAGAGTTTAAAAACTTTCTAATTGCGCGAAGTCGCAGCCAAGGCAACTTGGAAAAAATATTTACTGCTATTAACAATGCCATCACCTTAGAGCCTTGGCTCCAGTTTTCTTTTGGTTTTTCAAAGAAACTGGAACCCTCTCATCTATCGAAAGAAATGAGTAGTAAATACCCACAACAAACTCTGGCAATACCAGAACGCTTGAGTGATGAAATCTATGGGAAAGCCATTGATCTAATTGAAACAGCACTTCCTCGCCAGAATCTCATTGCGAATATAGAGTCTGAGTTACAACACAACTACATAGAAGGCAAAGCCTTTGTCGATAGTAAGATTCGTAGTGGCTGTAGATTTAGTTGCACCGACGGTAATAGGCAAGTTAGTGATCGGCATAAATACGCACTACTAATTAACGACAACCTACGTCTGCACCCCAAAGAGATAGTTGTTCCACTCTCGAATCAGATAGCTGGTATCACAATCAACAATGCTGTTGATTTTCAACGATACCTAGGACAGCTAATCACTGCTTGCTATATAGCATGCGGAGGCTTTTCTGGAATGCGAGAATCTGAGCTTGAAAAGCTCACCCCAGATAGTTATTACAAAGATCATTTTCATGGTCGTGACTTTCACATGCTCCAATCCAGCACCTTTAAATTGGGGGAAAAACGCGAGACGTGGGTTGCAGCACCTATCGTTGAGAAAGCAATAGAATTGATGTCTACCCTCTCTGAGGCATGGCGAAAGAGCGTCAAATACCCCGACGAACGCTACTCAAATACACTTTGGTGCAATCAAGGTGCTCGGTCTAGATCTCCCGCATTAATTACCCAATGGAATAAGCGATTAGAGCGTTTCTGTAAGCATTTTTGCTTTGTGGTAACTAAAGAAGATTATCAAGAATGCATAGAATCTAACCCAAACTCATTAGACAGAATCAAAAACCGTGTAGTCATTGGAAAACCTTGGCCTTTAGCAACTCACCAGTTTCGGCGTTCATTAGCTTTTTACACCATCAAACACCGACTAGGGACTAAAGTAGCCCTAAAACAACAGTTTAAGCATCTCTATCTTTCAATGACTGAGTGGTACACCAATGGTGGGCAGATAGCTAGCCTCCGAGACTTAACCGTTGATAAAAAGGTACAACAAGCACTCGATGAAATTAACGCCGAAATGACAGCTAGCAAGATCTTTAAACAATGGCACTCTGACGATCCACTATCAGGCTCTATGGGTAAAGCCATCGTAAAAATGCGTGGTGACATTCCGCATATTTATAGCTCTTGGGAAACCATTTACGAAGCCGTCAAAAAAGGCACTTTGACCTTACACGGTACAGCACATAGCTATTGCAAGAATGGCTATGATTGCGACATGGATGGTGTGGTAATGCCTCAATTCTGTGTTGATTGTGCAGGTCAAGGAAGCATCATTGATAAAGACCAAGCCTTATGGTGGCAAAAGAAGCACAAGAACTTGGTTCGCTACATGGCGTTAGGGGAGGATATTTCAGTAACGGACAAGAGCCACTACATTACCCAGATCAGGGCAGCCGAAAATGTAATGGCTGACTTTGGTATGCCCTTCACCCCATTTGAACCAGATCTAAAGGTAGCGAATTTATGAGTAAAAGTGAAAACACCTTAATTGCCTTGGAAGCAGCACTAGAGCGTATGGCGCAAGGTAAGCCTAAGCGTATTCCCACCACGCGAAAACTTAGCGTAAGAGCTGTGGAGGAAGAAGCTAATCTAGGTAACGGAAGCGGCTATTATTACCCAGATTTCGTTCAAAAAGTGAAACAGGTCAAAGCCGATATTGCGGAAGCGAAAGGTGAATATGTTCAGCCTGAGATTCAGTCGGTACGAACCAAACTCAATGAACAAAAACGTATCAAGCAAAACTACAAAGATAGGTATGAGGCTGTTAAGCAGCAACTAGCAGACTTTTCAGCAGCTCAGCATCATCTGAATGATAAACTCATAAAGGCTCTGAGTGACAAGGAAGAATTGGAGTTTGAGAATGATAAATTACGAGAAGAATTAGCTAATTTCAAGCGGAGTAAGGTCACCTATATTACACCGATAGATTAACCCTTTTGCATCCTCACTTTGACTGGACGTCACTTTTCTATGGTTTCGACACCACCTCCATTTCGAAGCCATAGAAATCACTAACAGCTTACATGTATTTACTCAGACATTGATACCTGTCATGTGAATTTAATTGAATAAGTTATTTCCGCAAGCATAATGAAGTCATTCTTCATAATCGCGTACAAAACCATGAATAATATTGTTGGCTCCAGATGGTGGAAATTTGACTTACACGCTCATTCCCCTGCATCACTAGACTACAAACAGCGAAACATTTCTCCGAGAGACTGGTTGCTAGGTCACATTGAACATGGAATCGAATGTATAGCCGTAACCGATCATAACACTGCTGGATGGATAGGCGCTCTTCAACAAGAAGCTCAACAACTAAGAACAGAAGGCCATTCCATACACCTATTTCCCGGTGTTGAATTAAGTACACAAGGCAACGTTCATGTCCTTGCTATATTTGATCCTTCCGTGGATGCTCAACATGTCTCTACAGCGATAGGAGTCGCTGGGTATACAGGAACTTATGGTGATAGTGATACAGATGGAAGCCAAAGCCCAGAGCAAGTAGTAAAAGCCATAACGGAAAACCTAAATGGCGTAGCTATCCCTGCGCATATTGAGCTTGAAGGATCGGGTGTATGTAAATTAGGGAGCAAGTCTGTATTGCGTGTATGCAAAGCGGCAGACGCGGTGGAAGTCGTATACCCAGAGAAGCCACTAATGTCGATTTTCAGGTCAACCGAATTATCCTTGCCTCAAGTAATTGGCTCAGACTCTCATGCCCCGAATGAGAATGGCAGAGCGTTCACATGGGTAAAAATGTCGTCCCCTACTATAGATGGACTTAAGCTCGCGTTGTTAGATGGGAATACATGTATTAGACGCTCTGACGAAAATTTCACACCTAATACTCTACCTTCAACATATCTGAAAGAGCTGATAGTGAGTAATACAAAATACTGCGGCAGAGGTAAGCCATTTAGTATCAAATTCAATCCTTGGCTCAACTCAATTATAGGTTCTCGTGGTAGTGGTAAATCGACTTTAGCGGAGTTCATCCGTATCGCACTAAATAAAACGGGGGATATTTTTCAGCTCAATGAATCAAATGAGATTAGGCGTAATTTTGAAAGATTTTCCAGAGTTGCCCAAAATAGAAATGATTATGGTGTTCTATTAAACGATAGCCAGATCCAGTGTATTGTTACGAAAAACAATATGGATTACAGAATCTCTTGGGATCAAACACATCAACAAGCCACCATACATCGAAAAGACAATGAGCAATGGGTTCCTGAGTTGGGTGACATTCAAACCCGATTCCCAGTTAGCATATTTAGCCAGAAACAAATATTTGATATGGCTAAAGACCCAAACACGCTACTAACTATCATCGATAACTCGCCAGAAGTAAGCATACAAGCATGGCAAACACATTGGGATGAGTTAAAAAATCAATTCATTCAGCTTCGTATATCTGAGCTAGGCATAATAAATAAAGTTGCTAATCTGAATACCATAAAAGGTCAGCTAGCAGACGTTAATGCTAAAATCACACATATAGAAGCATCTGGTCACGCACAAATACTGCAAAGATACAATAATTTATACCATCAAAAAAACCACGTCTCGAATGCTCTCAAACTCATGGATAATGAGATTAATACCATAACAAACAGCATTCAAACATCTACTGACCAGATAAGTGGAAGTGTTGGTGATGAGGTCAAAGATGATCCAATTTTAGCCCGTTCTCTCCAACAAACAGCTCGGAAGATTGAAGATTGGAAACGCAGCGCAACTCAAGAACTCAGCTTGATAACATCTGAATTGACCTTGTTAAACGATGCTGTAGAAAAGTCCAACCTTTCACAACTATGTACTGGTGCCTACAACCAATATTCTCAACTAGTCACTTCTATGCAACAACAAGGAATAAAAGAACCGTCTGAATACAATTTATTGGTAAAAGAGCGTTTTGCTCTAAATGGAAAGATAGAAGAAATAGATTCCGCCAATAAACAACTAATCATAATAAGAGAACAAATCAAAAATTCTTATCATAACCTTATTGAATGGAGAAAAGAGCTGACCAAACGACGGGATGCATTTGTTAACCAATACATCTCACCACATCGCGATCTCAAGATAACAATTGGTCAATTGCAGCACTCTGAACACTTGGAGCTATCTTTTCGCGAACTGATTAATCGTGTTGACGGAGCTTTTGCCAGTGATCTAATGGATGAGGATAAACAACAAGGCATCCTGTATGCGTTAAAATCAATAATGGCTGAAGCTGAAAAACAGCAAGTAGGATCTTCTTACGAGCGTTTACACCAATTCAAATTAGATGTATTCAACCACCATACATCAAAAACAAACATACTTAACTGCACTATTGGTAAACGATTATCATCTGTTATTGAGCAGTTAGATAGCTCTAGCTTAGATCGGCTGTGGAGTTGGTTCCCTGAGGATAACTTATCTGTAGAGTTTTACGATGGACATCGATTCAAGCCTCTAAATCAAGGTTCCGCAGGACAAAAAGCGGCAACAGTCTTGTCATTTTTACTATCGTATGGCGATGAGCCTCTCATCGTTGATCAACCTAAAGATGACTTGGATAACGCACTAATCTCCAAGCTGGTAATAACTAAGTTGCATGACATAAAACCCAAGCGTCAATTTTTAATTATTACCCACAACCCAAATATTGTTGTGAATGGAGATAGTGAATTAGTCATCGTGCTAGAGGACAAAGGAAATATTGCATTGTTAGCAGCGGGTGGATTACAAGAACTATCTGTTAGACAAGAAGTATGTGAAATCATGGAAGGCGGCAAAGAGGCGTTAGAAAAGCGATATAAACGAATGAAGTACAATAGTTAACTTTCTGGAAAGTGCTACACTGACAATACAGTTTTTAGAAAAAATGACTGTAAAAACTCATTTTTCTGGAAAACACGCAGATACCTTGTCGTTAAAGGCTTTACAGATAACTTCCAGATTCTACGTGTGGCGGTATTTTGCTACCATGAGATAGTTACAACACTATCTTTGATATTAAAAAGGCCGCTAATGCGGTCTTTTTATATTTAATTTTCAAGTAAGTCAGTTACAATACTTCGTCTTTATAAACCGCCTTAGATTTAGTAACCATATAGATCTTCATATGACAGATAATAATGAAAAAACTATTTCCCTTTTGTGTAATTATATTTTTAAGTATTTTTTTATCATTATTAATTAGTAATATAACTATTAGATACATAGAAAAAAATCAAATAAGTAACATTTTATCACTATTAGACAATGTTATTTACAAACCACAGTTACATATTGAACATGAAAGCAACATTGATGGCAGTAATAAAGAAAACAATGAACGTTTTTTAGAAAACATTGAAATAAAATATCCAGAGATAATGAATATTTCATATATCGATAATGGAAAGTACTACTATAATAATAGTGGTATTAATAAACCTGTCCCTAAATATATAAGAAACATAATCTCTGATAATATAAGGGTTAAATTATTTAACGACCCCTATGATAAGAATAAAATAAATTATATATTTAAATTCGGCTCAGGTTATTACCTGATTGATTTTTATTCTGAATTATTGAAAACGCTAAGTCATAATGCCATAACTAATTTTGAAATTATTGATTCAAATGAAAAACCAAAAAGTAATTTATATTACAGCTTGAGTCACAACGCTAAACATCTACATGTGATTATTATCAGTGGATTAACGCTTAATAAACTATTATTAATAATGGCTCTAAGTTTCAGCCTATCATTAATATCTTTAAAAATTGTAGAATTAAATTTAACATCTTTTTTTGAGAGTAAAAAAGTATTACATCGAAAGTTAAAAAAAGCAGCAAACAATCATGAGTTTGTTCCTTACTTCCAATCAGTTTACTCGACTAAACAACAAAAGTTCATTGCCGCAGAGGTGCTATGTCGTTGGATTTACGATGGAAAAATTATCCCCCCCTCAGAATTTATAACAGATCTCGAAAAAACACCGGATATAAACATAGTCACTTTTAAATTAATAAAAGATGCTTTTGCCACTATAAGAAAATCAAGTGTAAATAAAGACTTCATGCTAAGTTTCAACTTTACGGTGACAATGCTACTTGATGAAAAATTCATGAATAAAATAATTCATTTCATTCGAAAAAACCCAGCTATAAAAAATAAATTTATAATCGAATTAACAGAAAGTGAAAATAACTTTATTTATTTAAATGAGATAAATAAAGTGATGCAACAATTAAAACAAGAATCAATCTTATTATCAATTGATGATGTTGGTACCGGATATTCTAACTTATTGACCATTCAAGAATTACCCTTCGATATCATGAAAATAGATCGGTGCTTTATCTCTGATAGATTTGCAGTATCAAAAAGTAATATGCTTGAAACATTAGCCACGTTAGGTAACGCATTAAATCTAACGATTGTTGCTGAAGGTATTGAAACTGAGTCAGAAGTAAAAAAAGTAAATAGTTTTAATATTGATTTATGCCAAGGGTTTTATTACTCAACTCCCTGTGATGCTAAAACATTTATTGCAAGGAGTGAGTCAGAACCACACTTATATCAATAAAAAGGCACCACAGTCAGTGATGCCTTTAGAGGCTCAAACCATTCTCTAATGATGATGATGACCATCTTCATGGTTATGGCCACAACTACAGCTCGGTGCTATCACTGTTTGAATTGGTGTTAAGGTAATTTTAGATAATAGCTCTTCAGTGCTAACTGTATTCAATAAATGCATATTTTCAGCATTAACCGCCATTGGGTCTGCAATAGCACGTTGAGCTTGCATCACTGCAATTACTTGTTCAGTAACAGCTTCTGGTAACGACAGCTCACGGATCACTTTAAGTTCATTATTAGCAGTATCTAATGCCATCATTGATAACGCTAATGTCGATTCGGTTGGTTGTTGAAAATATTCTGCTGGAATCGCCGCAGCATTAAATTGAATATCAAATGCAAGTTCAGCTAATTTAAACACCACCAAACAACCGCCATTATCAGTTTTCATTAAACCAAACTCTGCGGTGGCTTCTGCCATCATTTGCTGCTCTTCTGCCGTGATGCCATTTAAACCGATAAAAACAATATTACTCATGTCATTACGGAACATTTCAATAACGGCGCCATCACCAGCAATAAACGGGTGTTCATCAATAATCTGACCGACATGAAACTGCTGATTTGAATGTGCTGCCATGGTGTACCTCATCATTATTTAAGCTCAATCATTTCAGTTTACACGAAATCAACAAGCATTTATGTTAGCGTTCTATTATTAATCATTACCTTATAACTAACAATATAGTTAAAAACTAAAACACTATTACTAACAAGTAACAATACTAATGGTTAAAACTATAAAAAAAGCCCTAACAAAACGTTAAGGCTTTAATTTATAACAACTAAATTTTATATTTTATTGTGCAGGAGCAAAATCTGCCGCAGCTGAACGATGAGCGGTATAAATTGCTTCGCCATCACTCTCTGCATCAAAGATAACTTTAACATCAGGACTAAATAAAATAACGTCACCCACTTCAGCTACGTATTTAATACCAGCTTCATCACGAACAACAATTTTACCTTTAGTGATCACTTTGTACTCAACTGAATCATAGAAGTATTCAAATTCAACCCCTGGTGACATAGTGAAGTGACCAATAGTCAGTGCGTTGCTATTTGTTGTTACGGCAACCTCCGCCATATCACTTTTTAAGCCTTCAACTTCTAGTAACTTACTTAAGTCATTAAGTTTAAAAGTACCTGACTTAATCAGTGTGATACCTGGCTTGGTTGTTAATGTAGTCATAGGTAGATCCTTATTTTTATATTAAGACCAAAGTCGATGCTTTCATCTTATCGAGTACAGATGATCGAACTACCGTAACAGTAATCGAATCTATTATTGGATTTGGGTGTTACACAAATAAATGCTGTTTCCTATCAACGTTATTGTCATAACCTAAATAGAATATTTATTTAATTGAGCATCATCTTTAGTAATGCTTTCTGATGTGATGAAGTTTAACTGATCATCAAGAATCAACAATAGCTTAAAAATATAAATACTATTACTGTATGGTAACAATAATTCGACATAACAGCCTCGACACCCAGCAAATAACCTTTTTATTTATAATGATATCTCGTCGTTCATATCGCTATTGAGTGCCTCAAGAATAAAAACCCCAAATAATCGCATAAGTAACCATTTTTTTAGTTGTAAACTATTCCATCTATTCAATAAAAAATGTAATCTTCGATTCCTTATTTATGGAATAGTAGTGAATAGTTATTCCGCCAAGACCTCGGGGATACCCCCATTAATTCGGCCGTTTCTACCAGTAGGTTATGACAGATATGCATCAACAAGCAGTAGCACCACCAAAAAACCTCAATAATTGGTTAATGTTTATCATCCCATCGTTAATCGGGGTGTTTTTATTTATGGCACCGATTAACTTTAATGGTGATATCACTATTCCCATCGCTGTATTAGCAAAAACCATTCAAAGCCATTTTGAAAATTCACTAACATCAATTGTGACTGGCGTTATCAGCTTCACTGCCGTGATGTCTATTATCACCAAACTATTTAAGCCCGGTTTTATCCTTCGAAACAGCTTCGTTAATGGCTTATTAAACCCTTCTCCAATGTGGTTTATCGTCCAACAACTTGGCGCTATCTTTGCTGTAATGACCTACTTTAATTTTGGTCCAGTGATGTTTCGTAACGATGCCACTGGTGGTTTAGTATTAAATGATTTGCTGCCGGTATTATTTTCAGTCTTTATTTTTGCGGGCTTACTGCTACCGCTATTACTCAACTTTGGCTTACTGGAATTTTTTGGTACTTTATTTACCCGCATCATGCGCCCTATTTTTGGTTTACCTGGTCGTTCATCCGTCAACTGTATTGCATCATGGCTAGGTGATGGTTCAGTTGGAGTCCTGCTGACCAGTAAACAATATGAATCAGGCATGTATACCCAACGTGAAGCGGCAGTTATCGGCACCACATTCTCTGCGGTATCGATCACCTTCAGTTTAGTGGTTATTGCCCAAGTAAATTTAGAGCATATGTTTGCCCCTTTTTACTTAACGGTTTGTTTAGCCGGTTTAGTGGCTGCGATTATCGTGCCGCGTTTACCACCATTATCACGTAAGAAAAATGTCTATATTAATGGCACTACTGAATCATCACATGATGAAACCGTGCCTGAAGGACACAATGTTTTTTCTTATGGGCTTGAGCAAGCACTTAAAAAAGCAGCGGAAGTAAAAAGCGTACCAGCAATTGCACTTGATGGAATTAAAAATGCCGTTGATATGGTCTTTGGGGTACTGCCCGTCGTTATGGCAATTGGTACGATAGCATTGGTGATCGCGGAAAACACCTCGATTTTTGATTACCTCGGGATGCCATTTATTCCGTTCCTTGAATTACTGCATATTCCAGAAGCAGAAGCAGCATCTAAAACTATCGTGGTCGGTTTTGCAGATATGTTCTTACCGTCTATTCTGGCATCAACCATTCAAAGTGATATGACTCGCTTTATTATTGCAGCAATGTCAGTCACCCAATTAATTTACATGTCTGAAATTGGCGCACTCTTAATTGGTAGTAAAGTACCGGTTAAGGCATGGGAGTTATTTGTGATCTTTATTCTACGTACTCTGGTGACCTTACCAGTGATTGCGTTAATGGCACATTTGATTTTCTAAAGCATCATTATATAAATAAAAAAGGCGACCACACGGTCGCCTTTTTTTATCTTACATTTACGGCATTAACCTTTGTAAATCTTAGGGTTAAATACATCCCGCAACCAATCACCCAACAAGTTAATCACCAATACTAAGGTAATTAATACAATTCCTGGGAAGGCGGTGATCCACCATGAGCCCGAGAAAATATAGTTAAAGCCAATACTGATCAGTGAACCAAGTGAAGGTTGATCAACCGGCAAACCTAAGCCTAAGAATGATAACGCAGCTTCCGACATAATCGCATTGGCAACCTGTACGGTTGAGATAACTAAAATCGGTGATAAACAGTTTGGCAAAATATGACGGAACATGATCCGCGGCGCACGAAAGCCCATCACTTTAGCCGCTTCAACATATTCTTTCTTTTTCTCTGCCAACACAGAAGCACGTACCGTTCGCGCATATTGCGGCCACTCAGCAAAACCAATGATCACCACCAACATAATCACCGCATATTGGGCATAGGTTTCTGCCCCTAACGCAGTCCGGAAAATTGCCGAGACAATGATCGCCACCATCATGGTTGAAAACGATAACTGCACATCGGCAATTCGCATTAGTAAGCTATCAATACGGCCACCAAAATAACCTGCTGTTAGGCCAACAATGACACCTATGGTTAATTGCAATGCTACCGCTAACAAACCAATCGTCAGTGATAACCGCATCCCATATAAGATAGTGGAATAAATATCACGTCCTTGATCGTCAGTACCTAACACAAAGCTTTGATCGCCATCTTCCATCCACGCTGGCGGTAACTCAGAATCCATAATATCGATTGACGATAAATCATAAGGATTGGTTGGCGCGATAAAAGGCGCAAATAGTGCCGCGGTGGCAAAACTAATAAAGACAGCAAAACAGACCATTGCCACTTTATCTTTCAGAAAATAATAAACAATATCGGAATTTTTAAAACGCTGCCAACGACTAGGTGCAACGGTGCTAATACTATCCATGACTTATGCTCCCTTGCCCGTCAAATCTACTGTTGGGTTAACCAAGCCATAAAGCAGGTCAACAATGGTATTGGTTACCACAAAAATCAGGCCGACAAAAATCACATATGCTGTGATAAGTGGAGTATCGACACGATTAATAGCATCTAAAAATAATAGTCCAGTACCTGGCCACTGAAACACGCTTTCGGTCAAAATGGTGTAGGCAATCATGGTACCGATCTGTACCCCACCAACAGTTAATACAGGTAGCATGGTGTTTTTTAATGCGTGTTGGTAATAGACCTTATTCATTGGTAATCCCTTTGCCTTGGCAAATTTGATGTACTCAGAGCTTAAGACTTCCAACATTTCAGAGCGCACTAATCGAATGAATAATGGCAACATAATTGAGGCTAACGCGACACATGGCAGCACTAAATGCTTGAGGCCATCAATGGTAAAAAAGCCTGATTCCCAACCCAAGTAATTTGCAGTCTCACCCCGTCCAAATGAGGGTAACCAACCTAACTCAATCGAGAACACATACATCAACATGATCGCGGTTAAAAACACTGGAATAGAAATACCAATACTACTAAATGCCATGACTGCTTTAGTAAACACACTGCGAGGGTGAATCGCAGAATAGACCCCGAGTGGAATTGAGACCAAAATAATGATCACTGTCGCCCCAAACACTAACTCTAACGTGGCGACTAACTTATCTAAAATAACCTCAGTAGCAGGGCGCTTAAAGGTGTATGAAGTGCCTAAATCCCCCTGAATCGCATTGCTAAGAAAACGACTATATTTAGTCACAAACGGATCATTGAGACCCAAATCATCCCGTAATTGTTGACGTTCAGCTTCTGATACCGACTGCCCGACGAGTTCTCGTAACGGATCGCCAAGGTTATCCTGAATGGCAAATGCCACCAGACTGATCACAAACATCACTATCAGTGCCTGAAACAGGCGTTTGACCAGAAACGAAAACATTCCCTGCCCCTTTTAATTCATCCTGAAAAAATGCCGGAGCAAGCCCCGGCACTCATGCTTAGCTATTGGTGGCTAACGATTATTTCTCATCAACCACGAGATCACCAAAGTATGGCTGTTCCATTGGGTTTACTACATCAGCGGCGTGGACATTACTACGCGCACCCCATGCAAGGCTTTGCCAGTGTAATGGTACAAATGCCGCTTCGTTATAAAGCGTTGCTTCCACTTGTTTTAACATCACCGCACGCTTAGCTGGATCGGTTTCAATATTAGCGGCAGTAACTAGCTTATCGACCTCAGGGTTAGAGTAGAAGCCACAGTTATATTGACCTTTACCTGTTTTCTCATTGCGAGTCATGGTCAAAAACTCAGTCATATTAGCTGAATCTTCGGTATCTGCATGCCAACCAATCATCATCATATCGGCAGAACATTTATCAAACTCAGGCCAGTACTGCGCTTTTGGCAAAGTTTTTAAATCAACTTTAATGCCAATTTTTGACAACATTGCAGCTGTCGCTTGGGCTATTTTGGCATCGTTCACGTAACGGTTATTTGGCGCTAACATCGTCAGTGTAAAGCCATTTTCATAACCAGCTTCTTTCATTAATTGCTTAGCTTTCTTAACATCATAACGCGGCACCAATTCACTATCGTGGCCTTGGTAACCAGCTGGGCTTTGTTGACCAGCAGCAGTTGCAAAACCTTTCATGATTTTCTTTACAATGCCTTCATTATTAATCGCATGCACAATCGCTTGACGGACACGGACATCTTTTAATGCTTCATTACTGTTTTGATTCATTTGAAATGAGATAATACGCGTACCCGGTAAAGTTACTAAATCAACCCCCTTGGCATTTTTAAGACGCTTATGATCATTAGGTGCAACGTGGTCAATCATATCAACCCCGCCAGAAAGTAATGCTGCAACACGGGTCGCATCTTCTTTGATCGGTAATAGCGTAATGGTATCAACATTGCCTTTTGAGGCAGTATCCCAATAACCCGCAAATCGAGTAAATTCAACTTTTACCCCTTGCTCACGCTTAGTAACCGTAAATGGTCCCGTACCTGACATGTGAGTTGAAGCGAATGAATTACCGTGTTTGGCAAC
This sequence comes from Photobacterium kishitanii, assembly GCF_000613045.3. NCBI lineage: Bacteria > Pseudomonadati > Pseudomonadota > Gammaproteobacteria > Vibrionales > Vibrionaceae > Photobacterium > Photobacterium kishitanii. The sequence continues at coordinate 105,037 of NZ_LN794352.1, read as the reverse complement.
TTCAGCTTTATCTTTACCGTCTGCCGTCTTACCAGTGTAAAACTTACTATCCATTGGGAAAATGTAGGTTGCAGTTTGCAGAACCAATGGGTAAGCGCCTTTTGAAATAATATCTACCGTATAATCATCAACTTTTTTCATCTCAGAATACGGTTCAAAAATCGCTTTAAAATCAGGTGATGACTGGAGACGATTAAAGGTCCAAATAACATCATCAGCCGTCAATGGATTACCCGAATGAAATTTCACTCCAGGGCGTAATTTAAAACGGAATGTATGAGCATCAATACGCTCCCAGCTTTGTGCCAGACGCGGTTCAAAATCCATTTGCTGAGTAAAACGTACTAGTGGATCAAATACCATATGCGACAGCTGTAGTGTACCGCCAGACAATTGCTCATGAGGATCAAGCGATACCGGATCTGACGCATAACCGAGCTTTAAATCTGCTGCGGTAACACTAAAACTCAAACCTGCAGCAATCAATGCTAGTGCTAATTTATTCTTGATGGTTTTCATTGCATAACTCCTTTATGCCTAAGCGCCGTTGCTTAGTCTGTTTTTTACTTATCAACTCATAACAACTCATTAAGCACGTTGCTGAGGTTTAATTTCTAACCCTTTAAATTCAGGCATTAACGAAATCAAATGCTGACTATATTGATGCTGTGGTGCGGTAAATAATTGTTCTGTTGGCGCGACTTCCAACAATGTTCCCTGTTGCATCACCCCGATTCGATCACACATTTGACGAATAACCGGTAGATCATGGCTAATAAATAACATCGTCAAATTAAGTTCATCTTGTAAATCTTTTAATAGATTAAGGATCTGTGCTTGTACTGAGACATCCAATGCCGATGTTGGCTCATCACAAATCAATAATCGTGGTCGCGTTGCCAACGCCCGTGCAATCGAGATCCGCTGTCTTTGGCCGCCCGAAAACTCATGCGGAAATTTAATCCCCGCAGCTCGCCCTAAGCCAACATGATCCAATAAATCATGCACAATCTGGCGAGTTTGAGCTTCATTTTTCGTTAATTTATGAAACCGAATTGGCTCAGCAATAATGTCAAAAATACGCATTCTGGGATTCATTGAGGTATACGGATTTTGAAACACCATTTGCATCTGACGACGTAGTGGACGACGTTCGGCTTCACTTTTTAAAGCAGTCAAATCAATACCTTCAAAACGTACTTTGCCGCTATTTGGTGGGTATAAGCCAGCAATCACTCGAGCAATAGTTGATTTACCAGAACCGGATTCGCCAACTAAACCAAACGTTTCGCCTTCTGCAATATGAAAACTGACATCGTTATTTGCCTGCACATATTCGCGCCGACTCTCAAATAACGAATCTTTAGTAATAAAGCGCAAGTTAACATGCTCAACCTCAAGCAATGCACCTTCATAAGCACGTTGATCTTGGCTTTGCCCTAACCAATGATTCTTTACATCTAATGGCGGTGGCTGTTGAGCATCTTCAATATAAGTGACTAACGGGAATCGTTTCAGTTTCACATCTGAACGCGGCACAGCCGAAATCAAACTTTGGGTATAAGGATGTTGTGGACGTCGCAGCACTTGCTCAGTAGTCCCGATTTCAACTAAATCGCCACGATACATAACTGCAACGCGATCGGTAACATTTGAAACCACGCCCATATCATGGGTAACCAACATACAGCCAACATTTTTCTGCACACATAAATCACGGATCAAGGTTAATATTTGATCTTGAATTGATACATCTAATGCTGTGGTTGGCTCATCGGCAATAATCAAATCTGGCTCACCGGCTAACGCAATCGCAATCACTACCCGTTGACGCATACCACCAGAAAACTGATGCGGATATTGTTTAATCCGTAATTGAGGCTCAGGAATACCGACTTGTTCCATCAATGCTAATGCACGCTTTACCGCTTCAGGTTGCGACACCTTTAGATTAGTAACAATAGTTTCAGTTAGCTGTTGCTCAACCGTAAACAATGGATTTAATGACGTCATTGGATCTTGGAAAATAAAACCAATTTTTGAGCCGCGAACTTGGCGCATTTTATCGGCACTTAAACCAGAGATTTTATTGCCATCTAAAAAAACATCACCACTCGCGATTTTTCCTGGCGGACTTAATAAATCAATAACGGCATTACCAACCGTAGATTTACCAGCACCGGACTCACCGACAACACCCACAATTTCACCACGCTCAATTGAAAATGACAGTGATTTCACTGCTGCATGGACACCATGACGCGAGGGATATTCTATACGAAGGTTTTTTACTTCTAATAATGCCATTATCAGACTCCACTACTGGCAGCATCCTGCCTATCTGAAAAATTGAATCCTTTCCATGCCAATACTATTGTCTGATCGCATGCCTTAGTTCAATTTGTCAAAAATATTACAAAAAAGCAACAAAACAAAGTAAAAAACTATCACTATTTATATTTTTCGCATATTTATTTTATATAAGTGCATACTAAAACAACGGAACACTAAACAACAAATAAACCATAACATCCTGAATTACAATCAATGGCCTCTTAAAAACCACACAATAAACCAAACAACTATAAACATTAAAAAACACCATCATGAATAAAACAGCAAACACCACCAACACAGCAATTAACATTAATTAAACAAAGTAGCGTTTTTTTTCAAAAATATAGCAATAACAACTACTGAAAATACGAACATCAGTGGATATAGCTACCACTACGCTGGATGGCACAATTTACATCAACAGCCTTCACAGCATCTTCGAACTGTTTTCTAAAATTTAATCAGAGTCATGAACTCACACCCAACATCCACAGATACGCTACCAAACGGCATTATTTTCTATAAACGAAAAAACTGAATCTTTCGATTCAGGTTTCTTAATGGTGGTCGCTGAAGAGCGAGATTCTAATATCGAAGAACCCCCGACCCTCTGATTTCCAAATTAAATATTCAAAGATATGCTATTGATCATTTTCTTCAGATGAAAAAAAACCTGAATCTTTCGATTCAGGTTTCTTAATAATGGTCGCTGAAGAGCGAGATTCTAATATCGAAGAACCCCCGACCCTCTGATTGCCAGATTAAATATTCAAAGATATGCTATTGATCATTTTCTTCAGATGAAAAAAAACCTGAATCTTTCGATTCAGATTTCTTAATAGTGGTCGCTGAAGAGCGAGATTCTAATATCGGTGAACCCCCGACCCTCTGATTTCCAGATTAAATATTCAAAGATGTTCTATTGATCATTTTCTTCAGATAAAAAAAAACCTGAATCTTTCGATTCAGATTTCTTAATAGTGGTCGCTGAAGAGCGAGATTCTAATATCGAAGAACCTCCGCCCCTCTGATTGCCAGATTAAATATTCAAAGATGTGCTATTGATCATTTTCTTCAGATGAAAAAAAATCTGAATCTTTCGATTCAGATTTCTTAATAGTGGTCGCTGAAGAGCGAGATTCTAATATCGAAGAACCTCCGACCCTCTGATTTCCAGATTAAATATCTAAAGATGTGCTATTGATCATTTTCTTCAGATGAAAAAAAACCTGAATCTTTCGATTCAGGTTTCTTAATGGTGGTCGGTGAAGAGGGATTCGAACCCCCGACCCTCTGGTCCCAAACCAGATGCGCTACCAAACTGCGCTATTCACCGACAATGTTTAGGCTTACAAGGCCAAGGTCTCTAATAAAAGATAACCTGAATAATGGGGTGGCTAACGAGGCTTGAACTCGCGACAACCGGAATCACAATCCGGGACTCTACCAACTGAGCTATAGCCACCATTGTAAGTGGTCGGTGAAGAGGGATTCGAACCCCCGACCCTCTGGTCCCAAACCAGATGCGCTACCAAACTGCGCTATTCACCGACTTAATTCTGTGTGCTTGTAAAACAAGCGGGCTTTAAAAAGCCAACATGCTGACAGGGAGATCAACATCTTATAATATGGGGTGGCTAACGAGGCTTGAACTCGCGACAACCGGAATCACAATCCGGGACTCTACCAACTGAGCTATAGCCACCAATGTTTGTAACCTTTGCCAATACGACCGGATAATGGTGCGCCCGAAAGGATTCGAACCTTCGGCCTTTGGCTCCGGAGGCCAACGCTCTATCCAGCTGAGCTACGGGCGCCTTGCCCTATCGACGGAGGTGAATATTACGGATCAGAACGCTACTCGGCAAGTGTTTTTTTTTATTTTTATGTTACTCGCTGATTTTATCAGCAAATCGGCGTTGATTCGTGTCATGCATAGCACAACATCAAACATTATCAGATATCACAGTTGCTATACTTACAGAATTGCAACATCTGCTGTAAGTTTAAACTAAGTATTATTCATCAATGTACTATCATCACAGCAACCCTTATAACAGGATGTAATAGAGGTGAAAATAATGGATTTATCTTTACGATCATGGCTAATAGCAATCAGTACTCTAGCTTGTTTCTCGACGATGGCTATTGCAGCCGATATGTCTAGCTCTGCGATCAGCGAGCGTATTAAACCCAGTGGTAATATTCATCTTGAAGGAGCAGAGCCTGTCGTAGCAGCAACAACTACGCCATCGCGAACAGGCCAAGCTATTTATGATCAATATTGTGCTTCTTGTCATAATTCAGGCTTGATGGCCGCACCTAAAAAAGGCGATGCCGATGATTGGGCAACAAGAGTGAGTCAAGGTGATGCGGTACTTGCTGAGCATGCAATTAAGGGCTTTAATGCCATGCCTGCCAAAGGTACCTGTATGGATTGTAGCGATGCTGAAATTGTTGCGGCAATTAACTATATGATCGACCCCAACTAACGGCCATTAGTTGCAAGTTAAGGGGGATCTCTCCCCCTTTATCTAATAAACCGTTCGCTAATCGCTATTTTTTAAATAGATTACGAATATTGGCAATATGGGCTTGGCCTTTTTGCATTCGCTCTTCAGCAGTAACCGGTTTACGCTCATTTTCCCACTCCAAATCATCTTGTGGTAGCTCATACAAGAAACGACTTGGCTCTGGTTTGATCAACTCACCATATTGGCGCCGCTCTTTACATAACGTAAAAGTTAGCTCTCGTTGTGCTCGCGTGATTCCCACATAAGCGAGTCGTCGTTCTTCATCAACATTATCTTCATCAATACTGGTTTGATGCGGCAAAATACCTTCTTCAGTGCCCACTAAGAACACATAAGGGAATTCTAAGCCTTTCGATGCGTGCAAGGTCATTAACTGCACTTGATCTGCATCACTGTCATCTTCCCCACGCTCCATCATGTCGCGTAAGGTTAACCGTTGTACAACCTCTTTAAGGGTTTTAACTTCGTTATCGTAGTTATCACCTTCTAAATCTGCCGTGATCCAACTGTAGAGATCTGAGACATTTTTCATTCTCATTTCAGCCGCCTTAGGACTAGCTGAGGTTTCGTAGAGCCAATCTTCATAATGAATATCGCGCACTAATTGACGCACCGCCGCAACGGTATCACCACGTTCAGCGTTATCTGTCAGCTGATTAATCCAATGAGTAAAACGCTGCAATGATTCTAAGCCTCGCCCAGAAAGATGCTGTTCAAGACCCATTTCAAAACTAGCAGCAAACAAACTTTTACCTCGCATATTGGCATACGTTCCCAACTTTTCGAGGGTAACTGGGCCAATTTCACGTCGTGGAGTGTTCACGATTCGCAAGAAGGCATTATCATCATCAGGGTTAGTTAATACTCGCAGATACGCCATCATATCTTTGATTTCAACCCGCGAGAAAAATGATGTTCCACCGGAAATTTTATACGGAATCCGGTTTTGCATCAGCGCCTTTTCAAATAACCGCGATTGGTGGTTACCTCGATATAAAATCGCATAATCTTTATAAGCGGTATTGTTCATAAATCGATGCGCAATTAATTCACCGACCACTTTCTCAGCTTCATGTTCCTCATTTTTAGCGGTCAGCACTTTCAGCATCGCGCCATCAGGGATCGCAGAAAACAACGCTTTTTCAAACAAGTGCGGGTTATTAGCAATAAGAATATTCGCGGTTCGCAGAATACGGCTGGTTGAACGATAATTTTGCTCAAGTTTAACCACTTTAAGATTTGGGAAATCTTTATTAAGTAAGGCTAAGTTTTCTGGCTGCGCGCCGCGCCACGAATAAATAGACTGATCATCATCACCTACCACCGTAAATCGTGCTCGCTCACCAACCAATAACTTTACAAACAGATACTGACTGGTGTTGGTATCTTGATATTCATCCACCAGCAAATAACGGATGCGATTCTGCCACCGCTGACGCACTTCTTGATTATCACGTAACAACAACACTGGCATTAGAATTAAGTCATCAAAATCAAGAGCATTATAGGCTTTCATTTGACGTTGGTACATGTCATAGCAATGCGCAAATAGTTGATCGCGCTCAGTTTGCGCTCGGCCACCAGCATCAACTGGCGATAACATGTCATTTTTCCAATTCGATATGGTTGACTGTAGTTGCTTTAATAAATCTTTATCACCGTCGAGTTCTTCTTCGGTTAACTCTTTTAATAACGCCATCTGATCTTGATCGTCAAATAGTGAAAAGTTAGCTTTTAAACCTAAATATTTACACTCTCGACGCACAATATTAAGTCCCAAAGTATGGAAGGTTGACACCATTAACCCTTTGGATTCTTGACGACCTAATGTTTGACCAACACGTTCTTTCATTTCACGTGCCGCTTTATTGGTAAAGGTTAATGCCGCAATATTGCGCGCCTTATAATCACACTGCTGAACCAAGTAAGCGATTTTATTGGTAATAACACGTGTTTTACCTGAGCCGGCGCCGGCCAAGACTAAGCATGGTCCGGAAACGTATTTAACTGCTTCTGTTTGCCTTGGGTTCAGTTTCATTAGTTATCCTGACGTCATTAAAAACGGGCGCATTTTAACGCGCTTTAATTACAAGTCTATTCACTTTTAGCGGAATGACATTATCACCACTCATCAACATTTATTCCAATTTCATCACTTAAAACAACTTAACCACCAGATTTATGCTAGAAATATTGAATAAGAACTAGACTAAATCAAAGTAAATTGAACCAAATACTAAATGGAATTAAATGTTGATTACAAAAAAGTAAATAACAGTTACATTATTGTTAAACAACAAAATAATATCTAACAACAGCTATAATTGCTTATATTTAGGAGATTTCATGCGAAAAATCGCAGCCATTGCTACTATTGTCAGTTTGACACTAGGGATATCAGCTTGTGACCAAAGTTCATCCAAAAATCCAACCCAACAAGCAGCGAAAAGTGTGGCTGTTGGTACAGTTACTGTCACTTCTCATCCACAAGCCATTCATGTTGAACTTCCTGGTCGTAGTAAAGCTTACCTTGAAGCAGAAGTTCGCCCTCAAGTTTCAGGCATTATCACTGAACGTAGTTTTAAAGAAGGCAGCAGTGTTAGTAAAGGCCAATCATTGTATAGCATTGACTCCGCGCCTTATAACGCTGCTTACCTCAGTGCTAAAGCCAGTTTAGCCCAAGCACAAGCTAACCTAGACTCAGCTAAAGCACTGGCTCAGCGCAGTAAAACCTTGGTTAACCGTGGTGCAATCAGCAAACAAACTTATGACGATAATCAAGCGAAATACAAAGTTGCTCTCGCTGGAATTGAAGTCGCAAAAGCTAGCGTCCATAAAGCTAAAATAGATCTTGATTATACTAAAGTAAAAGCCCCAATTGCGGGTCGTATTGGTCAATCATCAGTAACCCCAGGTGCATTAGTCAGTGCAGGTCAAACACAAGTGTTAGCGACCATCCAACAATTAGACCCAATTAATATTGATATCGCCCAATCAAGCACCCAATTACTGCGCCTTAAATCAGCCCTTAAACAAGGTCAACTTCAGGCGAGTGATAATGCCGATGTCGAATTAATTCTTGAAGACGGCAGTGTTTACTCGCATCACGGCACACTACAGTTTGCTGAAGTAAATGTTGATCCCAATACTGGCTCTGTCACTTTACGTGCCGAATTCCCGAACCCTGAAGGGATCTTATTACCTGGGATGTATGTTCGTGCCGTACTGAATACTGGCACCGATCCTAAAGCCATCATGATCCCGCAAAAAGCCATTACTCGCAACAGTAAAGGCCAAGCTATTGCAATGATCGTTGGCGCTGACAACAAAGTTGAATCACGTGTCGTTACCACCGCTGAAGCAATTGATAATCAATGGCGAATCACCAGTGGTCTTAAAGATGGAGATCAAGTGATTGTCGATGGCTTACAAAAAATACGTCCAGGTGTAGTGGTTGAACCAACACTGATGACTGTCACTCACTCACAATAATAGGAACAGTAAATTATGGCTCGTTTCTTTATCGATCGCCCTATTTTTGCTTGGGTGATCGCGATTATTGTTATGCTAGCTGGCGTATTGTCAATTCTTAAACTGCCTGTTTCCCAATACCCTAGTATTGCACCACCTACAGTCGTTATTAGTGCCAGTTACCCTGGCGCTAATGCAAAAACCATGGAAGATACCGTTACTCAAGTTATCGAACAGCGAATGACAGGTATTGATAACTTACGGTATTTATCATCAACCAGTGATAGTTTTGGTAATACCCAAATCACTCTGACCTTTAATGCCGAAGCTGATCCTGATATCGCTCAGGTTCAAGTTCAGAATAAATTGCAATCCGCCTTACCTCTACTCCCAATGGAAGTGCAACAACAAGGTGTTAAGGTAAATAAAGCCAGCTCAAGTTTCTTGATGGTGGTCGGATTCTATTCCGAAGATGGTTCAATGGATAAAAATGACATTTCGGACTACATCAGTTCGAATGTTGCCGATCCAATGAGTCGCGTTCCTGGCGTGGGTGAAATTCAGACCTTTGGTGCTCAGTACGCAATGCGTATTTGGCTCGATCCTCTCAAACTGACAAAATACAACCTCACCAGTCTTGATGTTATTGCGGCAATCAAAGAGCAAAATGCGCAAATTTCCGCAGGTCAACTCGGTGCATCGCCATCGCTGCCTGGACAAGAACTTAACGCTACGGTTTCTGCACAAAGTCGCTTAAAAACACCAGCCCAGTTTGAAAAAATCATCCTTAAATCCGATCCGTCAGGCGCTAAGGTATTATTAAAAGATGTTGCTCGAGTAGAACTCGGGGCTGAAAGTTATGCCGTACAAGTGTTTTACAACGGTAAACCTGCTAGTGGTATTGGTATAAAACTCGCTACTGGTGCCAATGCATTGGCAACCGCAGAAGCAGTCAAAGCTAAAATTGATGAACTTAAACCGTTCTTCCCTGAAGGACTACAAGCGGTTTATCCGTATGACACCACCCCATTTGTCGAAAAATCGATCGAAGGTGTTGTCCATACTTTATTTGAAGCAGTGGCATTGGTATTTATTATCATGTTCCTGTTCCTACAAAACTTCCGCGCTACACTGATCCCAACCATTGCAGTTCCTGTGGTATTACTCGGCACTTTCGCCGTCTTATCGCTCGCGGGTTATTCAATTAACACCCTCACTATGTTTGCGATGGTATTGGCAATCGGCTTGCTGGTTGATGATGCGATTGTCGTGGTAGAAAACGTTGAACGGGTCATGCATGAAGAAGGCTTAGGCCCTGTTGAAGCTACTCGTAAATCGATGGATCAAATTACGGGCGCCTTAGTCGGTATAGCCTTAACACTATCAGCAGTATTTGTTCCAATGGCATTTATGTCAGGCTCTACTGGGGTTATTTATCGTCAGTTCTCGATTACCATCGTAACCGCAATGTCATTGTCAGTAATGGTGGCAGTGATCCTAACTCCAGCACTATGTGCCACTATGCTTAAACCTGTGGCTCACGGTAGCAATGAGAAAGGTTTCTTTGGCTGGTTTAACCGCACCTTTGATAACTTAACCAAACGTTACGAATCAAGCGTTGCTGCAATGATTAAACGCTCAATTCGAGTGATGTTTATTTTCCTTGGCTTAACCGTGGCAGTTGGCTGGATTTTCATGCGAATGCCAACTTCGTTCTTACCCGATGAAGATCAAGGGATATTATTTAGTCAGGCAATATTGCCGGTTAACTCAACCCAAGAACAAACTCAAAAAGTCATGGACCAAGTGTCTGATTACTACTTAACTCAAGAAGCAGATAGTGTCGCCAGTGTGTTCAGTGTCTCCGGTTTTAGTTTTGCGGGTAACGGTCAAAACATGGGGATGGCGTTTGTAGGTTTGAAAGATTGGTCTGATCGCCAACTACCCGGCATGGATGTTAAATCGATCGTTAACCGTTCGATGAATTACTTCCATAGCATTAAAAATGCGATGGTGTTCTCGTTTGCACCGCCTGCGGTGATCGAGCTTGGTACTGCTAGTGGCTTTGATTTCTACCTTCAAGATCGCAGTGGTCAAGGGCATGACAAACTCATTGCAGCTCGTAACCAGTTACTTAAATTAGCGGCTGAAAATCCTAATTTGGTCGGTGTCCGTCCTAACGGTCAAGAAGATGCACCGATGTATCAAATTAATATCGATCAAGCCAAGATCCGTGCTCTTGGGATTGATATTAATTCGGTCAATAAAGTCCTAGGTACCGCATGGGGTAGTTCTTACGTTAATGACTTTATTGATCGTGGTCGCGTGAAGAAAGTCTTTGTCCAAGGTGATGCTCAATACCGCATGAAACCAGGTGATCTTGATAGTTGGTATGTGCGTAATAACCAAGGTGAAATGGTACCGTTCTCTGCCTTTGCAACCGGTGAATGGCAATATGCTTCACCACGGCTAGAACGTTTCAATGCCACCCCTGCGGTCAACATTCAAGGTAGTGTGGTTAGTGGTTACAGTACCGGTCAAGCAATGCTCGATATTGAAGCGATGGTAAAACAATTACCACCAGGCTTTGGGGTTGAGTGGAATGGTCTATCGTATGAAGAACGCCTATCAGGTAACCAAGCACCTATGCTATATGCGTTATCTATTTTGGTAGTGTTCTTAGTACTTGCTGCACTATATGAAAGCTGGTCTGTACCATTTGCAGTCGTGTTAGTGGTACCGCTAGGGATTATTGGTGCCTTACTCGCGATGAATGCTCGAGGCATGCCTAACGATGTATTCTTCCAAGTAGGTCTATTAACTACTGTCGGGTTAGCGACCAAAAACGCCATTCTAATTGTTGAATTTGCTAAAGAATACTACGAGAAAGGCGCAGGGCTGGTTGAAGCAACCTTGCATGCTGTACGTGTTCGTCTGCGTCCAATCATTATGACCTCACTCGCGTTTGGTCTCGGGGTTGTACCACTGGCAATCAGTACTGGTGTTGGTTCTGGTGGTAAAAATGCTATCGGTACTGCTGTACTCGGCGGAATGTTAAGTTCAACCTTCTTAGGTATTTTCTTTATCCCAATCTTCTTTGTGGTAGTTGAACGTATCTTTAGTCGTGGCAAAACAAAATCAAAACCAGAGAGTACACCACCAACCCAGTCACATTAATCGTTCTCTAGCCAACGAATATAACAGCCCGTATCTCGTTTGATACGGGCTTTTTTATGCTTTTTTACTGCAAAAACGACGAACATAGCCACCAATAAGCATACTGGCACCCCTGTGAGTGTTGTAATATCCTTATTAATGATACAAAAGCTAAAATAAGGCTTGCGAATCAATTATCAAATCCTACAATAGCCAATGAATGAACATTCATTCATACCTCTTGTACTAAATGTAAGCTGTTATGACTGATAAAAAAGAGCGCATATTAACTGCAACTGAAAAACTGTTAGCCACGCACGGCTTTCATGGTCTATCGATGCAAATGGTCGCTAAAGAGGCTCAAGTTGCAACTGGCACTATTTATCGCTATTTCAATGATAAAGATGACTTGCTGTACCAACTCCATGAACATATTTTAGGTTATATCGCCAAAAAAATTAGCCATAATATTAACGACAGTATGCCGCTTAAACAGCGCTACCGTACCATGTGGCTAAATCTGTGGCATATGTCTATTAGTGGTAATGCTCCATTAATCAATCAAGGGCAATTTCAAAACTTGCCCCGTAAAAATGCACACGAAAGAAAAGCATTAAATAAACAATTATTTAGCTGCGTCGTTCAGATGTTTGACGAAGGTAAAGCCTGTAACCTATTTAAACCGCTTGATAATGAAATATTAAGTACACTTAGCCTTGAGACGAGTTGCTATTTAGCCCGTCGAAAAATCAATGCTGGATTAGAGATCACCGATAGCGAGCTTGATGCCGCTATTAATGCCTCTTGGGACGCCATTATTCAGCACTAACATTGTAATTCCGGAGCACACCTCATAATGAAAAAATGGATCGTGATGTTACTTATTGCCCTTCTGCTATTTGGAAGTGTAATTGGTTTCAATCTTTTTAAAGAACACAAAATAGCTGAATATATGGCTAATATGCCGGAAGCAAACTATCCGGTTACAGCCACCACAACCAAAGCTGAAAACTGGTATCCAGCACTACAAGCAATTGGTTTTATTGAACCAATGCAAGGTGTTACTCTAACGTCAGAAGCCGCAGGTGTGATCAGCAAAATTAATTTTGAATCAGGCCAAAAGGTAAAAGCAGGTCAACTACTGGTTTCAATTAACTCTAACGTTGAACAATCAAGCTTGCAAAGTACTGAAGCAAAACTACCATCAGTGCAAGCATCTTACCTACGCTATAAAGATCTTTACCGTAAAGGTTCTGTATCAAAATCTAGCCTTGATGAAGCCAAAGCTAACTACCTGGCATTAGTGGCTCAAATCAAATCATTAAAAGAATCTATTCAACGTCGTAATATCAGCGCACCTTTTGCAGGTGAAATTGGTCTACGTAATGTTTATTTAGGTCAATACATTCAGCCTGGCACTAAAATTATTCGTTTAGAAGACACCACGACGATGCGTTTCCGCTTCACTGTTCCGCAAACGGATATTTCTAAAATCAAGATTGGCCAAACAGTTGATATCAATATCGATGCTTATAACGATACTGACTTTAAAGGTCAAATTACTGCGATTGAGCCAGCGGTTAACGCTCAAACAGGTTTGATTCAGGTACAAGCTGATATTCCTAACAGCGGTGGCCTGTTACGCAGTGGTATGTTTGCGCGTGCACGTGTAATTCAACCCACTATTGCTGATCAAATTGTAGTTCCTCAAACCGCAATTACTTACACCCTCTACGGCGATACTGTGTACGTACTACGCAACGTTGATGGCAAATTACGTGCGATGCAAACGGTAGTAACTACAGGTCTAAACAAAGGAAATGAAGTACGAATTCTTTCTGGTTTAAAAGCTGGAGAGCAGATCGTAACTAGCGGTCAAATTCGTCTTAGCAACAAGTCATTAGTGCACATCGTTGAAAATGACGCACTGAAGGCTCCTGCTGAAATCCCATTGCTGTAACTGGAGAACGCTCAGGATGCGCTTTACTGATATATTCATCAGACGCCCGGTATTAGCAATTTCGATCAGTTTACTGATCGCATTGCTTGGCCTACAGGCGGTTTTCAAAATGCAGGTTCGGCAATATCCGGACATGACAAACACCGTGGTAACCGTAAGTACGGCTTACTACGGTGCCAGTGCTGACCTTATTCAAGGATTTATCACCCAGCCACTGGAACAAGCTATTGCTCAAGCCGATAATATCGACTACATCACCGCCCAAAGTACTATGGGCATGTCGACCATTACCGTACAAATGAAATTGAACACCAACCCTAATGCAGCCTTGGCGGATATTCTTGCCAAAGTAAACTCGGTGCGGGCTCAATTACCTAAAGAAACCCAAGATCCAACTATCTCGCTTTCTACTGGTGGCGGTACTGGGGTGCTATACCTTGGCTTCACCAGTAAAACATTAAGCTCAAGCCAAATCACTGACTACATCGAACGCGTAGTCAAACCGCAACTATTTACGGTTGGTGGGGTGGCAAAAGTAGACATGTATGGCGGCGTGCCGTTTGCATTACGTGTTTGGCTTGATCCACAAAAAATGGCAGCGTTTAACTTATCTGCCAGTGATGTAACTCAAGTACTACAAGCAAACAACTACCAATCGGCTGTTGGCCAAGCAAACAACGATTTTGTGTTGTACAACGGTAGTGCTAACACTCAAGCGAATAGCCCAGAATCTCTAGAGAAACTGGTTGTATCAAGTAATAACGGGCAAGTGATCCGCTTAGGTGACATTGCGAAAGTAACGCTGTCGCGTAGCAGTGATAGCTACCGCGCAACAGCGAATGGCCAAGAAGCAGTAGTCGGCGCGATTGAAGCAGCACCAAGTGCTAACCCAATCAACATTGCTAAAGATGTTATCAACCTACTACCTTCTATCGAACGTAACATGCCAAGCACCATCAAAATGACGGTGATGTATGACTCAACGATTGCAATTAATGACTCGATTCATGAAGTTATTAAAACCATTCTTGAAGCAGCATTAATCGTACTGGTGGTTATTGCACTATTTATCGGTTCACTACGTTCAGTCATTATTCCAATCATTACTATTCCACTATCACTGATTGGTGTGGCACTAGTGATGCAATTATTTGGGTTCTCATGGAACCTGATGACATTGCTGGCTCTGGTATTAGCGATCGGCCTCGTGGTCGATGATGCAATCGTAGTACTGGAAAACGTTGAACGGCATATAAAACTGGGGCAAACGCCATTTAGGGCCGCCATTATTGGTACCCGTGAAATTGCGGTTCCTGTTATTTCAATGACCATTGCTTTAGGTGCTGTATATGCGCCGATTGCATTAATGGGTGGCTTAACCGGTTCATTATTTAAAGAGTTTGCGTTAACCCTCGCAGGTGCGGTATTTATTTCAGGAATCATTGCCTTAACATTATCACCGGTAATGTGTGCAACCTTCTTAAAACAAAATGAAGCGCCGAATAAATTTGAATTGATGGTACACGGTTTTCTTGATCGTCTAACATTACGTTATGAGAAAATGCTAAGCGGTATCATGCATATGCGTGCAGTCGTGATCGTATTTGCTCTTTGTGCTTGTGCAAGCTTGCCGTTCTTATTTAAGTTTATTCCTAGCGAACTAGCGCCTGCTGAAGATAATGGCGTCGTGGTATTTATGGGTACCGCGCCAGCAAATGCTAACCTTGATTTCATCGAAGATACGATGAACCAAGTTAACAAAGTACTGACTGAGCAGAAGAGTGTTCAATACGCACAAATTTTCTCAGGGATCCCTGCAGCTAACCAAGCTTTTGGTCTGGCAACATTAAAACCGTGGAGCCAACGCGATCAAAGCCAAACTGAAGTGGCGAATGAAGTAACTCAAAAAATCAAAAATATTCCACAAATGGCTGTTACTGCTTTCCAAATGCCAAGCCTTCCAGGTGCAGGCTCTGGTTTACCAGTACAGTTTGTTATCACTACCCCCAACAACTTTAAGAGCCTCTACCAAGTCGCTGCTGAAATGTTGGCGAAGGTAAAAGATAACCCAATGTTCGTCTACTCAGATTTAGACTTGAAGTATGACTCTGCCACCATGAACATTGATATCGATAAAGATAAAGCCGGTGCTTATGGTGTCACCATGCAAGCAATAGGTAATACTTTAAGTACCATGCTTGCCGGTGGTGATATTAACCGCGTCGATATTTTAGGTCGTTCTTACAAGGTTATTCCGCAAGTTGAGCGTAAAGATCGTTTCAATCCAAAAGATTTGAACAATTACTACGTCAAAACAAACAGCGGTGATTTAATTCCACTAGGTAGCTTAGTGACCATCAAAGTCACTCCAGCACCACCAACACTACCAAGCTTTAACCAACAAAATGCGGCAACCATCGGTGCAGTATTAGCCCCTGGTACCTCAATTGGTGAAGCGGTTAACTGGTTAAATACTGAATCAGCGAAAGTCTTACCAAAAGGCTATAGCCACAACTACTTAGGTGAAAGTCGTCAGTACGTCACTGAAGGTAATGCGCTATACGCTACATTTGGTCTAGCATTAGCGATTATTTTCTTGGTGCTTGCGATTCAATTTGAATCACTACGTGATCCATTAGTAATCCTAGTTTCAGTACCATTAGCAATTTGTGGTGCACTGATTGCCCTCGCGTGGGGTGCGACAACACTCAATATCTACTCGCAGATAGGTTTGATAACCCTCATAGGATTGATAACCAAACACGGAATATTGATTTGTGAAGTCGCCAAAGAAGAACAGCTCTACCACGGTAAAAACCGCATGGATGCCGTAATGGAAGCGGCGAAGATTCGTCTCCGTCCAATCCTAATGACAACCTGTGCCATGATTGCCGGTCTAATACCGCTATTGTATGCATCAGGTGCTGGTGCAGCATCGCGTTTCAGTATTGGTATTGTTATTGTGGCTGGTTTATCTATCGGTACACTATTTACCTTGTTTGTATTACCAGTTATTTATACATTCTTGGCTAGTGAGCATAAACCGCTACCCGTGTTTGTTGAAGAAGATGATGGTTTAGACAACCATTTCTAATTAACCAACACGAAAAAGGGCGCTGAATCATCAGCGCCCTTTTCTTTTCACTACAGCGCCGATTACAATGACTAATAACGATTTTCGCAACGGAGTAAGCGAATCATGTTCGATTCAAAGAAACTTGAGCAAGTAGCTAAACAAATTCAAGACGCAATGCCTAAACCAGTTAAAGATCTAGGTAATGACGTTGAACAGAAAGTACGCCAGGTGATCCAATCCCAATTGGGTAAACTTGATGTAGTCACTCGTGAAGAGTTTGACGTCCAAACTCAAGTGCTATTACGCACTCGTCAGAAATTGACTGAACTTGAACAAAAAATGTCAGCATTTGAAGCTAAACTAAATGACGAAGACAACAGTACTAAAGCTTAATTAACGATTATTACTGCCACGAAAAAGCCCAGTTCTCATCAAACTGGGCTTTATTTTTAATGAATATTTAAGCTAAAGCTTAACCGCCAACGGCAATATGTTTCATGTCTTTCATATAACCACGTAACTGCTTACCAATCACTTCAACAGGATGATTACGTAATGCTTCATTAACTTCAATCAGCTTTTGGTTATCAACAAAGTTAGTTGTTGTCGTTAAGCCCTTACCAATAACATCGGTTGTTACCGTTGCCATAAAGTGATCACGCAATAGCGGTGTCGCCACATTAGCAAATAAATAGTTACCGTACTCAGCAGTATCTGAAATAACCACATTCATCTCATACAGACGCTTACGAGCAACCGTATTAGCAATTAATGGCAACTCATGTAGCGACTCATAATAAGCAGACTCATCAATAATGCCTGACGCCGTCATCGCTTCAAATGCCAATTCAACCCCAGCGCGCACCATTGCTACCATCAAAATACCGTTATCAAAGTATTCTTGCTCTGAAATTTGAATATCTGAGTCGGGATAGTTTTCAAATTGAGTCTCAGCGGTTTCACCACGCCAACCCAATAATTCTGCATCATCGTTGGCCCAGTCAGCCATCATAGTCGTTGAGAAGTGACCTGAAATAATGTCATCCATATGCTTGTTATATAACGGACGCATAAGATCTTTAAGTTCTTCAGATAAATCGAAGGCTTTTACTTTAGCTGGATTTGAAAGGCGATCCATCATATGAGTAACGCCACCAAATTTAAGCGCTTCAGTAATCGTTTCCCAACCAAATTGTAGCAACTTACCCGCATACGCTGGCTCAATACCATCTGCTAGCATTTTTTCGTAGCACACAATTGAACCGGCTTGCAGCATGCCACATAAAATAGTTTGCTCACCCATAAGATCAGACTTAACTTCAGCTACAAAGGATGACTCAAGCACACCCGCACGATGCCCCCCCGTTGCAGCAGCCCATGCTTTAGCAATT
The DNA here is from genome assembly GCF_000613045.3 of Photobacterium kishitanii. NCBI lineage: Bacteria > Pseudomonadati > Pseudomonadota > Gammaproteobacteria > Vibrionales > Vibrionaceae > Photobacterium > Photobacterium kishitanii. The sequence goes on along the minus strand of NZ_LN794352.1, from coordinate 87,112 downwards.
TCAAGGCCGTCAGCTTGAGGATCATTTTCAGGATGAACCGCAATCAAGGTTGGTACACCAAAACCACGCTTATATTCTTCACGAACTTCCGTACCCGGACACTTAGGTGCAACCATAACCACGGTTAAGTCTTTACGAATTTGCATGCCTTCTTCAACGATATTAAAACCGTGGGAATAACCTAATGCCGCACCTTGCTTCATTAATGGCATTATGGTTTCAACAACATTGGTATGTTGTTTATCAGGAGTAAGGTTTACAACCAAATCCGCTTGTGGAATCAATTGTTCATAGCTACCAACTTCAAAACCATTATCACGTGCATTTTTAAATGATGGACGCTGCTCATCAATTGCCGCCTGGCGAAGAGCATAAGCAACATTCAATCCAGAATCTCGCATGTTAAGACCTTGGTTTAAGCCTTGCGCGCCACATCCGACAATAACCACCTTTTTACCTTTAAGGTAATCAGCTTCGGTAGCAAATTCTGCACGATCCATAAAACGACAACGGCCCAGTTGATCTAACTGCTGGCGCAAATTTAAGGTATTGAAATAATTAGCCATAACAACAAACTCCGTGAAATATATTTATCCTTGGTTCGATATTTATTTATCGAATAGAATGATAGTAGATCAGGTAACTTGTTGCGCAAAGTGCTATATTCACAACAATCAATTGCAAATTATGCAACATCAGACAATGAACATTAAAAATCTGCAACTTTTTCTTCACCTAAGTGATTCGCTAAGTTTTCATCATACAGCGCAGTCGATGCATATCAGCCCATCAGCGCTGAGTCGTGTTATTCAACGTCTTGAACAAGAATTAGGACAAAGCTTATTCCGCCGTGACAACCGCAGTGTTGAACTCACCATGGCAGGAAAAAAACTGATCCCAGTAGCGACTACGATTATTTCTAATTGGCTGTCACTGAAAACCGAATTAAACAGTGGTAGTTCATTACTCCAAGGCAAACTAAAAATATTTTGTTCAGTAACTGCAAGTTATAGTCACTTACCCGCAATATTAACTGCTTTTCGTCATCGCTATCCACAAATAGAAATTCAATTATTAACCGGTGATTCTGCATTAGCGATTGATAAAGTGCTGAATGATGAAGTTGATGTTGCTATTACCGCCAAACCAGAGCAACTTTCCACTAAATTAACTTATATAGAATTAGATCATATTCCAATGTCAGTGATTGCACCGACAATTGCGCCGCCAGCAATTCAACAACTATTAAATCAAGGTCCCAATTGGCAAACACTACCTTTCATTCTTGCAGAATCAGGCCCAGCAAGATCACGAGCAAATACTTGGTTTAAAGAAAAAAAAATATCACCACCAATTTACGCTCAAATTTCTGGTCATGAAGCTATCGTCAGTATGGTTGCCTTAGGTTGTGGAATCGGTATTGCACCCGATGTTGTTATCAATAACAGCCCAATGAGTGATAAAGTGCAGCGTTTTCCTGAAGAGCTGATTGCACCATTAAGCCTAGGTCTTTGTTGTAAACAATCACGCCATCAAGAAAATGTCTTAAAAGCGTTACTTCAATTATTTTAATATTGTTATATCAATGCCTTGCTTCCGCTAATTTATTGCATTGAAAAAGGAAATTTTCATGACACACGCAATTTTAACGCATTCATATTGTTCTGATTTTTATGCGGAACACGGTTATCAATTCTTGAAACAAGTCGCCCAAGATTACCCTGTACCACCGAACCTCGTGATATTTTCGGTGATGCACTGCTATGAAGGCTCATTACCGTATATAAATGTATTAGCACAATTAGCGCATCCGCTGGTTTTCATTCCTAAAAATGCGACTGCAGACGCCAATCCTGAGCTATTAAAAACCATCAACCAAATCGCTAACTGCCAGATAGTAAACCCTAGTTACAATAAGGAGTCTTTACGTGATCCTCTACATTGTGAAGCACTTATTCGGCAATATATCAGCCACGATAGCCCTTTTTTAATACTTGATCATGGCGGCTATTTTGCCAGTGCGAGTGAACATTTATGTCATGCCTTTCAGCAACAATTAGTTGGTATCACTGAATTAACAGCTAATGGCTTATACAAATATTGCAATAAGAATATCAACAAGCCCTTAGTTACCGTTTCTCATTTAAGTATCAAAACACCAGCAGATACTGAAGCCTCTGAATGTATTGTTCATTATTCTGATCAAATTTTACGGGAAGAGTTTGGCCTTAAAATTAATAACGCTGGATTTTTAAGAATGGGAGTTGTTGGTGCAGGTAACCTCGGCCGTGGAATTATTAAGCACTTACAAAACAAGGATATTTGTAATATTCATGTCTTTGACCAAGATCCTCGCCGCTTAACCCAGTTTCCACGAGACGGTGTTCATGTTTGCTCTCTTGAATACTTAATACAACAATGCAATATGGTTTTTTGCTGTACTGGCAATGGCGCATTAACAGCCGAAATATTTGACCATCTAACCCAGCCACTTTTCATTACCACCGTAACCTCTGCCGATGATGAACTTCGGCTACCAGAGTTAGTCACTCAGGGTGTATTAACCGAAATTAGCAGTAATCAATTAGTCAAAGAATACCAAACCCGTAATGGCGTCTGTGTTTATCTGCTTGCTGGCGGTGAGTCAGCCAATACTCCCTTTAAAACAGGTATGGGTGATCCTACACTCTATTTATTTGAAGCTGCGCATATGTTGGCAGGGTTACAACTACTTAATCAGCCTCAGCAGTTCACTGATGGTATTCAGGCTTTATCTGATAATGATGAAATAATGATCGCCCAGCAATGGCTAACTCATTTCTATAATTATCAGTAATTAAACAATAAAGCCTCAACACTTATGCTTAGGCTTTATTGTATTAAAACCATCACTTCAGCTGCTCTTGTTAAAGCGATAACCAATCATCACTGCCATATAGACCTAAAAAAAGCCTCACATTACTGTCGAGGCTTTCTTGGATATGGCTGAGATGACGAGATTCGAACGCCTAACACGCGCTGATTTTCGGTATCGTGCCAGTTGAAGCGATACCTTATCTATCACAATGATACCGACGTAAAAAAGCCCCGACATTGCTGTCGAGGCTTTCTTGAAGATGGCAAGGGTTACGATATTCGAGCTTCCAACACGCGCTTATTTTTGGTATCGCTGAATCCACTGCGCTGCCAGTTGAAGCTATACCCTATCTATCACAATGATACCGATGTAAAAATCCTCACATTGCTGTCGATGCTTTCTTGAAGATGGCTAAGATGACGAGATTCAAACTTCCAACAGGCGCTGATTTTCGGTATCGCTGAATCCGCTGCGCTGCCAGTTGAAGCTACACCCTATCTATCACAATGATACAAATGTAAAAAAGCCTCATATTGCTGTCGAGGCTTTCTTGAATATGGCAGGGGTTACGAGTTTCAAACGCCCAACAGGCGCTGATTTTCGGTATGGTGGAAGCTGCTGCTCTGCCAGTTGGAGCTACACTCTATCTATCACAATGATACAGATGTAAAAAAGCCCCGACATTACTGTCGAGGCTTTCTTGAAGATGGCAGGGGTGGAGAGATTCGAACTCCCAACACGCGGATTTGGAATCCGCTGCTCTGCCAGTTGGAGCTACACCCCTGTAGTTATTTTAAAGACTTAACTATGTCTTTAGTAATGGCGGAGTGGACGGGACTCGAACCCGCGACCCCCGGCGTGACAGGCCGGTATTCTAACCAACTGAACTACCACTCCGCAGTGTCTATTCAGCATAAATGCAACTTGTTGTCTCTACCTTTTATAAAAAGATAAAAACGAAATTAAAGCCTGGCGATGTCCTACTCTCACATGGGGAGACCCCACACTACCATCGGCGCTATTACGTTTCACTACTGAGTTCGGCAAGGGATCAGGTGGGTCCATAACGCTATGGTCGCCAAGCAAATTCTGTTTTATTTACCGCCTTATGGCAATAAATAGCAATCTTGGAAAATCTAACTAGTTGTTCTCAACACGCATTCAAGCGTTTGCAGAGTCCGTCTCTTCTCTTTGAGAAGAAAAACCCCTTGGGTGTTGTATGGTTAAGCCTCACGGGCAATTAGTATCAGTTAGCTCAATGCCTCGCAGCACTTACACACCTGACCTATCAACGTTGTAGTCTTCAACAACCCTTTAGAGACCTTAAAGGTCTAGGGATGACTCATCTTGAGGCTCGCTTCCCGCTTAGATGCTTTCAGCGGTTATCGATTCCGAACTTAGCTACCGGGCAATGCATCTGGCGATACAACCCGAACACCAGCGGTTCGTCCACTCCGGTCCTCTCGTACTAGGAGCAGCCCCTCTCAATCATCCAACGCCCACGGCAGATAGGGACCGAACTGTCTCACGACGTTCTAAACCCAGCTCGCGTACCACTTTAAATGGCGAACAGCCATACCCTTGGGACCGACTTCAGCCCCAGGATGTGATGAGCCGACATCGAGGTGCCAAACACCGCCGTCGATATGAACTCTTGGGCGGTATCAGCCTGTTATCCCCGGAGTACCTTTTATCCGTTGAGCGATGGCCCTTCCATTCAGAACCACCGGATCACTATGACCTGCTTTCGCACCTGCTCGAATTGTCATTCTCGCAGTCAAGCGGGCTTATGCCATTGCACTAACCTCACGATGTCCGACCGTGATTAGCCCACCTTCGTGCTCCTCCGTTACTCTTTGGGAGGAGACCGCCCCAGTCAAACTACCCACCAGGCACTGTCCGTAACCCCGATAAGGGGCCAACGTTAGAACATCAAGCATACAAGGGTGGTATTTCAAGATTGACTCCACAACCACTGGCGCGGTTGCTTCAACGTCTCCCACCTATCCTACACATGTAGGGTCAATGTTCAGTGCCAAGCTATAGTAAAGGTTCACGGGGTCTTTCCGTCTAGCCGCGGGTACACAGCATCTTCACTGCGATTTCAATTTCACTGAGTCTCGGGTGGAGACAGCGTGGCCATCATTACGCCATTCGTGCAGGTCGGAACTTACCCGACAAGGAATTTCGCTACCTTAGGACCGTTATAGTTACGGCCGCCGTTTACCGGGGCTTCGATCAAGAGCTTCGACCGAAGTCTAACCCCATCAATTAACCTTCCGGCACCGGGCAGGCGTCACACCGTATACGTCATCTTTCGATTTTGCACAGTGCTGTGTTTTTAATAAACAGTTGCAGCCACCTGGTATCTGCGACTCCCGGCAGCTTAGAGAGCAAGTCTCATCACCGCTAGGAGCGTACCTTCTCCCGAAGTTACGGTACCATTTTGCCTAGTTCCTTCACCCGAGTTCTCTCAAGCGCCTTGGTATTCTCTACCTGATCACCTGTGTCGGTTTGGGGTACGATTTCTTATAATCTGAAGCTTAGAAGCTTTTCCCGGAAGCATGGCATCAATGACTTCACTACCGTAGTAGCTCGACATCGTATCTCAGCCTTAAGATGGTCCGGATTTGCCTAAACCATCAGCCTACATACTTGGACCTGGACAACCGTCGCCAGGCTCACCTAGCCTTCTCCGTCCCTCCATCGCAATTATAAGAAGTACGGGAATATTAACCCGTTTCCCATCGACTACGCCTTTCGGCCTCGCCTTAGGGGTCGACTTACCCTGCCCCGATTAACGTTGGACAGGAACCCTTGATCTTCCGGCGAGGGAGTTTTTCACTCCCTTTATCGTTACTCATGTCAGCATTCGCACTTCTGATACCTCCAGCACACTTTACAATGCACCTTCAACGGCTTACAGAACGCTCCCCTACCCAATGTGAATAAATTCACATTGCCGCAGCTTCGGTGTATAGCTTAGCCCCGTTAAATCTTCCGCGCAGGCCGACTCGACCAGTGAGCTATTACGCTTTCTTTAAATGATGGCTGCTTCTAAGCCAACATCCTGGCTGTCTGAGCCTTCCCACATCGTTTCCCACTTAGCTATAACTTTGGGACCTTAGCTGGCGGTCTGGGTTGTTTCCCTCTTCACGACGGACGTTAGCACCCGCCGTGTGTCTCCCGGATAGTACTTACTGGTATTCGGAGTTTGCAAAGGGTTGGTAAGTCGGGATGACCCCCTAGCCTTAACAGTGCTCTACCCCCAGTAGTATTCGTCCGAGGCGCTACCTAAATAGCTTTCGGGGAGAACCAGCTATCTCCGAGTTTGATTGGCCTTTCACCCCTAGCCACAAGTCATCCGCTAATTTTTCAACATTAGTCGGTTCGGTCCTCCAGTAAGTGTTACCTCACCTTCAACCTGCCCATGGCTAGATCACTCGGTTTCGGGTCTAATCCTAGCAACTATGACGCCCAGTTAAGACTCGGTTTCCCTACGGCTCCCCTAAACGGTTAACCTTGCTACTAAAATTAAGTCGCTGACCCATTATACAAAAGGTACGCAGTCACCCAACAAGTGGGCTCCTACTGCTTGTACGTACACGGTTTCAGGTTCTATTTCACTCCCCTCACAGGGGTTCTTTTCGCCTTTCCCTCACGGTACTGGTTCACTATCGGTCAGTCAGGAGTATTTAGCCTTGGAGGATGGTCCCCCCATGTTCAAACAGGATATCACGTGTCCCGTCCTACTCGATTTCACTAATAAAGCGTTGTTGGTTACGGGGCTATCACCCTGTATCGCGGTCCTTTCCAGAACCTTCACCTAACGCAGAACTAGCTTAAGGGCTAATCCGGTTTCGCTCGCCGCTACTACCGGAATCTCGGTTGATTTCTCTTCCTCGGGGTACTTAGATGTTTCAGTTCCCCCGGTTCGCTTCATTAACCTATGTATTCAGTTAATGATACTAGCTTATGCTAGTGGGTTTCCCCATTCGGAAATCCCAGACTCAAGTGGCTTTTACTGCCTAATCTGGGCTTATCGCAAGTTAATACGTCCTTCATCGCCTCTGACTGCCAAGGCATCCACCGTGTACGCTTAGTCACTTAACCATACAACCCCAAGAGGTCTTGTATGTTCAAACAACCAAGGTTTGCGTTTAATAATCCGATCAAGAAAATATTAAACATTGGTTTTTCGCCGGACTCATTTATTTGTCTTCACTTTAAAAAGTGAAACCAAACACAGACACTTGAATGTGTATGTTTTGAGAACTCGTTTTTATCCGAAGATAAAAACATTTTTAAAATCAATCTTTCGATTGAATTTACTAGTCAGCTTTCCAGATTGTTAAAGAACATGTAATCATCGTTAGATAACCACTTTTTAAAAACACTGAACTCTCTGTCTTTCAAGAGAAGTGCGTTTAAAGAGTGGTGGAGCTATGCGGGATCGAACCGCAGACCTCCTGCGTGCAAGGCAGGCGCTCTCCCAGCTGAGCTATAACCCCAACGATGTAAAAGACTTTACCGCCACTTTTTCTGGGAGAAAAAGTGGTGGGTCTGAGTGGACTCGAACCACCGACCTCACCCTTATCAGGGGTGCGCTCTAACCACCTGAGCTACAGACCCAAGTCTTTTTACGTTCTACATTTCGACCAAGCAATCTGTGTGGACACTGCATAAAACAGCATAAGTCTTTAGGTAAGGAGGTGATCCAGCCCCAGGTTCCCCTAGGGCTACCTTGTTACGACTTCACCCCAGTCATGAACCACACCGTGGTAAACGCCCTCCCGAAGGTTAAGCTATCTACTTCTGGTGCAGCCCACTCCCATGGTGTGACGGGCGGTGTGTACAAGGCCCGGGAACGTATTCACCGTGACATTCTGATTCACGATTACTAGCGATTCCGACTTCATGGAGTCGAGTTGCAGACTCCAATCCGGACTACGACGTACTTTGTGGGATTCGCTCACTATCGCTAGCTTGCAGCCCTCTGTATACGCCATTGTAGCACGTGTGTAGCCCTACTCGTAAGGGCCATGATGACTTGACGTCGTCCCCACCTTCCTCCGGTTTATCACCGGCAGTCTCCCTGGAGTTCCCACCATTACGTGCTGGCAAACAAGGATAAGGGTTGCGCTCGTTGCGGGACTTAACCCAACATTTCACAACACGAGCTGACGACAGCCATGCAGCACCTGTCTCAGAGTTCCCGAAGGCACTAAGCTATCTCTAGCGAATTCTCTGGATGTCAAGAGTAGGTAAGGTTCTTCGCGTTGCATCGAATTAAACCACATGCTCCACCGCTTGTGCGGGCCCCCGTCAATTCATTTGAGTTTTAATCTTGCGACCGTACTCCCCAGGCGGTCTACTTAACGCGTTAGCTCCGAAAGCCACGGCTCAAGGCCACAACCTTCAAGTAGACATCGTTTACGGCGTGGACTACCAGGGTATCTAATCCTGTTTGCTCCCCACGCTTTCGCATCTGAGCGTCAGTCTTTGTCCAGGGGGCCGCCTTCGCCACCGGTATTCCTTCAGATCTCTACGCATTTCACCGCTACACCTGAAATTCTACCCCCCTCTACAAGACTCTAGTCTGCCAGTTCAAAATGCTGTTCCGAGGTTGAGCCCCGGGCTTTCACATCTTGCTTAACAGACCGCCTGCATGCGCTTTACGCCCAGTAATTCCGATTAACGCTCGCACCCTCCGTATTACCGCGGCTGCTGGCACGGAGTTAGCCGGTGCTTCTTCTGTTGCTAACGTCAAACGCTAAAGCTATTAACTCCAACGCCTTCCTCACAACTGAAAGTACTTTACAACCCGAAGGCCTTCTTCATACACGCGGCATGGCTGCATCAGGGTTTCCCCCATTGTGCAATATTCCCCACTGCTGCCTCCCGTAGGAGTCTGGACCGTGTCTCAGTTCCAGTGTGGCTGATCATCCTCTCAGACCAGCTAGGGATCGTCGCCTTGGTGAGCCATTACCCCACCAACTAGCTAATCCCACCTGGGCTAATCCTGACGCGAGAGGCCCGAAGGTCCCCCTCTTTGCTCCGAAGAGATTATGCGGTATTAGCTATCGTTTCCAATAGTTATCCCCCAACATCAGGGTATATTCCCAGGCATTACTCACCCGTCCGCCGCTCGTCAGCAAAAGAAGCAAGCTTCTTTTCTGTTACCGCTCGACTTGCATGTGTTAGGCCTGCCGCCAGCGTTCAATCTGAGCCATGATCAAACTCTTCAATTAAAGTTTTGTTGGTCTTTCGACCGGCTCAATAAATACTGACTTTAAATACCTTTTCTTTATAAATAAAGAATGTAAATTAAAGCTTTTTATCATTTAAAAAATGATAATTAAATAACTGTGCCAAAATAACTTGCGTCATTTTGTTTTGGTCACTCAGTTTATTGATAAATCTTTCGACTTAACTATTCAGTGAGTGCCCACACAGATTGCATGGTCAAATTGTTAAAGAACATTCTTCTTCGATTCACTAAGCATTTAACAGCTTAATCGTTTCGTTGAAGTGGACGGCCATTCTAGCGAAATAACATAAAGTGTCAACCACTTTTTTAAATTTATTTCATCTGGCTCATTATCCAATCGATTGAAGCATAACGTCTTATTTATAAGTCGCTCACTGTTTCGATAGAGCAGCAGTATAAAGACAACTGCCGTCATCGCAACTAGTTTGATGCTATTTATCAATAAAAATAGTTCGTTAGATCAAAAAGCAAACAAAGCGTTCAATAATACGATTATAGCGCCTTAAATTGTTGGCTAAAATTAGACACTTTTTGCCAATCTGTATACTCAACTTCTTTAGTTGTATCTGTTTCACCATCGGTTAACTTCATTATCAGCTTAATCATGGTGCGATCAAAAAAGTTATACCGTGGATAACGTAATGCACCCGCAAACACAGCCATCATTTTAGGGTTCCACGGCGACTTCAATAAAAACTTCTTCACATAAGCACTAGTAGCAGGGGTATCTTTACCTTCTTTACGCGCCGTTAAATTAACACAAAAGAAAGCCACATTTGCTTGCTCAAGATTCTCAAGGTTACGATCTATAAATTGATAAAGCTTTTTATTTAAATGCCCATAACGAACAGAAGCGCCAATAAGTACGCGATCATAACCACTAAAATCAATTTTTGGTTCTAGATGAATATCAGCATATTCACATTGATACTGCTCACCTAAGTCCTGCTCTATATGGTTAAGGATTTTAATCGTTTGTCCTTCACAGCTAGAATGCAGTAATAACACCTTTTCCATGATCGCTCCTTTAATTGCGCCAAAAGGTCGGCGTAAATAAAACTAATAATGTAAATACTTCTAAACGACCAAATAGCATAGCAATAATGAGGATCCATTTCGCTGAATCATTTACTTGACCAAAATGTACTGCAACTTCACCTAAACCAGGTCCTAAATTATTGAGGGTGGCAGCCACTGCAGAAAAAGCGGTTAACTCATCAATGCCTGTCGCAATCAGTGCTAGCATACACACCACAAATACCAGCGCGTAAGCAGAGAAGAAACCCCACACCGCATCAACCACCCGTTGCGGTAACGCTTTATTCCCCAACTTAATGGTGTACACCGCTCGAGGGTGCACCAAGCGTTTTAACTCTCGCACCCCTTGTAATGACAGCAACAACATTCGAATAACTTTCATGCCGCCCCCAGTCGAACCGGCACAGCCTCCTATAAAAGAAGAGAACAACAGTAAAACAGGTAAAAATAACGGCCAATCAGAAAAGCCAGTAGTGGTAAATCCAGCGGTAGTCGATATAGATACGGTTTGGAACAATGCTTGATCAAAGGCATCAAAAGAACTGTCGTAAGAATGATGCTTTAATAACACCCCAAAACAAATCGCAAATAAAATAAATTGCACCACAAAAAACGCGCGAAACTCAGGATCTCGCCAATAAGTTTTGAGATTTATATTGCCATTACCAAACGCAGCAAAGTGAAGCGAAAAATTACAAGCGGATATTAAGAGAAAAAACACCGTGATCATATTAATAGTAGGACTATTAAAATAACCGATACTGGCATCATGAGTTGAGAATCCCCCAATCGCAATCGTTGAAAAACTATGGGATATGGCATCAAAACCACTCATACCCGCCAGCCAAAAAGCTAACGCACAAGCAATGGTTAATGCTAAATATATATACCACAACGTTTTCGCGGTTTCGGCAATGCGTGGCGTCATCTTGCTGTCTTTTACCGGTCCTGGTGTTTCCGCGCGGTATAACTGCATACCACCGACACCTAATACCGGTAATATCGCGACAGCTAATACGATGATCCCCATACCGCCAAACCACTGCAATAACTGCCGATAAAATAAAATCGCTTTCGGTAAATGATCAAGACCAACAATGACCGTTGCCCCTGTTGTTGTCAGTGCAGAAAATGATTCAAAAAAGGAGTCAGCAACTGATAAGTCTGGATTTTTAGATAATAGAAAAGGCACCGCACCCGCACTGCCTATTACCCCCCAAAATAACACTACAATTAAAAAACCATCACGGGCTTTTAATTCATGCCGTTGGTAACGGTTAGGAAACCATAATAATGAGCCTCCCGCTAGCAATAGAAAGAACGTCACCACAAAAGGAAATCCCGCACCATCGCGGTAGATCAGAGCTACCAATGCGGGAATTAACATGGTTACACTAAATAGAGCGAGCAATAGCCCGACGATACGAGTAATTGAACGAAACTGCATGGCCTTAATCGGCCCTCATCTGAAAATACATAAAAAATAAATAGTGGTTAACTATCTGGCGTTGATGTTGCGATGATTCGCCCACCACTTCGATTAATGAGTTTGGTACTAAACTCAGTCACTATTCGACTATCAAGTGCTAAGTGCATACTTACTTGTTGACCATAATCGGCTTTAAGTTGAGTGCCGTTATATTCACCTAATAATGCTTCAACTAATGATATTTGATTATAATCACAACATAAAAACAACTCACTGATGATGATCTTTTGTTGTGTGGTCAGTAACGTTAATGCTTGTTGTACACCACCGCCATAGGCCTTAACTAACCCACCAGTGCCTAAATGGATACCACCAAAATAGCGCACGACAACTGCCGTTAGTTCACCGACACCACAACCCGTTAATTGAGCCAATATTGGTTTACCTGCCGTACCCGACGGTTCGCCATCATCACTAAAGCCCCACGACATTGAATCTGTTGGTCTACCAGCAACAAATCCCCAACAGTGGTGATTAGCATTTGAATGGGCTGACTTTACTTCGCCAATAAACTGTTTAGCAGCCTCAATCGAGGCTGTGTGTGCCAAGTAAGTAATAAAATGGCTTTTCTTAATTTCTTCTTCAAAAATCACTGGTTGCAGTGGGATTAAATAAGGCTCAGAAGTTGACATAAAACATATCCCATCATCAATAAAAGAGTGGCAGGATAACATATTCCTATTACCACTAAAGCAATGCTAATTATTGCCTACAACTGATGTCACTATTCGAATTATTGTATTAAAGATGATGCACTAGCTAGCAATGTTAAACAAATGTTTAAATTAATTATTGAATTTGTACGCATTGCGGTTCAGACTAAACATTAACCACTACAGGTCAAACCAGTTAAATCACACCTAATCCGTCATAGAATGGAATATATGGAGATAGAACATGATTTACCACGGTGAAACACTCTCAGTCCATTACCTCGAAGATGGCATTGCTGAACTTATTTTTGCGGCGCCATCCCCTGTCAATAAATTCGACCTCGCAACCCTTGAAAGCTTTAATCTGGCACTTGATGCGCTTTATCAACAACCCAATCTCAAAGGTTTAATTTTACGTTCAACCAAAGCCAGTTTTATTGTTGGTGCAGATATCACTGAATTTCTAGGCTTATTCTCTCTACCAGCCGATCAACTGTCACAATGGCTTCATCACGCCAACACTATCTTTAATAAACTTGAAGATTTACCCGTTCCAACTGTGGCTGCGATAAATGGCTACGCACTTGGTGGTGGCTGTGAATGTATTTTAGCTACCGATTTTAGAATTGCAGATCATCAAGCTCGCATTGGATTACCAGAAACTAAACTTGGCATCATGCCAGGCTTTGGGGGCACAGTACGTTTACCGCGCTTAATTGGCGCAGATAACGCCATGGAGGTTATTACTACCGGCAAAGATAAAAAAGCGGCTGCCGCTTTAAGTCTCGGTTTAATCGATGCAGTCGTTGCCACCGATATGTTACCAACAGCGGCATTGAGCATGGTTAAACAAGCCATTAAGGGTGATCTAGACTGGCAACAACGTCGATATCAAAAACAAATACCACTACGTTTAAATGCTACTGAAGCCCTCATGAGTTTTACTACCGCTAAAGCAATGGTGGCTAACATTGCCGGTAAACATTATCCCGCACCGATGGCAGCAATCACCGCAATTGAAACAGCTGCAACCTGTGAACGTGAGCAGGCACTTACTATCGAAAACAACCACTTTATCAAACTGGCTAAAACCAATGTCGCTCAATCATTAGTAGGGATATTCCTTAATGATCAATATCTAAAAAATCACGCTAAACAAGCCATAAAAACAGCACCAACCACACAACAAGCAATGGTGCTAGGTGCTGGGATCATGGGCGGCGGTATTGCCTATCAATCTGTCACTCACCATGTTCCTGTCATAATGAAAGATATCACTACCGATGCCTTAACACTGGGAATGCAGCAAGCGGCGAAGTTACTCAATAAAAAGCTCACTCGAGGTCGCATTGATGGCTTACAGATGGCGGCAACATTAGCGATGATTACCCCTTCGCTGACCTATTCCGATACTCAGCAAGTCGATGTCGTTATTGAAGCGGTGGTTGAGAACCCAACCATAAAAGCAGCCGTACTGGCCGAGGTTGAACAACAGGTGACTGATACCACAGTGATCACTTCTAATACCTCAACAATCCCGATTAATTTACTCGCCACATCATTACAACGACCACAAAACTTTTGTGGCATGCATTTTTTTAACCCCGTCCACAAAATGCCATTAGTTGAAATCATTCGCGGCCAACACACCTCCGATGAAACCATTGCTCGAGTTGTCGCTTATGCCACGAAAATGGGAAAAACGCCGATCGTCGTCAATGACTGCCCCGGTTTCTTCGTTAATCGCGTTTTATTTCCTTATCTGGCAGCGTTTAGTTTACTGCTACGTGATGGCGGTGATTACTGCCAGATTGATACCGTTATGGAAGCTGATTTTGGGTGGCCAATGGGGCCGGCTTATTTATTAGATGTGGTTGGGATTGATACAGCTCATCATGCCCAAAAAGTCATGGCACAAGGCTTTCCGCAACGCATGGCAAAACAATATACAGATGCGATTGATGTGTTATATCAACAACAACGCTTCGGTCAAAAGACAGGAGCCGGCTTTTTTAATTACAGCCTTGATAAAAAAGGCAAACCAAAAAAAGCATTTGATCCACAAACCGCAACCTTACTGGCACCGATTGCAGCAGCACCAACATCATTTGATAGCACCACGATCACAGACCGAATGCTGATCCCAATGATCAACGAAGTCGTGCGCTGCTTAGAAGAAAAGATTATCGCCACTCCAGCAGAAGCTGATATGGCTTTGGTCTACGGTTTAGGTTTCCCTCCATTTAGAGGTGGTGTGTTCCGTTATTTAGAGCATATAGGTTTAGCCAATTACGTCGCGTTAGCAGATAGCTATCAATCACTCGGGCCGTTATATCAGGTACCTGACGGATTAAGAGCCAAAGCCGCCGCCGATGAGCACTATTATCCTACAGCGACTGCGGTCACGATGACCCACCATTAAGGAGCTTCATTATGAATAACGTTGTGATTGTTGACTGTATCCGTACTCCAATGGGACGCTCAAAAGGCGGCGCATTTCGACAGGTTCGTGCTGAAGATTTATCAGCGCACTTAATGCAAGGGTTACTGAGTCGTAATCCACAATTAGACCCGAATGATCTAGAAGATATTTATTGGGGGTGTGTTCAACAAACCTTAGAGCAAGGGTTTAACATTGGCCGCAATTCAGCCCTACTAGCGGGTATTCCAACCACTGTTGGTGCTACGACCGTTAATCGTCTCTGCGGCTCATCAATGCAAGCACTGCATGATGCCACTCGCGCGATTATGGTCGGCGATGCTCAAAGTTGTTTAATTGGCGGCGTTGAACACATGGGCCATGTTCCAATGGATCACGGTGTTGATTTTCATCCAGGACTATCGAAAACAGTTGCCAAAGCGGCAGCGATGATGGGACTCACAGCAGAAATGCTCGCAAGAAAATATGACATCAGCCGTGAACAACAAGACCAATTTGGCGCGCGCTCGCACCACCTCGCCCACGCAGCCACGATTGAAGGACGGTTTACGAATGAAATTTTCGCAACGGAAGGCCATGACAATGATGGTGTTTTGAGAAAGTATACTACTGATGAAGTTATACGCCCCGAAACAACTGTTGCAGCTTTAAGCCAATTACGACCTATCTTTGATCCTATTAATGGTACTGTCACCGCGGGAACATCATCGGCATTATCTGACGGTGCAGCTGCCATGCTAATAATGGATGAACGACAAGCACAAGCATTAGGCTTAACCATTCGCGCCCGTATTAAAGCCATGGCAATTGCTGGTTGTGAGCCATCACTAATGGGGTTTGGTCCAGTACCTGCTACACAGAAAGCATTGCAACGGGCAGGGTTAAACTTGCATGATATTGGCGTCATTGAACTCAATGAGGCGTTTGCTGCCCAAACGTTGCCATGCATTAAAGCGCTAGGATTAATGGATCAGCTCGATGAAAAAATAAACCTCAATGGTGGCGCTATCGCACTCGGCCATCCACTGGGCTGTTCTGGCGCGCGTATTTCAACCACCTTGATAAATCTTATGGAACAAAAACAAGCTCGCTTTGGATTAGCGACTATGTGTATCGGTTTAGGGCAAGGCATTGCGACTATCTTTGAGCGCATCGAATAATTACATTCAAGTATGGTTGGAGCGCGTCAATATTCACTCCAATATAAACGGTGTTGCTATTGGCATATAATGAAATATAAGACATGCAACTTACACATAGATTAAATGAGTAAGTTTCATTTTCTTCATAGAGATAAGCCGTCTACACTCAATCCTATATTGATTGCTAACCATGATTTTTCCGGAGTATTGCAATGTTTAAAGCACTAGTATTAGAACAAGAAGATAAAAAAACACTAGCAACTATTCGCCAAGTAGCAACATCTGAATTACCTGAAGGTGATGTATTAATTGATGTCGATTACTCTTCATTAAACTACAAAGATGGCTTAGCAATTACCGGTAAAGGTCGTATTGTGCGTCAATTCCCAATGGTTCCAGGGGTTGATTTAACGGGTACGGTGGCAGAATCAGGTGATGATCGCTACCACGTTGGCGATAAAGTTGTACTTACGGGTTGGGGCGTAGGTGAAGGCCATTGGGGTGGCATGGCAGAAAAAGCCCGTCTTAAAGCTGATTGGTTAGTACCATTACCGACTAACCTTGACGGCAAACAAGCTATGATGGTCGGTACTGCTGGCTTAACCGCAATGTTATGTGTACAAGCGATTGTAGATGCAGGTGTAACACCTGATGCTGGCGAAATTTTAGTAACAGGTGCTAGCGGTGGTGTTGGTTCAGTGGCTGTAACCTTATTGGCACAATTAGGCTATAAGGTAGCAGCAGTAACAGGTCGCGCTGAAACTAATGGTCCACTACTAAAACAATTAGGCGCAACCACTATTATTGATCGTAGTGTTTTTGAAGAACCGGCTCGTCCACTTGATAAGCAATTATGGGCAGGCGCGATTGATACTGTAGGCAGTAAAGTATTAGCAAAAGTTCTGAGCCAAATTAGCTATAACGGCGCAGTTGCTATTTGTGGTCTTGCTGGCGGTTTTGATTTACCAACGACAGTAATGCCTTTCATTCTACGTAATGTACGTTTGCAAGGTATCGATTCAGTAATGTGTCCATTTGAAAAACGTCAACAAGCATGGCAACGTCTGACTGAATTACTTCCAGCAAGCTACTTTGAACAAGCATGTCGTGAAGTAACGCTTGAACAAGTTGCAGAATGTGCAGAAGCAATTACCAATGGTCAAATTACCGGTCGAGTAGTAATTAAACTGTAATGATTACGCGATAAAGCATTATTGTAGTTAATGATTAAGGTCAGCCAAGTGCTGGCCTTTTTATTTATTCAAAACCGTTAAGTTACAATAAGCCAATATCATGAACGCGAGAGTTAATCAGTCGACCACATTCTTCTTTAATAATATTACGCAACCATATCTGTGATGCTGAATGCTCACAGCGCGCATGCCACAATAATGAATAATCAAACGGCTTAAACTCAAACGGTAATGGCTTTACAATTAATTGGTAACGTTCAGCCACTAAATACGCCAAATCAGCTGGTACCGTGATGATTAAAGGCATCTGTTCAATAATTGCTAATGCAGCCTCTAAATGATAAGCCCGTAACACCATTTTCGGTTGAGGATGACCACGCAGCTGCTCATCAAGTAACGCCTTAACACCATCACTAACGGCAATCATCGCATGCGGATAACTAAGGTAATCCTGGAGTGTAAGCGGTTTATTTGCGAGCGGATGATTCTGACTAACTAAACAAAAAACACTCACTAAGCCTAAAAGCTGATGACACAACGGATCCATTTCAGCACTTGGGCGACAAATTGCCATATCACATCCCCCCGTGGTTAACTGCGACAACAAATTATCATGCTGCAGCGGACTAAACTCTAATGAAAGATGAGGGGCTTCTTGATAAATACGGGGTAATGCAAATGGCAAAATAGTCTGCATTGCATAATCCGTGGTGGCAATCTTAAACGTTTGCTCACAAGCTGCAGGCTCAAAATCACTTGGGGTCAATAATATTCGTAATGATTCCAGCGGTTCATTTAGTTGTTCATTTAATTCCAACGCTCGCTGAGTCGGCAATAATGATTGCCCTTGGCGAGTAAACAACGGATCCCCAAGTAAATCACGTAATCGTCCTAATACTCTACTCATTGCTGATTGGCTTAAGTTAAGCCTTACCGCAGCTCGGCTAACACTGCACTCATCCAATAACACTTTTAACGCAACCAGCAAATTTAAGTCACGACGGTAAACTTCTTCGAGCTCCATGTTGTACTTCTCTAACGCTGAAAATTAATCCTACATGGCGACATTATGGCGGGATAGCTAAAAAAAATCCCACCTTTTACAGCGGGAACATTAAATATCTTGCATCATAAACCAGTACTAACGCTGATTTTTTTGTTGTTCCAATTCACTTTTATCAGTAAGTTCAACCCATAAACCAATAATAGCAGCAAGTAAGCCACCAATAGCGAATAGACCTGTTGAATAATGGCTGGTTAGCATGATGGTGCTAAATGAAATAATACACAACACGGCATAAATCATTACGCGGTCAATTGATGTCAACATAATATCCCCCTAATCCATTAGAAAGAAAAGTTAATGTATTGTTAATAACGTTACACAATTTATCTTGATTTGCCAAGCCTTATTGATTAATTCTTATCCATCAGTATGATCACAACGTCTACAATAATACGTGTAAATTATGACTGCAATTTTTGAAAATCCGACCCATAGCCTCGATGCTCAAGGCCTACGTTGCCCAGAGCCAGTAATGATGGTGCGCAAAACTGTGAGGAAAATGGCAGCTAGTGATACCTTATTAGTCGTTGCTGATGATCCATCCACTACCCGCGACATTCCAAGCTTTTGTCGCTTTATGGATCACACCCTACTCGCTGCAGATACAGAAAGCGTGCCGTATCGCTTTTTGATCAAAAAAGGCAATAACTAGACCCAGATTCCTTCTTTAAAACAAAAAAGCAGCCCAAAGGCTGCTTTTTTTATCATTCTGCAAACGTACTAAACATCATCTCTGTTGTGACGTATTACTTCAAGTTCATGGCGTAAATCACGTATTTCTTTTTTCAATGGTAAGACATAACGTAATCTCACTAACGAATCTACCGCGAGATATGCTGTTATGATAGCCCCGACCACCATAGGTAACCACATGTCTGTTAACGCCATGCCTAAAATATTAAGTATCAACGCCAAGTGAAATAACCAACACTGACTTTTAGGTGAAATCGCAAGAAATCGAGCCATACTCCCTCCAGCAATAAAGACCAACAAATGAATTATGCTTATTTGTAACTACTCTAGCACGCATCACTCAGTAGGTATTATGTCGACATCACAATTTATTACGATGAAAC
This sequence comes from Photobacterium kishitanii, assembly GCF_000613045.3. Lineage (NCBI taxonomy): Bacteria > Pseudomonadati > Pseudomonadota > Gammaproteobacteria > Vibrionales > Vibrionaceae > Photobacterium > Photobacterium kishitanii. The sequence goes on along the minus strand of NZ_LN794352.1, from coordinate 67,887 downwards.
AAAACCTTCAACTTACAAATATTTTTATGAATAGTTTCATGTGAAACTACATTCCAAAGCCAGCAGCAATCGCTAATAACACAAATAATATGGCTGTAACTTTACGAATAAGACCTAGCGGGATTTTGTTCGCTGAGAACTTACCAATCAACACGACTGGAACGTTGGCTAACAGCATTCCAATTGTTGTTCCGACGACAACCCACATTAAGGCGTCATGATATTTAGCTCCTAACATAGTCGTCGCTATTTGCGTTTTATCACCAACCTCAGCGATAAAGAAAGCAATAAAACTGGCGATAAACGGACCTCGATTCGATAACGTCTCGTCATCATCAAGTTTATCAGGAATTAAAATCCACCCTGCCATTAGCACAAAGCTCACGACTAATACCCATTTTAAAATATCAGGGGTTAAATAGTCAGCAATTGCCACACCGAGCCATGCAGCTAATGCGTGATTAACAATCGTGGCTAAAAAAATAGCACCAATAATAGGGATTGGTTTTCGGTATCGGCTAGCCAGTAGCAACGATAAAAGTTGGGTCTTATCACCTATTTCAGCTAAGGCGACAGAGGTAATGGAAACAGCTAAAACACTCACAACATGCTCTCTGGGGCGGGAATAATTTATACCAATAGCAAACATACACTCCCACCCCGGTTTGTGCTGTTTGCCGTTGGTCTTGCCAAATTTATCGCGTTGGATAAATCATAATTACCACGAAGATTTTGCTTCGATTATGTTGATAATTATCTCGCAAGCTGCGAGAGGCTACTCCCCAAAGGAATGGGTATATTAACAAAAAAAATGACGAAATCTAACCATTACTTATCTTTTAGTAAATACAAAAACGGCGAGCCAAAGCTCGCCGTTTTAAAACACTAAATATAAATTAACCTAGTGGAGATAGAATAATCTCTACACGACGGTTTTGTGCACGACCCTGTGAAGTACTGTTAGTGGCAACAGGACTATTTTCACCGCGTCCTTGAGAAACTACGCGATTAGCATCAACACCTTGACGAATAAGGTAGTTACCCACTTCACCAGCACGTACTTGTGATAAACGCTGGTTATAAGCTGCTGCACCTGAGCTATCAGTAAAGCCTAATACGTTAAGTTGAGTTTTAGGGTACTGTTTAGCAACTAACGCTACATTATGTAACGCTTCCATCGCACGGCCATTTAATGAAGACTGATCAACACCAAAGGTAATTTCATTTGGCATATTCAAAATGATGTTATTGCCATTACGAGTAACACTAATACCTGAAGAAGCTAGTTGCTGACGCAGTTTAGCTTCTTGTACATCCATGTAATAACCAATGCCGCCACCCAATGCAGCGCCAGATGCAGCACCAATAAGTGCACCTTTACCGCGATCATGCTTACTTGAAGAAGCAATACCAATTGCAGCTCCGGCTAACGCACCAATAATTGAACCACCGGTACCTTTCGCTGTTTGGCTTTCACCCGTGTAAGGGTTAACAGTAGAACAACCTGTCATTGTGATTGCTGCCACAACAGAAATTACGGCTGCACGCACCCAAGTTTTTGACGTCATTACTTGTTTATTTACCATCTTATTTCAAGACCTATCTGCTCGATCAAATCATCGAGGGTATGCTAAAAATTACCTCGAAAGGCTTTCGAGGTAATATCTCTTATAGTTATTGTAATCAACCTTTACATTTACGCCATCAAAATAATGTCAAAGATTAGCTAAAAATCAGCATCAATAATGGGAATTATATCAAAACAAGCTCCAGATGGATAAAAAACAGCCACTGCCCCTACTCGCCTCAGAGCAGGCAAGGTATACTGGATAATTAATCTTTTCATCCACTAATCTCGCGAAGCTGACAATGCAGAAATACGATATTAAAACCTTTCAGGGCATGATCCTCGCGCTGCAGGATTACTGGGGCCAACAAGGCTGTACTATTGTGCAACCTCTTGACATGGAAGTGGGCGCAGGTACTTCGCACCCAATGACGTGTCTACGAGCTCTAGGTCCAGAACCAATTGCAGCAGCGTATGTACAACCTTCTCGCCGTCCAACCGACGGTCGTTACGGTGAAAACCCTAACCGTCTTCAGCACTACTATCAGTTCCAAGTAATGCTTAAGCCGTCTCCAGATAATATTCAGGAACTGTACTTAGGCTCATTAGAAGTACTAGGTGTTGATACCAAAGTACATGACATCCGTTTCGTAGAAGACAACTGGGAAAACCCAACCTTGGGTGCTTGGGGTCTTGGCTGGGAAGTTTGGCTTAACGGTATGGAAGTAACGCAGTTCACTTACTTCCAGCAAGTTGGCGGCCTTGAGTGTAAACCTGTTACAGGCGAAATCACTTACGGTATTGAGCGTCTAGCGATGTACATTCAAAACGTTGACTCAGTCTATGACTTGGTTTGGACAGATGGTCCCCTAGGTAAAGTAACCTACGGTGATATCTTCCATCAAAATGAGGTTGAGCAATCAACTTACAACTTTGAACACGCTGATGTTGATTTCCTATTTACTTTCTTTGACCAGTGCGAGAAAGAATCACTGAAGCTATTAGCACTTGAGCAGCCACTGCCATTACCTGCTTACGAACGTATTTTGAAAGCAGCCCATGCCTTCAACCTACTTGATGCTCGTAAAGCAATCTCAGTGACTGAACGTCAACGTTACATTCTACGTATTCGTAACGTAACCAAACAAGTAGCTGAAGCTTACTATGCATCACGCGAAGCACTTGGCTTCCCAATGTGTAAAAAAGATAAGTAAGGGATAGCCATGACAGATAAGAATTTCTTAATTGAGCTAGGTACTGAAGAGTTGCCACCGAAGGCACTTCGCACTCTAGCTGAAGCGTTCGCAGCCAACTTTGAAGCAGAACTAAAAGCTGCTGATTTACCTCACCAAGGTATTAAGTGGTATGCGGCACCGCGTCGTCTAGCACTTAAAGTAACAGCACTTGCTGAAAATCAACCTGACAAAGTGGTTGAAAAACGCGGTCCTGCTATCGCGGCGGCTTTTGATGCTGATGGTAATCCAACTAAAGCAGCTCAAGGCTGGGCTCGTGGTAATGGTATTACGGTTGATCAAGCTGAGCGCATGGTTACCGATAAAGGTGAATGGCTCCTATTCAAGCAACAAGTAACAGGTCAACCAACCCAAACATTACTGCCTGAACTTGCAGCAGCAGCGTTGGCTAAATTGCCTATCCCACGCCCAATGCGTTGGGGTGACAAAGACACCCAATTCATTCGTCCAGTGAAAACACTAACGATGCTATTAGGTGATGAGCTGATTGAAGGCACTATTTTAGGTGTTGCTTCAGCACGTACTATTCGCGGTCACCGCTTTATGGGTGAAGCTGAATTTACCATCGATAATGCTGATCAGTACCCTGCTATCTTAGAACAGCGCGGCAAAGTAATGGCCGACTACGAAACCCGTAAAGCGATTATTTTGGCTGATGCTAAAAAAGCTGCTGAGGCTGTAGGCGGTATTGCTGATCTTGATGATGAGTTAGTTGAAGAAGTAACTTCACTGGTTGAATGGCCGGTAGTACTAACCGCTTCATTTGAAGAAGAGTTCTTAAAGGTTCCTTCTGAAGCTTTGGTTTACACCATGAAAGGTGACCAAAAGTACTTCCCTGTTTACGATGCTGAAGGCAAGCTAGTACCTAAGTTCATCTTCGTATCGAACATCATCTCTAATGATCCAAGCCAAGTTATCTCGGGTAACGAGAAAGTGGTTCGCCCTCGTTTAGCAGATGCTGAGTTCTTCTTTAATACTGACCTTAAGAGCAAGTTAGTTGATCGTCTGCCTCAACTTGAGACAGCTATCTTCCAAAAGCAACTTGGTACAATTAAAGATAAAACTGATCGTATCACTGAACTTGCAGGCTACATTGCAGAGAAGATCGGTGCTGATGTCACTAATGCTAAACGCGCAGGTCTACTAGCTAAGTGTGACTTAATGACCTCAATGGTGTTTGAGTTTACTGAGACTCAAGGCGTGATGGGCATGCACTACGCACGTCATGACGGCGAAGCTGAAGATGTTGCACTAGCACTGAACGAGCAATACATGCCTCGTTTTGCTGGCGATCAACTTCCAAGCACTGGCGTATCATCTGCAGTAGCGATGGCTGACAAACTAGATACTATCGTTGGTATCTTTGGTATTGGCCAAGCACCAAAAGGCAGTGACCCATTTGCATTACGTCGCGCTTCTCTTGGTGTGCTACGTATCATCGTTGAAAATGGTTACCAACTTGACCTAGTTGATTTAGTTGCTAAAGCACACTCACTCTTTGGTGATAAGCTAACTAACGCTAATGTTGATTCAGACGTGATTGAATTTATGCTGGGTCGCTTCCGCGCTTGGTATCAAGACGCAGGTTTCAGCATTGATGTTATTCAAGCTGTGCTAGCGATGCACCCAACACAACCAGCTGACTTTGATAAGCGAGTTAAAGCGGTAAGTCATTTCCGTGACTTAGACGCAGCTGAATCACTAGCAGCCGCAAATAAGCGTGTGGGTAATATTCTAGCGAAATTCGATGGTGAGCTACCAACAACAGTTGATAATAGCTTATTAGTGGAAGCTGCAGAAAAAGATCTAGCCGCAAAAGTGGCAGCAGTTGTAGCAACCCTAGCACCTGTCTTTGCTGCTGGAGATTACCAGCAAGCACTAACAGAGCTAGCATCACTACGCGAACCTGTTGATGCTTTCTTTGATAACGTGATGGTTATGGCGGAAGACGAACAACTTAAAGTTAACCGTCTGGCACTGCTTAACCTACTGCGTAACCAGTTCTTACAAGTAGCCGATATTTCATTACTACAAAAGTAACTGTTATAACCGCTGCAGAATAATGACAAACCACGCTTCGGCGTGGTTTTTTTATAACCCGAGTTTTATAATTTAAACTGTTCCACGTGAAACATTCAACACAGCCGACCACCACCATAGACACTAACTAAGGCTTTCGCTTCAAATGGCAATCAGGTATTTTGAGCTATTCCCCGTCAGACATAGCGGGCTTTACAAGTGCTAAACTCAGCACTGATATAGAGGTCAATAGCACCATGGAATTTTCTGTCTTTGGCGATAAATTCGCTGGCGATTCTGGCATTACTCAATTAATGCATGATCTAAATGATGGTTTAACTAACCCCAATGCCATTATGCTTGGCGGTGGTAACCCAGCCCAAATCCCAGCGATGGTCGATTATTTCAATCAGCTATTGGTTGATATGGCAGCGACTGGTGAGCTGACGAATTCAATTACCAATTATGATGGCCCTCAAGGAAAAGACCGTTTTATTACTGCCCTTGCCGCACTCCTCAAGCAGCACTATGGTTGGGACATCAGTAGTGAAAATATTACCCTTACCAATGGTAGTCAAAGCGCGTTCTTTAATTTGTTTAATTTATTGGCGGGTAAATGTCGCCATGGTGTCAATAAGAAAATCCTATTACCGTTATCGCCTGAGTATATTGGCTATGCCGATGCTGGACTTGATGATGATATGTTTATCTCTTATCAACCGACGATCAGTTTGCTGAATGATGGGCTGTTTAAATATCACATTGATTTTAGTCAATTGGTTATTGATGACAGTATTGGTGCAATTTGTGCGTCACGGCCAACCAACCCCACCGGCAATGTACTCACCGATGACGAAATTAAGCAGCTCGACGCCCTCGCACAAGCGCACAATATTCCACTGATTATCGATAATGCTTATGGCATGCCCTTCCCTGATATTATCTTTGCTGATGTCACTCCATTTTGGAACAGCAATACTATTTTATGCATGAGCTTATCCAAACTAGGGTTACCGGGTATTCGCTGCGGGATTGTGATCGCCAATAAAGAAATCATTACAGCGCTCACTAATATCAATGGCATTATCAACCTTGCACCAGGCAGCTTAGGTCCAGCCATTGCCGACAAATTAATTAGCCGCAATGACTTATTACGCTTAAGCCATGAAGTAATTCGACCCTTTTATCAACGTAAAGCACAGCATGCTGTTAGTCTATTACAACGTTATATTACTGATGAACGGTTTCGAATCCATAAACCTGAAGGGGCAATATTCCTATGGCTATGGTGTAACCAATTACCCATTTCGACTAAAGAGCTTTATCGACGTTTAAAAGCACGAGGAGTGTTAATTGTACCTGGTGAATATTTCTTTATTGGTTTAGCTAAGCCATGGTCGCATAGTCAGCAATGCTTACGCATGAACTATGTCCAAAGTGATGAGAAGACGGAACAAGGGATAAAAATGATCGCTGAAGAAATAACTCGAGCTTATGCCGAAGGTTAATCGTAACCCTGCCCTACTGACAAACAAATAAAATGTCGCATAAAAAATGCCGCTAATAATAGCGGCGTTTTTATAAGTATTAACCTAATGACAAACTACACGTCAAGGTTTGCTACTTTTAATGCGTTCTCTTCAATGAAGTTACGACGCGGTTCAACTTGATCACCCATCAAACAAGTAAATAACTCATCAGCAGCAACGGCGTCATGAATCGTCACTTGCAACATACGGCGAACTTCAGGATCCATGGTTGTTTCCCACAACTGGTTCGGGTTCATTTCGCCCAGACCTTTATAGCGCTGTAAAGAAAGACCACGACGTGATTCTTTATTAAGCCACTCTAATGCTTCTTTGAAACTTGCGATTGGTTGCTTACGCTCACCACGTTGAACAAAGGCAGTTTCATCTAATAAACCGTCAAGCGCTTCAGATAAATCAGCTAACTTAGCGTATTCTTTTGAATTAAGTAGATCGAAACTTAATGGGTACTCATGATCAACACCGTGAGTACGCACCACAACTTTAGGTAAGAATACGTTATTCTCTTCATCACGTAACACTTCGAACGTGAATTGGCTCTCACCTGACTGTTTCGCATTAAGAGCAACAGTTAAAGTTGTTAACCATGCTTCAACTTGCGCGCTATCTGCTAGCATTTCAGTGCTCAAACGCGGTTGGTAAACCAACTCATTAAGCATTAATGCTGGGTAACGACGGCTCATACGCTCAATCAATTTGATAGCAGCATTGTACTGAGTTACCAAGCCTTCAAGAGCTGTACCTGTCATTGCAGGTGCGCCATCATTCGCAAACAGTGATGCATTATCCAATGCCAATGCCGTTTGGTATTGGTTCATCTCTTCATCATCTTTGATGTATTGCTCTTGCTTACCTTTCTTCACTTTGTAAAGTGGTGGCTGCGCAATATAAATATGACCGCGCTCAATAAGCTCAGGCATTTGACGGTAGAAGAAGGTCAATAGTAATGTACGAATGTGCGAACCATCGACATCGGCATCGGTCATGATGATGATATTGTGGTAACGCAACTTATCAGGGTTGTACTCGTCACGACCAATACCACAGCCCATTGCTGTGATTAGAGTAGCCACTTCCTGCGAAGACAGCATCTTATCAAAACGGGCTTTTTCAACGTTAAGAATTTTACCTTTAAGTGGCAAAATAGCTTGGTTTTTACGGTTACGTCCCTGCTTGGCTGAACCGCCAGCAGAGTCCCCTTCCACTATGTAAAGTTCAGATAGTGCAGGATCTTTTTCCTGACAATCTGCAAGTTTACCAGGAAGGCCTGCTAAATCTAATGCACCTTTACGACGAGTCATTTCACGTGCTTTACGCGCGGCTTCACGAGCACGAGAAGCATCAATAATTTTGCCACAGATGATTTTTGCATCAGCTGGGCTTTCTAATAAGAACTCAGCAAACTTCTCATTCATTGCTGATTCAACCGCCGTTTTCACTTCGCTTGATACCAACTTATCTTTAGTTTGGCTTGAGAACTTAGGATCTGGAACTTTAACCGAAACAACCGCAATTAAACCTTCACGAGCATCATCACCTGACGTTGCCGCTTTGGCTTTCTTTGAATACCCTTCTTTATCCATAAAGGTATTTAAAGTACGGGTTAATGCGCCACGGAAACCGGCTAAGTGAGTACCGCCATCACGTTGAGGGATGTTATTGGTAAAACAGTAAACGCCTTCTTGGAAGCCGTCATTCCACTGCATTGCCACTTCAACAGTAATACCATCTTCACGCTCACTATCAAAATGGAATACTTTCTGGTGAATTGGCGTTTTATTGCGGTTCAAGTGTTCTACAAATGCGCGAATACCACCTTCATACATAAAGTGGTCTTGTTTGCCATCTTCACGCTCATCGATCAATCGAATTGATACGCCAGAGTTTAAGAATGACAATTCACGGAGGCGTTTAGCTAGAATTTCGTATTGAAATTCAAGATTGTTAGTAAAGGTTTCTTCACTTGGCCAGAAACGTAAACGGGTACCGGTTTTATCGGTATCGCCAATAACGGCTAATGGTGCATCAGGCACACCATGATGGTAACTTTGCTGGTGAATATGACCTTTACGGTTAATGGTTAGCTCAACTTTTTCCGACAAGGCGTTTACAACTGAAACACCTACGCCGTGAAGGCCGCCAGACACTTTATAAGAATTATCATCGAACTTACCACCAGCGTGGAGTACAGTCATGATAACTTCAGCTGCTGACACGCCTTCTTCTTCGTGAAGTTCAGTCGGAATACCACGACCGTCATCGCTTACAGAAACCGAACCATCTTCGTGAATCGTAACAATGATATCTTCACAGTGACCAGCAAGAGCCTCATCGATAGAGTTATCGACAACCTCAAAAACCATGTGGTGCAAGCCAGTACCATCATCAGTATCACCGATGTACATCCCTGGGCGCTTACGTACCGCATCGAGGCCTTTAAGCACCTTAATGCTTGATGAATCGTAATTGTTGGACATTGAGTTACTCTCGCTTTAATTATCCTGTGTTATCTTACCGTGTTCAACCATGAACAACTTACCACTTTCATCAAGCATATCAACCACTTGCTCGCGACTAATAGCACTAATGAACACTTGGGCGTTAGTTTCCTTTAATCGCTGCGCAAGCAACGCTCGCCTATGGCTATCCAATTCGGAAGCAAAATCATCAATTAGGTAAATACACTGTTTGCCGGTGGCCTCAGTTAGGTGTAAACCTTGCGCTAAACGCAATGCACACACCATTAACTTTAACTGACCGCGGGACAATACGTCCTCAACCGGTGTTCCAGCAACTTTAATCCGTAAATCAGCCTTATGCGGCCCACTTACGGTATAGCCAAGCTGACAGTCACGTTCAAAATTACGTTGTAGCAGCTCAGCATACGGTGTCTCTTTTTCCCAACCACGGTAAAAACCGAGCTGGATATCAAATTCAGGTAAGAATACCTGACATATTTCAGCCGCTTTGATCTTAACGGCATTAATGTAATCTTGGCGCCACACACTAATTTGTTCAGCAAGTAATGCAAGTTCTTGATCCCAATAACTGAGTTCACGGTAACTACGTGCTTGCTTTAATAGTGCATTACGCTGTTTCGTCAGTCGCTTCAAACGACTCCATGCATTATAGAACTTTGGCTCCACATGAAACACACCCCAATCAATAAAAGCCCGTCGAAATTTAGGGCCGCCGATTAATAAATCGAACCCTTCGGGGGTAATTAACTGCAGCGGTAAAATCTGTGCGAGTTGGGCTAATTTCTGATTACCTTCACCGCCAATTTTAACTTCAGTGGTACCATCGCGCTGCTTACTGATCCCCACAGGTAAAATGAGATCATTGCTATCGGTGACTCGACCATGAATAAATAGCTGTTGCTGCTCATGGCGAATAACACGACTGGTTAAATGACTACGAAATGAGCGCCCATGTCCTAAATAATGAATTGCTTCAAGGACACTGGTCTTGCCGCTGCCATTGGCGCCAACTAAAAAATTAAAACCACTGGCTAACGCAATATCACACTGAGCAATATTACGAAAATCCTGCACTAATAACCGAGTAAGAGCCATAATTACAATCTAATTGGCATTACAACATACATCGCTTCATCATTAGTCGCATCTTCAATTAATGAAGGTGCATTGGCGTCAGAAAGTGACAACCGCACTTGATCACACTTAAGGGTGTTTAATACATCAAGCACATAACTGACATTGAAACCAATCTCTAAACTGTCACCTTGATAGTCAACATCAAGAAACTCTTCAGCTTCTTCTTGTTCTGGATTATTCGCAGTGATCCGCATTTCGCCATTAGATAAACCGACTCTGACACCACGGAACTTTTCATTCGACAAAATAGCAGCTCGCGCAAATGCTTTACGCATATCATCACAGTTAGCTTCGACAAATTTAGTACTATTTTGTGGCATCACGCGACGATAATCAGGGAAACGGCCATCAACTAGCTTGGAGGTAAAGACAAAGTTACCTACTGTCGCCCGCAGATTCGAGTGACCAATTTGAATATTCACCAATGATTCTGGATTATCAAATAAACGCACTAATTCAAGTACCCCTTTACGCGGTACAATAATTTGTTTAGTGGGTAAATCATGGCCAGTATTAATCGCACATACCGCCATTCGGTGACCATCAGTCGCAACAGAACGCAAATTTTGACCATCGGTTTCAAATAGCATCCCATTAAGATAGTAACGCACATCTTGGTTTGCCATTGAAAACTGGGTGCTATCGATCAGCTGACGCATACGCCCTTGTTCAAGGGTAAACTCAACTTCACTTTGCCAATCTTCGATATTAGGAAAATCAGCTGCAGGTAACGTCGTTAAAGTATAGCGGCTACGACCAGAGCGAATTAAAACCCGATCACCTTCATAGATAACCGCAATGGTGGCACTATCTGGCAAACCACGGCAAATATCTAAAAATTTACGTGACGGTACCGTTACAGCACCGGCTTCAAAATCGCCTTCCAATGCGATTTTAGCGATCAATTCCACTTCAAGATCAGTACCTGTCATCGACAAGCATCCATCTTCAACTTGCAGCAGAATATTACCTAAAATCGGTAATGACGGACGGCCACCTAATGCACCAGTGACCTGCTGTAAAGGTTTTAATAAATGTTCACGTTCAACAGTAAATTTCATATTAAGACGACAACGTTCTAATTAAGTTTGAATAATCTTCTTTAATATCGTGGCTTTCTTCACGTAGCTGCTCGATCTTACGACAAGCATGGAGCACGGTAGTATGATCGCGACCACCAAAGGCATCGCCAATCTCAGGAAGACTGTGGTTTGTCAGCTCTTTCGCTAATGCCATCGCCATTTGACGCGGACGAGCAACACTACGAGAACGACGTTTCGACAGCATATCTGCCATCTTTATTTTATAGTATTCGGCAACTGTCTTCTGAATATTATCAATCGTTACCAGCTTTTCTTGCAATGCGAGTAAGTCACGTAGAGCTTCACGAACAAAATCAATCGTGATGGCACGACCAGTAAAATTAGCATTAGCAATAACGCGATTCAATGCCCCTTCTAACTCACGGACATTAGAACGTAAACGCTTTGCAATAAAGAAAGCGACTTCATCAGCCAGTCGAATATTATGATCTTCAGCTTTCTTCATTAAAATAGCAACGCGTGTTTCCAGTTCAGGCGGCTCAATAGCAACCGTTAATCCCCAACCAAATCGCGATTTTAGTCGATCCTCAACCCCGTTAATTTCACGAGGATAACGATCGGAAGTAAGAATGATTTGCTGATTCCCCTCTAATAAAGCATTAAAGGTATGAAAAAATTCTTCTTGAGAACGTTCTTTATTGGCAAAAAATTGAATGTCATCAATTAATAGCGCATCAACACTACGGTAATAACGCTTAAATTCTTCAATCGCATTATTTTGCAGTGCTTTCACCATATCTTGCACAAAGCGCTCAGAATGCATGTAAACCACTTTTGCATTGGGTTTACGATTCGCAATGGCATTACCAACAGCATGTAATAAGTGCGTTTTACCTAGACCCGTACCACCATATAAAAATAATGGATTATAGGCAGCGCCTGGATTGTCAGATACTTGACGACAAGCTGCGAGTCCTAATTGGTTAGATTTACCTTCAACAAAATTATTGAAATTATGTTTTGGGTTGACGTTAGAACGGTAACCACCTGGCGATTCATTTTGCACCGGAGAAGGTGCAGGCTCATAGCGCATTGGCTCAGGTTCAATACGAGGTCTTGATTGCGGCAAGGTAAATACCGGTGGCGCAACAGGCTGTGGCGGTGCAGAAATAGGTTTACTACCGACTTCAAACCGTAAACTCGGCGCATCAGCACCACAAAACTCATTAAGCAGACGATTAATGTTATTAAGATATTTATCGCGCACCCAATCAAGTACAAACCGATTAGGGGCAAATAATGTCAAGGTATGATCATTTAATTCAGCCTGAAGCGGACGCAGCCACATACTGAATTCTGTCGCAGGGAGTTCTTCCTGAAGGCGTTGAAGGCACTGCAACCATAGCGAAGATGACAAGGTAGACTCCACACTGAATAAACAAAACATAAAAGGAAGATAATTTTATACGCGCTGAACAAGGATCTCCAGTAAAGAGATCGCAGATCCAGTGAATAAGATCGAACTTATGCACATAGATCGCACAATAAAATGCAAGATCAGCACAATTTAACCTGCCTTTACCCACAACTATATTAACACAGCAATCACAAAGATAAGTCTTTCATTGCCCGTTTAATGCTGTTTTTACTAAATAATGGCCATTTTATCACCACCAATTATCATCCACAGGGAAAACCTATCATTGTGGGTAACCTTTATGCTCATCACACGCTATTTCTATGCCGAAAAAAGCATGCTCTTGAAGAGTAATATGTCGCTTGCCAAACAAATGGTTATTTCAAATAACTGTTAATTATTATCTTTATCATTTAATACCAAGGTAGGATGGCCTCACCAAATAAAGTCCTATAAAGGTCAGGAAAATACCGAATGAAAAACTGGATAAAACCCATCGTGATTGCAAGTACACTGCTTGCTTGTACAACCACCAGTGTAATGGCTGCAACCACAGTTAAAGTGGGTATGTCTGGTCGTTATTTTCCGTTTACTTTTGTCAGTAAAGATAAGTTACAAGGGTTTGAAGTCGACCTGTGGCATGAAATTGGCCAACGTAACGATTACAAGGTTGAATTTGTAACAGCGAGCTTCTCTGGTTTATTTGGTCAATTAGAAACTGGTCGTATTGATACCATTTCGAACCAAATTACTATTACCCCTGCCCGCCAAGCTAAATTTTTATTCAGCCAACCTTATGTGATTGACGGCGCACAATTAGTGGTTCGTAAAGGTAATACAACCATTCACTCACCAGCCGATTTAAATGGTAAAACCGTTGGCGTTAATCTTGGTTCAAACTACGAACAGCTACTACGTAAGTTACCTAATGCCGATCAAATTAATATCAAAACCTATGACAGTGGTATTGAGCAAGACGTGGCTTTAGGACGTACAGATGCATTTGTAATGGATCGCTTATCATCCGTGGCAATCATTAACAGTAAGCCATTACCGTTACAATTAGCCGGCAAGCCGTTTGCAACCATTGAGAATGCATGGCCATTTTTAAATAATGCCAAAGGTAAGTTATTACAACAACAGGTCAATAAGGCGTTAACTGCCATGCGTGATGATGGCACTTTGACGGCTATTTCAACTAAATGGTTCCATAGCGATATCACCCAATAATTCTGTTCCACCATCGACAATGAAACCCGATGGTGGCTCTCATCCCACATTTTCATAATCAGTACAACGGATCACCATTATGGGTTTTGATTTTAATTACATGCTGTCGTTGATGCCTATTTTGTTGAAATACCTACCAACGACATTATCTATGGCCGCGCTTGGGGCTATTTTTGCTTTAGCACTTGGGTTAATTCTGGCCTTAATTCGTATTTACCAACTACCACTGCTGAATCCTCTAACTCAGCTCTACATTAGTTTCTTTCGTGGCACACCGTTATTAGTACAACTATTTTTACTCTATTACGGCTTACCGCAGGTGATGCCAGATTTAGTCGGCCTAGATGCTTTTAGCGCTGCCGTTATTGGGCTTAGCCTCCATTTTGCAGCTTACATGGCTGAAAGTATTCGTGCCGCCATTATTGGCGTTGATCGTAGTCAACGCGAAGCGAGTCTCGCAATTGGAATGACAGAATGGCAAACCATGCGTCGAATTATATTACCGCAAGCCACTCGCATCGCATTACCATCATTAATGAATTACTTTATTGATATGATTAAATCCACCTCACTCGCATTTACGCTTGGGGTACCTGAAATTATGGCAAAAGCACAAATGGAAGCCTCATCCAGCTTTAAATTCTTTGAAGCATTCCTTGCAGTTGCAATAATATATTGGGCTGTAGTAATAGTGCTTACTCGCTTACAACAGCTAGCTGAAACACGTTTAGACAGGGCCTATGTACGATGATTAACATAAAAAAACTTACTAAACGTTTTGGTGATCACACTGTTTTTAGCGATCTTGATCTCTGTATAAACAAAGGTGAGATTGTCGCGATTATTGGTCCATCAGGGACCGGAAAATCGACCTTCTTACGTTGCCTTAATTACCTTGATAGTGCCGACAGCGGCACTATCACCATTAATGATATCGACGTTAATTGCCAGCAACCTAAAAAAAGTGAAATATTGGCGCTTCGACGTCAAACTGGGTTTGTTTTTCAAAACTACGCTTTATTTAATCATCTCACAGCCCAACAAAATATCAGTGAAGGGTTACGGATTGTTAAAGGACTCGATAACCAGCAAGCTCAACAACGAGCACTGAGCATTTTGACAGATATAGGCTTAGCCGATAAAGCCCGGAGCTACCCAGCCGCTCTTTCTGGTGGCCAACAACAGCGAGTAGGCATTGGTCGTGCTATGGCATTAGATGCCGAATTATTATTACTTGATGAGCCGACCTCAGCGTTAGATCCGTTATGGGTCAATGAAGTACTGAACCTGATCAAACAATTAGCGCAACAACAACAAACAATGTTGATCGTCACCCATGAATTACAATTCGCGCGCGAAGTTGCGGATAGAGTGATCTTCATGGCCGACGGTCAATTTGTAGAGCAAGGGCCACCGCAACAGATCTTTAATCACCCTAACGATCCGCGACTAAAGGCTTTTTTAACTCAAATAGGGATCCAATAAGGATCCTTGAACTTCGCGCTATAAAACGTATAATGCAGCGCCCGTCATTAGATGTGGGTATAATTATTGACTCTTTGTTAGTCAGTGATTACAATTCCGCCTCTTTGTTCGTGGTAATTGACCAATTATGGCCAATTACATCTAACAAACTTAAAAACTGATCAGTTAATTTAAGGTAAAACCATGAAACGCACATTCCAACCTTCTGTTCTTAAGCGTAAGCGTAGTCACGGCTTCCGTGCTCGTATGGCAACTAAGAACGGTCGTGCAACAATCAATGCACGTCGCGCTAAAGGCCGTAAGCGTCTTTCTAAGTAATCATCGACGATTATTTTGAATAAGTACGCTTTTTCTCGGGAGTTACGTTTGTTAACTCCCGAACATTACAAAACTGTCTTCCAGCAAGCTCATCGTGCTGGCTCTCCTCACTTGACTATTCTTGCCCGTTCTAATGAACTCGACCACCCCCGTCTCGGTCTGGCTGTTCCAAAAAAACAGATTAAAACTGCTGTCGACAGAAACCGCTTCAAACGTGTTGTCCGCGAAAGTTTCCGTTTAAAACAACATCAGCTTCCAGCCTGTGACTTCGTAGTCATTGCCAAGAAATCAGCCAATGATTTGAGTAACGAAGAACTATTTACGTTGTTAGATAAGTTATGGCATCGCCTGTCTCGCCCGTCGCGTGGCTAGTCGTAAGACTAGTCCGCTTTTACCAACTGGCAATCAGCCCGCTTCTTGGGCCACGCTGTCGGTTCACCCCTACATGTTCTCAATATGCGATCGAAGCTGTAAAAACGCATGGAGCGCGAAAAGGTTGTTGGTTAGCGGCGAAACGTCTATTAAAATGTCACCCTTTAAATGACGGTGGTTACGACCCCGTTCCGCCAACCAAGCATAACGACAGAGAACATTAACCATGGGTTCCCAACGTAATATTCTGTTAATTGCCCTACTGTTTGTCTCATTCTTGCTATTTCAGCAATGGCATGGCGACAAAAACCAGCAACCAACGAAGCCGGATGTAGCGCAGCAAGTCAATAACAATAGTGGTATTCCATCACATTCAAGTGATAGTCAGCCGCTGACTGACCAGAAAACTTCAACTAACTTAATTACCATTAAAACGGATGTGCTGGAATTAACAGTCGACACGCTTGGTGGTGATGTTATCAATGCCAAACTACTCAAATACGACAACACCCTCGGTTCTAAAGACCCGTTTGTTTTATTAAGTGATACTGATGGCCGTGATTATATTGCGCAGTCAGGCTTAATTGGAACTAACGGTTCAGATTCACCAACACACGGCCGCGCACAATACACTGTTGCTGCGAAAAGCTTTGTGATGGCACCCGATCAAAACGAACTACGTGTACCAATGACATTTACGAAAGATGGCATTAGCTACATCAAAACATTCGTTTTCAAACGCAACGATTATGCGGTTAATGTTGATTACACAGTCGACAACAAAACTGACAAGCCAGCGACAGTACAAATGTACGCTCAGCTACGTCACCGCCTAGAAAGCAAAAGTGGCGGCGGTATTCAAGGCATGGCAATGCACACCTACAACGGTGCGGCATACTCAGCTAATGATACTAAGTACAAAAAATACAGTTTTGATGACATCAAAGAGAAAAATCTTAACCAGTCAGCGAATGACGGCTGGGTTGCGATTATGGAGAACTACTTCGTATCAGCATGGATCCCTCGTGATGGCAAAGATCAGACATCTCAAGTCTACAGCAGCGATAACAATGGTGTAGGTTACATCGGCGTACGTATGCCGCTAGAAACAGTTGCTCCTGGTCAAACTAAAGAAATCAAAGCAACACTATGGCTTGGTCCTAAGCTGCAAAAAGAAATGGCAGCAACAGCAACTAACCTAAACCTAACTGTTGATTACGGTTGGTTATGGTTCATTGCTAGCCCACTGCATAAATTGCTTTCTTTCATTCACGGTATTGTAGGTAACTGGGGTGTAGCAATCATCATCCTAACGCTAATTGTTCGTGGTGCTATGTACCCACTAACAAAAGCACAGTACACCTCAATGGCGAAAATGCGCATGCTACAGCCTAAGATTCAGGCGATGCGTGAGCGTTTAGGTGATGACCGTCAACGTCAAAGCCAAGAAATGATGGAACTGTACAAAAAAGAGAAAGTAAACCCACTGGGTGGTTGTTTACCTATCATGCTACAGATGCCAATTTTCATTGCGCTATACTGGGCACTAATGGGATCAGTTGAATTGCGTCATGCGCCATTCTTCGGTTGGATTCAGGATCTATCTGCACAAGACCCGTACTACATCCTACCAGTCCTAATGGGTGTATCAATGTTCCTTATCCAAAAGAACAGCCCATCAACGGTAACGGATCCAATGCAGCAGAAAATCATGACCTTTATGCCGGTTATGTTTACTTTCTTCTTCCTATGGTTCCCATCTGGCCTAGTACTTTACTGGCTAGTATCAAACATTGTTACTCTGATTCAACAAACCATTATTTTCCGCGCGTTGGAGAAAAAAGGTTTACACAGTAAAGCTAAATAAGCTCTCGCTGTGAATAAAAGGCGACCTTAGGGTCGCCTTTTTTATGGGCCAAATTAGGTGTAAACCCTCACTGTGGTTTACAATCATCAAGTCATTTTTAAGCAAAGCCAAGGTTATGAATCAACATATCGATACTATCGTTGCGCAAGCAACACCACCGGGCCGTGGCGGCGTCGGCATCATTCGCGTTTCAGGTCCTAAAGCGAAAGAAGTAGCACTTGCCGTTGCTGGCCGCGAGTTAAAAACCCGTTACGCTGAATACCTGCCATTTAAAAATGAAGATGGTACCGCGCTCGATCAAGGGATCGCACTATTTTTTAAAGGCCCGAATTCATTCACCGGCGAAGATGTGTTAGAGCTACAAGGTCACGGTGGCCCGGTATTGATGGATATGATGATCCGTCGCATTCTTAATATTGATGGCATTCGTCCAGCGCGCCCAGGTGAATTCTCTGAGCGTGCGTTTATGAACGACAAGCTTGATTTAGCCCAAGCAGAAGCCATTGCTGACTTAATAGATGCTAGTTCTGAAGAAGCCGCTAAAAGTGCCTTTAAATCACTGCAAGGTGTATTCTCAAATAAAGTGAATGAGTTAGTTGAAGCATTAATCCATTTACGCATTTTTGTTGAAGCAGCAATTGATTTCCCTGAAGAAGAAATAGATTTTCTTTCTGATGGTAAAGTCAGTGGTGATCTCAATGCCATCATGACTCGTCTGACAGACGTACGTAAACAAGCCAATCAAGGCGCTATCATGCGTGAAGGCATGAAAGTGGTGATAGCTGGTCGTCCTAATGCTGGTAAATCAAGCCTCTTAAATGCTTTATCAGGTAAAGATAGCGCAATTGTGACTGATATTGCTGGCACCACCCGTGATGTATTACGTGAACATATTCACATTGATGGCATGCCATTACATATTATTGATACCGCTGGTTTACGTGAAGCGACCGATGAAGTAGAACGCATTGGTATTGAACGCGCATGGGATGAGATTGAACATGCCGATCGGGTGTTGTTCATGGTGGATAGCACCACCACCGATGCCACCGATCCTAAAGAGATTTGGCCTGACTTTATTGAACGCTTACCAGCGAATATGGGCTTAACAGTTATTCGTAATAAAGCTGAACTGACCGGTGAAGCAACAGGAATCAGTGACGTTAACAATTCAACCGTAATCCGCCTCTCAGCGCGTACAGGCGACGGTATTGATGAGTTACGTGAACACCTAAAGCAATGTATGGGATTTGCTGGTACGACCGAGGGTGGCTTTATGGCGCGCCGTCGTCACCTTGATGCGCTTGAACGTGCAGCAGAACATTTAGAGATCGGTAAAGAACAGCTAGAAGGGTTTATGGCAGGTGAAATCCTGGCAGAAGAGCTACGTCTCGCTCAGCAACACTTAAGTGAGATCACGGGTGAGTTTACATCAGATGATTTACTGGGGCGTATCTTTACCTCATTCTGTATCGGTAAGTAATCACTAACCTTACTATTAACACTTAAAAAACGTCACATACTCTTGATATGTGACGTTTTTTATTATTTTTTAGCTTCGGGCTTAGGATAATTTATGCTGATATATTCAGGCTCTTCAATCCCCGTCTGCTGGTTAAGTACCCGCGTTAACGCAAACAAATAATTCACCAACAAATTACTGAATCTTGGTAATGCTGGCGGCACTTTTTTACCCGCTGCATCGACTTTAACTAATTGCCGCACAACTTTCTTCGCTAAACTACGGCATTGGTGTAATTGCACCACCGGCCCGACACCACGTGGTAATACAAAACGCTTATTGTTATCGCTAACTTGGCTGCGAAAATAATGGTAATCCGCTTTGAGCTGACTAATATCAGCCTCAAAAATACCGCATTTACCTCGAATAGAACCATTCAAATGAAAAATACGTGGCTGCAACCAGATTAATGATTGCTGCACTTCCCCATCGTCTAATTGTGAAATAGCTAACCCGATATAAGTACACAATTCATCGGTAAGAATTTCAAAATCACATAAGGGTGAATCTTCAAAAATGAATGGATAAGCGAGCTCGTCAATATCGCCAGAAAACTTTAATACCATTGCTTTATTCGTCCTTACCAAATAAGACTAATTCGAACCGCAGACTGTCATTGACAGCGCTGCCAAAATCGCTAACTATGTGCGCAAAATTTGCTTGCCAAGGATGATGCAAGTTCACCATCTGCTGCATATGGAAAATTATGTACCGACTACTTAAAAATTTATTTTTTATCGGCTGCTTATGCAGTAGTTCAATCTGCTTGAGTGCCGAAACCTCATACCCCATCACTATAATTGATGCCAGCCAGCATGCGGTAACATTAACCCAAATGCCAACGCGAGTTGATTCTAAAAGTATGTTTAGTGATCAGGTACTAATGGCATTATTACCACTAAAAAATATCACCAGTTTAAGCCGACTAAGTAAAGATGAGGCTTATTCTATTATTGCCGATCAAATCCCAGCGTCACTACCATTACGTGATCTTAATGTCGAACGTATTATCGCTGAGCACCCAGATTTAGTATTGGTTGCGAGTTGGAGTGACGGCCCTAAAATAGCCCAATTACGTGCTGCGGGCATCAAGGTGTTTGTGATTAAAACGGTTTACAGCCTGCAGAATATCGAAAAAAATATTTTATTAGTTGGCAAACTCGTTAATAAAACCACAGCTGCTACCGCAGTCGTTGCAACGATGAAACAGAAACTTAAGCAGCAAATTATTATTCCAGAGAAACAGCTAACCGCTATTGAATACACTCCGTGGGGCGCATCCAGCAATCATAACTCCACCATCAATACTATTATCAGCCACGCTCAGCTCAAAAATGTAATTGCGTATACCAGTGGCGATAAATTCGGCCAAGTGCCTATCGCTAAAGAGCAACTATTAAGCCTTAATCCCGATGTTATTATTATTCCTGGTGCCGATAGTGATGGCTTTAAACAACAATTACTGCATGATCCTGCACTGCAAACCTTAACCGCTATTCGTGATCGCCGCGTTATTAGTTTGCCGCATTCACTGCGCTCAACCGATAGCCAATATATTGCCGATGCTATCATCTACCTTAATCATAAGGTTTATCAACCTCATGCTCAGCCATCAATACATTAAACCGCTACAGGGCATCGCTGCATTAATCGGATTATTACTGTTATTAATGCTTTATCTTAGTCTTGGCTCTGTCGCCATTCCTATTAATGATATTTTTGCAATGTTTGTCAGTTACCTCCACGGTGGTGAAACGTTAGCACAACAGCAACACCCATTAGCTTCAGCGATCATATTACAGATCCGTTTACCGCGTGCTTGTGCGGCAATATTGGCTGGGAGTGCGTTAGCATTAGCCGGTGCTTGTAGCCAAGGCTTGTTCAGGAATCCCCTTGCCAGCCCCGATATACTAGGCATTAGTGCTGGTAGTAGTTTTGCTGCAGTTGTCGCTATTGTCAGTGGCTTAACCGTGATCAATCCGGCGTTATTACCCCTAGTTACAGCCGCAGGGGCTTTAACCACAGCTACTATCGTGTATTTAATTGCCCGTCAAACTCAGCAACATGGATTGTTTATTATTTTAGCCGGACTAGCAGTATCAAGCTTGTTAGGAGGGCTAACCATGGGAGTACTATTAACCGCTCAACAATATGAAGTGAGCGAGTTTGTATTCTGGACTATGGGTGGCTTAGACGCGCGTACATGGCAACAATTATTGTGGCCAACTCCAATAATTATTATCGCAGCTTGGATATTATTGCGTCATGGCCAGACCTTAAATTTACTCGCCCTCGGTGAGCAGAATGCGCATGGAATGGGGATCAACGTTCGCCGCAGCCGCAGATTATTACTACTCTTAACCACCTTACTGACTGCAATGGCAATTGCTGTCGCTGGCCCAATTGGCTTTATTGGTTTAATCGTGCCACATCTAGCGCGATTACTAGTAGGCCCTAATAATCGTATTTTACTGCCATTTTCAGCCCTATTTGGCGCAATGTTCCTTTTAAGCTGTGATCTTATTGCCCGCACAGTTATAGCGCCAAATGAATTAAAAACAGGGATTATCACCGCTATTATTGGTGGGATCTATTTCATTATCCTATTAATACGCAGCCAATATAAAGGATTACAATCATGATCCCGCCACTTGTCGTCAACCAACTAAGTTACCACCAAGGATCACAACCATTACTGCAGAATATTAACTTTGCTATTAATCCTGGTGAGTTAGTCGGTATTATTGGTCCTAACGGTGCCGGTAAAAGCACCCTCCTCAAATGTCTCAGTGGTTATATAACCCCAAGCCATGGCAGCATCTGTTTATTTGAACAACCACTTAATCGTTATAGCCATCAACAACGGGCTCAACGTTTAAGTTATTTACCCCAACATACGGAACCAGCCTTTGGTTTTTTAGTTAGAGACATTATTTATTATGGCCATCAGCAATCAACCATAGTATCAAAACAAGAAATCAATAATATTATTAATCAGTTACAGATAAATGAATTATTAAATCGACCAATCAATCAGCTTTCAGGAGGCGAGCAACAACGGGTTCATTTTGCACGCTTATTAATTCAAAATGCCGCTATAATGCTACTTGATGAGCCAACCGCAAGTCTTGATATTGGCCATGAGTCACTACTACTAAATATTCTTAGCCATCATTGCCAACAAGGTAAAAGTGCACTAATTGCCATTCATAACCTCAACACTGCGATTACGTTTTGTGATCGATTATTATTGCTCGAACACGGCCAACAAATCGCACTCGATATCCCAAGCAAAGTATTAACTCCGCAACAAATCACCGCGCTTTATCATCACCATGTTAGTGTTACTCACCATCCAGACACGCAAAAACTCCTTATTTTACCGCAACGACATCAGATCATTTAACCTTTGCGATCAGCATTGGGATCACAAATAACCATGATCATAAGCTTGTGCAAACAATAAGGGGATCATGTGGGTAAGATCATCATTAAAAATAACCATCCGTAATGTCATTCTCTTATCATGATCTTGTTAGTCATTATAATTACTTACTTTTAGGCTTAAATACCCACATTTTTTCCCGCGCTTACCCCCATTATTCGCTGGTGGATAAAAAAAATAGCCTTTCAGTGAATAAAACGGCTCAGTTATGCCATAAAAGCTATCTTTATAGGGCTTGATCTCAGTACAATCTCAGCCTGATATTTACGCTTCATACGATGATCCCATCGAAACGCCCACTCTGAGGATAATTATGTCAACTATTACTCTGATCACCGGCAGTACCCTTGGTGGTGCCGAATATGTCGCCGATCATTTAGCTGAACTATTAACAGCCCAAGGCCATCAAGCTGATATTGTCAACCAACCGGCGTTATCACAGCTAAACCAAGATACGATTTGGCTGATTATTTGTTCTACTCATGGTGCTGGTGATTATCCAGATAATTTTATCGCCTTTGCCAATGCCCTCAAGCAACAACAACCAGCGCTTAAACAGCTCAAGTTCGCTGTGATTGGCCTTGGAGATAGCAATTACGACACTTTTTGTGCGGCAGGTAAAAATATTGAGGCTTTATTACTACAATTAGGTGCAACAGCAATCGCTGAGCGACTTGATATTGATGTATCAATGACGCCAGTACCTGAAGAGCCAGCAGAAATCTGGTTTGAAGAGTGGCAAAACTACCTTAACGATTAAAAAACGGTCAATAGTTACTCAATAAAAAATCCTATTTAATGCTTTTCTCTGTGGATAACTATAGATCTAAACGGTGATCAACCCATAGTTATCCATTTAATAACTTATAGAGCCACGAGCCCCTGTGTATAAGTAGCTATTTTGATCCCAGCATACTATCAGGAAGATCCAAGCTACTCCACAGCAAATGATCTTCCTTAAATGCATGATCATAAGGATCATTTAGCGGTTATCCACACGATCAGTGGATCCTAATAGTAGATCTAACAGAAGATCTCTTTAAAAAGATCTTATATATATTTAAACAGAGTAAATCGTCGATCAAATGATCTTTATGAAAGATTCTCTCTTGCCAAGAAACAGGATAGAATGTCGTCCCTTTGCTCGAGTTAACTCACTGGCTATTTAAATACCTGAGGAAGTTTCATGTTTTACCAGGAAAAATTTGATGTCATCGTTGTGGGTGGCGGTCATGCCGGTACAGAAGCGGCACTGGCAGCTGCCCGAATGGGACAAAAAACCTTACTGTTGACCCATAATATCGATACGTTGGGCCAAATGTCGTGCAACCCAGCTATCGGCGGGATCGGGAAAGGACACCTGGTTAAAGAAGTTGATGCCCTTGGTGGCTTGATGGCACGTGCCATCGACAAAGGCGGAATTCAGTTCCGTACTCTCAACTCTTCCAAAGGCCCAGCAGTACGGGCAACACGTGCACAAGCTGACCGTGCACTTTACAAAGCAGCAGTACGTAACGTATTAGAAAATCAGCCAAATTTAATGATTTTCCAACAAGCTGTGACAGATTTAATTGTTGAAAATAATCGCGCAACAGGCGTGGTTACAGAAATGGGATTAAAATTCCATGCCAAGGCTGTGGTATTAACCGTAGGAACATTCCTTGGTGGTAAAATCCATATCGGTTTAGAAAATTACAGCGGTGGTCGTACTGGTGATCCAGCATCAAATGCATTGGCTGACCGTTTACGTGAACTACCGTTACGCGTGGATCGTTTAAAAACAGGTACTCCACCACGTATTGATGCCCGTAGTGTCGATTTTAGTGTGCTTGAAACCCAGCACGGTGATAACCCGACCCCAACGTTTTCGTTTATGGGTAAGAAATCGGATCACCCACGTCAAATTCCATGTTTTATCACTTACACCAATGAGCGTACCCATGAGGTTATTCGTAATAACCTCGATCGTAGCCCAATGTATGCAGGTGTGATTGAAGGTATTGGCCCGCGTTACTGCCCATCAATTGAAGATAAAGTAATGCGTTTTGCGGATAAAAATAGTCACCAAATTTTCATTGAGCCTGAAGGCTTAACAACCAATGAACTTTATCCGAACGGCATTTCTACCAGTCTTCCATTTGATGTTCAAATGCAAATTGTTCGTTCAATGAAAGGCTTTGAAAACGCAACGATTATGCGTCCAGGTTATGCGATTGAGTATGATTTCTTTGATCCGCGAGACCTTAAGCAAACCTTTGAAAATAAATATATTGATGGTCTGTTCTTTGCGGGACAAATTAACGGTACTACCGGTTACGAAGAAGCGGCAGCTCAAGGCCTAATGGCAGGTATGAACGCTGCACTGCAAACGCAAGACAAAGAAGGTTGGAGTCCACGTCGTGATCAAGCCTATATGGGTGTATTGATTGATGACCTATCAACCATTGGTACCAAAGAACCTTACCGTATGTTTACTTCTCGTGCAGAATACCGTTTGTTGTTACGTGAAGATAATGCCGATTTACGTTTAACCCCAATGGGACGTGAATTTGGTTTAGTGGATGATGAGCGCTGGGCGCGTTTCAATCAAAAACTAGAAAATATGGAACAAGAACGCCAACGTTTGAAAGATATTTGGGTTAATCCAAACTCGGATCATATTGAAAGTTTGAATAAGATCCTTAAGTCACCGATCGTTCGTGAAGCCAATGGTGAAGATCTTCTTCGTCGTCCAGAAGTGACTTATGAGCAATTAACCACTATTGAAACTTTTGCGCCGGCTCATGAAGATATTGAAGCGCGTGAGCAAGTTGAAACGCAAATTAAGTATCAGGGTTATATTGATCGTCAACGTGATGAAGTAGAAAAATCATTACGTCATGAGACCACTAAATTACCGTTTGATCTTGATTACAGCTTGGTTAAAGGCTTATCGAATGAAGTAGTGATTAAGCTTAATGATGTTAAACCAGAATCGATTGGTATGGCATCACGTATTTCAGGTATTACACCAGCGGCAATTTCATTGTTATTGGTATATTTGAAAAAACACGGCTTGCTTAAAAAAGGCGAATAAGGGCTAGATAATGAAACAACGTTTAATACAACTTATCGCTCAAACTGAATTACAGGTCACAGAACAACAACTTGATCAATTGATTGGTTATGTGCAACTGCTGCACAAATGGAATAAAGCGTATAATCTGACTTCAGTACGTGATCCTAATGAAATGTTAGTTAAACACATTATGGATAGTATTGTGGTGAGCCAGTATCTAGATGGTGAACGTTATATTGATGTTGGTACTGGGCCTGGATTACCAGGGATCCCATTAGCCATTATGTGCCCGAATAAATCCTTTACTCTGCTTGATAGTTTAGGCAAGCGGATTCGATTTATTCGCCAAGTGATCCATGAGCTAAAAATTACCAATGTCACCGCAGTACAAAGTCGTGTTGAAGAATTTGATCCAGGTGAAGGTTTTGATGCGGTATTAAGCCGTGCTTTTGCCTCAATGTCAGACATGGTCAATTGGTGCCACCATTTGCCAAAACAAGGCGGTCAATTTTTCGCACTTAAAGGTCAGTACCATCAGGATGAAGCTTCAGAGCTCCCTGAATGGTGTACTGTCGTTGAGGTTAAATCTTTGCACGTTCCTGACCTCGAAGGCGAACGTCATTTAGTAGTCTTGACGGCCAAAGATTAATTGTTGAGGTTTTTTTGTGGGAAGAATCATAGCTGTTGCAAATCAGAAAGGTGGTGTTGGTAAAACAACATCGTGTGTCAATCTGGCTGCTTCATTGGCTGCTACTCAGCGTAAAGTATTAGTGATCGATCTTGATCCTCAAGGCAACGCTACCATGGCCAGTGGGGTCGACAAATACCAAGTCGAAGCTACCGCTTATGATCTTTTGGTTGATGAAACTCCTTTTAATCAGGTTGTTATTAACGAAACCACGGGTGGCTATCATTTAATAGCCGCTAATGGTGATGTTACCGCTGCTGAAATTAAACTGATGGAAGTGTTTGCTCGCGAGACGCGGTTACGTAATGCGTTGGCTTCGGTGCGTGATAATTACGATTATATTTTTATTGATTGTCCACCATCATTAAACTTGTTAACTATCAATGCAATGACTGCTGCAGACTCGGTATTAGTACCAATGCAATGTGAATACTTTGCTCTGGAAGGTTTAACGGCATTGATGGATACCATCAGTAAATTAACCGCAGTGGTTAATAGTGATCTTAAAATTGAAGGTTTGTTACGGACCATGTTTGATCCGCGTAATCGACTTTCTAATGAGGTATCACAGCAACTTAAAAAGCATTTCGGTGATAAAGTATATCGTACTGTTATTCCACGTAATGTACGCCTTGCTGAAGCGCCAAGTCATGGTCGCCCAGCAATGTATTATGACAAATATTCCAGTGGTGCTAAGGCGTATTTAGCGCTAGCAGGTGAAATGATTCGCCGTGATGAATTAGCACTGCAAGCCACTCAGGTTGAAGCGTAAAGGTTTTCCATGAATTTCAATAAACGAGGCTTGGGCAAAGGCCTTGATGCCCTACTAGCCACCAGCAATGTTGCTCAAGCTAAGAAACAACAGAGTGATGAACATGCAGCACACCAAGCTGCAATCGATGGTGAACTACGCCAAATTGCAGTTACAGCACTTACTTCTGGTCAATACCAGCCCCGTAAAGCAATGG
Source organism: Photobacterium kishitanii (assembly GCF_000613045.3). Classification (NCBI taxonomy): domain Bacteria; kingdom Pseudomonadati; phylum Pseudomonadota; class Gammaproteobacteria; order Vibrionales; family Vibrionaceae; genus Photobacterium; species Photobacterium kishitanii. The sequence goes on along the minus strand of NZ_LN794352.1, from coordinate 40,471 downwards.
CTGCTGATGCACTGACTGAGTTAGCGGACTCAATTCGTGCTCAAGGTATTATTCAGCCGATTGTTGTACGTCGTCTTGATAATCAACGTTATGAAATTATTGCCGGTGAACGTCGTTGGCAAGCAGCCCGTCAAGCCGGGTTAGAGGTTGTGCCTTGTATCATTAAAAATGTTGATGATCGTACCACCGTTGCCATTGCACTGATTGAAAATATTCAACGCGAAGATCTTAATGCGATTGAAGAAGCACGTGCTTTAGAGCGTTTACAGCAAGAGTTTTCATTAACTCATCAGCAGGTTGCTGACGCTGTGGGTAAATCTCGTGCCGCGGTTTCTAACTTACTGCGATTAAATCAATTGTCTGATTCTGTCAAACAACTGGTTGAACAAAAACAGTTGGAAATGGGTCATGCAAGGGCTTTATTGGCCTTAGATGATCAGCAACAGTTAGCTACAGCACAAATCATCATCAATAAGTTGTTAACTGTGCGCGAGGCTGAAAAGCTAGTCAAAACACTGTTAAATCCACCAGCGCCAGCAGCGAAGTCGGTACCGCAACCACAAACTGTCGCATTGCAATTAAGTTTGAGTGAGCGTTTTGGTACCAAAGTTGCCATTAATCAAAATAAAAATGGTAAAGGTAAAATTGTTATTAATTTCGACCAACAAGATAAACTAGCGCAAATTCTTGCAATGTTAGGCCATGAACTGTGATCTGGTCGCGGTAATTTTTGATTAAAAAATTACCCGATGGTGGTTAGGTTATTTTGTTGTAAAATATAAATGTTTTTTTTGCTGCAATAAGATTGCATTCAATCTATTCAGCCGTATAATTTTCGCTGTATTTCCCTGCACTCATGTGCCGTGGAATGGACTCGAGGAACGAATACATGGTATCGGCGCTAGTGAAACCGGGACGCCAGTTGGCAAAGCGGTTGCTGTTACTACAATCTGGCGTCGTAGTAGCTACGGCATTAACGGCAGTCTTCGCTGTCAATGTTGACTGGGGAATCTCTGCACTTATCGGTGGCGGTATTTTTGTAATTGCCAATACCGTATTTGCTATGTGTGCGTTTATGTATAGTGGTGCCAGGAAGGCACGATTAGTCATGGCGTCATTCTATGGCGGAGAAGTGCTAAAAATCCTCATAACAGTCATCCTTTTTGCCGCAGCTTACCTGTATAAAGGGGTGGAACTTGTTCCCCTCCAACTAACCTATTTGCTGGTTCTTGGTATTAATATTTTTGGACCGGTTTTATTCATTAACAACAACAAATAGGATGAGTTATGGCTGCGCCAGGTGAAGCGCTAACGCCGTCAAGCTACATAACCCACCACTTAACTAACCTGTCGACAGACAAGCTCGGTTTAGTGAGTGAAGGTAGTTTCTGGACGGTAAATATCGACAGCCTTATTTTTTCTGTTCTGACCGGATTATTCTTTTTATGGGTATTTCGTAAGGTAGCAAAACAGGCGTCATCAGGAGTACCAAGTAAGTTACAATGTTTTGTTGAAATGGTAGTTGAATTCGTTGATACCAACGTTAAAGATACTTTCCATGGACGCAATCCACTTGTTGCTCCGTTAGCACTAACCATTTTCTGTTGGATTTTACTGATGAACATCATGGACCTAGTGCCAATTGATTTTCTTCCGTATGCCGCACAAAGTGTTGGGATCCCTTATTTGAAAGTGGTTCCAAGTGCTGACGTTAACATCACTATGGCAATGGCGTTAGGCGTATTCGCATTGATGATTTACTACAGCATCAAAGTGAAAGGTCTGCTCGGCTTTGCTAAAGAACTGGCTCTTCACCCGTTCAATCACCCAATTATGATTCCGTTTAACCTGCTTCTTGAAGTGGTATCGCTAATTGCGAAGCCAATTTCATTAGGTATGCGTTTATTCGGTAACATGTTTGCTGGTGAAGTGGTGTTTATTCTTATCGCGGCGTTGATGCCGTGGTGGGCTCAATGGCTAGGCTCGGTACCGTGGGCTATTTTCCACATCCTGGTCATTACAATTCAAGCATTCGTATTCATGATGTTAACTATTGTGTACCTGTCTCAGGCACATGAAGACAATCATTAACGATTATTTGTAAATTTTATATTTTTTATTGGCACTTTAGCCGACAACTATAAACTGGAGATAGTGATGGAAACTTTACTAAGCTTTTCTGCAATTGCCGTGGGCATTATTGTAGGTCTTGCTTCCCTTGGTACAGCGATCGGCTTCGCAATTCTTGGTGGTAAATTCCTTGAAGGCGCTGCACGTCAACCTGAAATGGCGCCAATGCTGCAAGTTAAGATGTTCATCATCGCAGGTCTATTGGATGCGGTACCAATGATCGGTATCGTAATCGCGTTGCTATTCACATTCGCAAACCCATTTGTTGGCCAACTAGCTGGCTAATAAACCGCTGTGATCAGCCTTTCTCAAAAAGGCTGACTCCAGAGTAAATGGACCCTAGCAACCCTTTTTAAGGAGATGCGTTGTGAATATGAATGCAACTTTGCTGGGTCAGGCTATCGCTTTCTTCTTATTTGTCGTGTTCTGCATGAAATATGTATGGCCGCCAATTATGGAAGCGATTGAAGAACGTCAGAAAAAAATTGCTGACGGTTTGGCAGCAGCAGATCGCGCTGCCAAAGACCTGGACCTTGCACAAGCTAATGCTTCTGATCAATTGAAAGAAGCGAAACGCGCCGCGAGTGAGCTGATTGAACAGGCAAATAAGCGTAAAGCTCAAATTGTCGATGACGCTAAAATTGAAGCCCAAGCTGAGCGTGAGAAAATTCTTGCTCAAGGTATGGCTGAAATTGAAGCTGAACGTAATCGTGCTCGTGATGAGTTAAGAAAACAAGTTGCAACTCTAGCTGTGATTGGCGCTGAGAAGATCATTGGTCGCTCCATCGATGTGGAAGCGCAAACTGATATTCTTAACAAACTCACTGCAGAACTGTAATTAAAGGGGCAAGCACATGTCGGATATGACTACTATCGCACGCCCCTACGCTAAAGCAGCATTTGACTTTGCGGTCGAGAAAGGCGAACTAGCACAGTGGGCAGAAATGCTAACTTTTGCTGGCGCTGTGGCAAACAATGACACTATGCAAGATATTCTTGATAGTGGCTATGCCGCTGACAAGCTTGCTGAAATTTTTGTTTCAGTATGCGGTGAGCAACTCGACGAATTCGGTCATAACCTAATTAAAGTTATGGCTGTTAATGGACGCCTCAATGCGCTACCTGATGTCTGTGGTGAATTCATGCTGATGAAACATGAGCATGAAAAAACCATCGAAGCCATGGTGATATCTGCCATCGCTCTTGATGAAAACCAGTTAGATGCGATCAGCGCCAAACTTGAGCAGCGTTTAGCACGTAAAGTGATGTTGACCTGCAGTGTAGACGAGACCCTGATTGCTGGGGTCGTAATTAGAGCTGGAGACCTTGTTATCGATAACTCTGTACGGGGAAAATTGAACCGTCTGAGCGATACTTTGCTGTCTTGATTTGGGGAATTGGAGCATGCAACTTAATTCCACGGAAATTAGCGCACTGATCAAACAACGTATTGAAAATTTCAACGTTGTAAGTGAAGCGCGTAACGAAGGTACTATCGTTTCTGTAAGCGATGGTATTATTCGAATCCATGGCCTTGCTGACGTAATGCAAGGTGAAATGATTGAACTACCAGGCGGACTGTTCGCCTTAGCACTTAACCTTGAGCGTGACTCTGTAGGTGCGGTAGTTATGGGCCCTTATGCTTCACTACAAGAAGGCATGAAGGTAATCGGTACTGGTCGTATTCTTGAAGTACCGGTTGGTCCTGCACTACTTGGGCGTGTTGTTAACACCCTAGGTCAGCCTATTGATGGTAAAGGTTCAATTGAAACAGAGACATTCTCTCCTGTTGAAGTAATTGCACCAGGTGTAATCGATCGTAAATCTGTTGATCAGCCAGTTCAAACTGGTTACAAAGCAGTTGATGCGATGATCCCTATCGGTCGTGGTCAGCGTGAGCTGATTATCGGTGACCGCCAAACGGGTAAAACCGCGATGGCTATCGATGCCATCATTAATCAGAAAAATTCTGGTATCTACTCTGTGTATGTGGCTATTGGCCAGAAAGCTTCAACGATTGCGAACGTGGTTCGTAAACTTGAAGAGCACGGCGCATTGGAAAATACTATTGTTGTGGTTGCATCAGCTTCAGAAGCTGCTGCGTTACAATACCTTGCACCCTACTCAGGTTGTGCAATGGGTGAGTATTTCCGTGACCGTGGCGAAGATGCACTGATCGTATACGATGACTTGTCTAAACAAGCTGTTGCTTATCGTCAAATCTCACTATTGCTAAAACGTCCACCAGGTCGTGAAGCATTCCCTGGTGATGTTTTCTACCTTCACTCTCGTCTTCTTGAGCGTGCATCACGTGTTAGTGAGCACTACGTTGAGAAATTTACGAACGGTGAAGTGACAGGTAAAACCGGTTCTTTAACTGCGCTACCTATCATTGAAACTCAAGCTGGTGACGTATCGGCATTCGTACCGACTAACGTTATCTCTATCACCGATGGTCAGATCTTCCTACAAACAGAATTGTTCAATGCTGGTATTCGTCCAGCGGTTGATCCAGGTATTTCTGTATCGCGTGTAGGTGGTGCTGCCCAAACTAAAGTTATCAAGAAGCTTTCAGGTGGTATCCGTACTGCCCTAGCACAGTACCGTGAACTAGCTGCGTTTGCTCAGTTCTCGTCAGACCTTGATGATGCAACTAAAAAGCAGCTTGATCACGGTCAGAAAGTGACTGAGTTGATGAAGCAAAAGCAATACTCGCCAATGTCTGTATTTGAGCAAGCGATTGTTATTTTTGCTGCCGAAAAAGGTTACTTGAGCGATGTTGAACTTGCTAAGTTAGCTGATTTCGAAGCTGCGTTGCTTTCATTTGCCAAAGGTCAATTTGCTGAGTTAGTAGCTCAAATTGATGAAACGGGTGCTTACAACGATGATATCGAAGCGCAGTTTGCGAAACTGCTGCAAGATTTCAAAGCGACCCAAACTTGGTAATTGGTTGGTGATCGCTTAGCGATCACCTTCTAACGGAGAGTGACGATGGCCAGCGCAAAAGAGATTCGTAATAAGATCGGTAGTGTTCAAAATACACAGAAGATCACCAAAGCGATGGAAATGGTGGCAGCTTCTAAAATGCGTAAAACGCAAGAAGCGATGGAGTCATCACGTCCATATGCACAAACTATGCGCAAAGTGATCGGTCACATCGCCCTTGGTAGCCTTGAGTATAAACATCCTTATCTCGAAGAGCGTGAAGCCAAGCGCGTCGGTTACATCATTGTTTCTACAGATCGTGGTCTGTGTGGTGGCTTGAACATTAACTTGTTTAAAAAAGCCATTAACGATGTGCAGACCTGGTCTGAAAAAGGTGCAGACGTTGATCTCGCGTTAATTGGCGCGAAAGCAACGGCCTTTTTTAATAACTACGGCGGCAACGTAACGGCTCAAGTATCAGGCCTTGGTGATTCACCAACGGTTGATGAGCTGATCGGTACTGTTGGCGTAATGCTGAAGAAATATGATGAAGGTCAATTAGATCGCTTGTTCCTGGTATACAACAAGTTTGTAAATACCATGGTTCAAGAACCGGTGATTGATCAATTGTTGCCTTTGCCTAAGTCAGAAGACGAAGAGATGCAGCGCAGCCATTCTTGGGATTATATTTATGAGCCCGAGCCGAAACCTTTACTTGATGCTTTATTGGTTCGTTATGTTGAATCACAAGTGTATCAAGGGGTGGTTGAGAACCTTGCCAGTGAGCAAGCGGCACGAATGGTAGCAATGAAAGCTGCAACAGATAACGCAGGTGATCTGATTGATGACTTGCAACTTGTGTATAACAAAGCCCGTCAGGCGGCGATCACACAAGAATTATCAGAAATCGTTTCTGGTGCATCTGCTGTTTAAGGCAAAGAATTAATAAGTTTAGAGGATTAACGATGGCTACAGGTAAGATCGTCCAGATCATTGGTGCAGTAGTCGACGTAGAGTTTCCACAGGACTCTGTACCCAAAGTATATGATGCCCTACATGTTGATGCGAAAGAAAAAGGTACGTTAGTACTGGAAGTTCAGCAGCAACTTGGTGGCGGTATTGTGCGTTGTATCGCAATGGGTACTTCTGATGGCTTACGTCGTGGTTTGTCTGTAGAAAATACAGGCCGCCCTATTGAAGTACCAGTGGGTACGGCAACACTAGGACGTATCATGAACGTTCTAGGTCAACCCATTGATGAGTGTGGTGAAATCGGTGAGCAAGAGCGTTACGCTATTCACCGTCCAGCACCAAGCTACGAAGAACAATCAAATGCAACCGAACTGTTAGAGACAGGCGTTAAGGTTATTGACCTTATTTGTCCGTTTGCTAAGGGTGGTAAAATCGGTCTATTTGGTGGTGCTGGTGTAGGTAAGACCGTTAACATGATGGAACTTATCAACAACATCGCTCTACAACACTCAGGCCTATCGGTATTTGCCGGTGTGGGTGAGCGTACGCGTGAAGGTAACGATTTCTACTTTGAAATGCAGGAAGCTGGGGTTGTTAACCTTGAGAAGCCTGAAGAATCAAAAGTAGCGATGGTTTACGGTCAGATGAACGAGCCTCCAGGTAACCGTCTACGTGTTGCTTTGACAGGTTTGACTATGGCTGAGCGCTTCCGTGATGAAGGCCGTGACGTACTGTTATTTATCGATAACATTTATCGTTACACCCTAGCAGGAACCGAGGTTTCAGCACTATTGGGTCGTATGCCTTCTGCGGTAGGTTACCAGCCAACATTGGCTGAAGAGATGGGTGTGCTGCAAGAGCGTATCACATCAACTAAGTCTGGTTCTATCACCTCAGTGCAGGCGGTATACGTACCTGCCGATGACTTGACTGACCCATCACCAGCAACAACCTTTGCTCACTTAGATGCAACAGTTGTACTATCGCGTCAAATCGCATCGCTAGGTCTATACCCTGCGATCGACCCATTGGACTCAACATCACGTATGCTTGATCCTTTGGTAGTAGGTCAAGAGCATTACGACATTGCGCGTGGCGTTCAAAGTTTACTACAGCGTTATAAAGAGCTGAAAGATATCATCGCAATTCTAGGTATGGATGAGCTATCTGAAGAAGATAAGCAAGCTGTATCTCGTGCGCGTAAGATTGAACGTTTCCTTACACAGCCTTACCACGTAGCAGAAGTATTTACCGGTTCGCCTGGTATTTACGTATCACTTAAAGATACGTTACGTAGCTTTAAAGGTATTTTAGGCGGTGAATACGACGATATCCCAGAGCAGGCATTTATGTACTGTGGTGCGATTGAAGACGTATTAGAAAACGCCAAAAAACTGTAAGCTAATTAGGAGGCAATATGGCAGCGATAACCTTTCATCTGGATGTAGTTAGTGCTGAGAAACGTTTGTTTTCTGGCCGCGCTGAAAGTATTCAGGTAACAGGTAGCGAAGGTGAACTGGGTATTCATGCCGGTCACACGCCGTTGTTGAGTGCGATTACTCCGGGTATGGTACGTATTATCAAGCAAGGTGGCGAAGAAGATGTTATTTACATTTCTGGCGGCATGCTTGAAGTACAGCCTGGTATCGTAACCGTACTTGCTGACACCGCTATTCGTGGTATTGATTTAGATACTGCGAAAGCTGAAGAAGCAAAGCGCCAAGCTGAAGAAAGAATTCATAATCAGCATGGCGATATCGATTTTGCCCAAGCAGCCAGTGATCTAGCAAAAGCAATTGCTCAGCTACGCGTTATTGAATTGACCAAACGTCTACGTTAATCATATTTAATGACTGCATTATAAAAAGCGACCTTAGGGTCGCTTTTTTTATATGATTAATAACAATAACATATGTTAGATAGTCTAATGGTTGCTTTTTGATCATGTATAAATAAAACTTGTTTATACGGAGTTTTTTACTTGGTTATTTTTTAGTTAAAATACACAGTTCACCTTAAACCTATGTGCATCTACAGGTACAATAGGGATATACAAACCATATATGCATTCAGAGGAATATTCATCATGAGCTTTAGTGCTGTGATTCTTGCCGCGGGAAAAGGCACCCGTATGTACTCTAACTTACCCAAGGTACTTCATACTCTTGCTGGTAAGCCAATGGTTAAACATGTAATTGATACTTGTAATGATATCGGCTCAAGTAGCATCAACCTTGTTTATGGTCATGGTGGCGATACCATGCAGCAAGTATTAGCCAAAGAAAATGTTAATTGGGTACTACAGGCGGAACAACTTGGTACTGGACATGCGGTTAACCAAGCAGTGCCGAATCTTGCCGATGATGAGAAAGCATTAATTTTGTACGGTGATGTGCCGTTAATCAGTGCGCAAACGTTAGAGAACTTACTTGATGCACAACCTGATGGCGGGATTGCATTACTGACCGTGGTACTTGATGATCCAACGGGCTACGGTCGTATTGTGCGCCGTAATGGTCCAGTCGTTGCGATTGTTGAGCAAAAAGATGCCACGGAAGAGCAAAAGCTAATTAAAGAAATCAATACCGGGGTGATGGTTGCTAACGGTGGTGATCTTAAACGTTGGTTATCTTCACTTAAAAATGAGAATGCTCAGGGTGAATATTACCTGACAGATATTATTGAAATTGCTCATAACGAAGGTCGTGCTGTTGAAGCCGTTCACCCTGCGTTAGCAATTGAAGTTGAAGGGGTAAATAACCGCGTTCAACTTGCACGTCTTGAGCGTGCGTTCCAAAGTATGCAAGCTGAGCGTTTATTAGAGCAAGGCGTAATGTTACGTGATCCTGCTCGATTTGATTTACGTGGTTCACTACAGTGTGGTACCGACGTTGAAATCGATGTGAATGTTATCATTGAAGGTAGTGTTAGTATTGGTGATAACGTTATTATCGGTGCCGGCTGTGTACTGAAAAACTGTGAGATTGATGATAATAGTATTATCAGTCCTTACAGTGTTATTGAAGGGGCTACCGTTGGTGAAGCCTGTACTGTTGGTCCATTTGCTCGTTTACGCCCTGGTGCTGAATTGATGGCACAAGCGCATGTGGGGAATTTCGTTGAAATGAAGCAAGCGCGTTTAGGTTTAGGCTCTAAAGCGGGACATCTTAGTTATTTAGGTGATGCAGACATTGGTGCTAATGTAAATATTGGCGCGGGTACTATTACTTGTAACTACGATGGTGCTAATAAGTTTAAAACTGAAATTGGCGATAATGTGTTTGTTGGCTCTGATACGCAGTTAATTGCTCCTGTTAAAGTGGCTGCTGGTGCAACGATTGGCGCAGGTTCAACCATTAACCGTAATATCGGTGAAGATGAGCTTGTGATCACTCGTACGCCAGCACGTACGATCAAAGGTTGGAAACGTCCAACTAAAAAATAGTCTTATTCTATAACTGAAAAAATGTCAGTTTAAAGACCTTAATATTGTTAAGCAGAGCGCCAGCTCTGCTTTTTTATGGCTAATTTTTAGTCATTGTCGTGAGTTTTCGCTGCGATTAGATTATCCCCATACTGGATTATTTTGTGATGAAAATTATTGTAATGGTATTGCAGAATCCTTTTTACTAACGCTATACTAGTTTCAAATCGAAACTTATTGTGTTGTTTAACATTCATGTCGAAACGTAATACTCAGCAACGTCGCCATGCTATTGCCGTTATGGTTAGTGAGCAAGGTGAGGTTAGTGTTGATGTTTTAGCGCATCACTTTTCCACTTCAGAAGTCACTATCCGTAAGGATCTTGCCGCATTAGAGATCACTGGCTCATTGCTGCGCCGCTATGGTGGTGCGATTGCAATGCCGAGTGAAATTGTTACAACTGAACAAACTGAGCAAGTTTCAGTGTGTAAGTTAGCGATTGCTCAAGCCGCTGCTCAGCAAATTCGCGATCATCATCGAATTATTATCGATAGTGGCAGTACGACTGCTGCATTAATCTCTTTATTGGGAGGTAAGCAAGGCTTGATCGTGATGACCAATGCCTTACATGTCGCCAATGCCCTTAATGCACTTGAAAATGAACCGACGTTATTAATGACTGGCGGTACTTGGGATCCGCATTCCGAATCATTTCAAGGCCAAGTCGCTGAATCAGTTTTACGGTCGTATGATTTTGATCAGCTATTTATTGGTGCTGACGGGATTGATGTCGAGCGTGGTACTACCACGTTTAATGAATTAATGGGTTTGAGTCGGGTTATGGCTGAAGTGTCACGTGAAGTGGTGGTGATGGTCGAATCAAATAAGGTAGGCCGTAAAATTCCTAACCTTGAATTAGCTTGGCAAGGGATCAGTACCTTAATTACCGATGAGGGGTTAAGTGATACCGATAAAGCCAGTATAGAACAACATGGGGTACGAGTGATTCGTGCTGTCGTAACAGTATAACCTCAAGATAACCAAAGCAATGGTAAAGGAATTATTATGTGTGGGATAGTGGGTGCCGTAGCGCAACGTGATGTAGCTGAAATTCTAATTGAAGGTTTACGCCGTTTAGAATACCGCGGTTATGACTCCGCAGGTATTGCGATAGTGGATAGCAACAATACATTACAGCGTGTACGTCGGTTGGGCAAAGTACAAGCCTTAGCTGATGCAGTTGAAAGTACGCCTTTAAGCGGCGGCACTGGTATTGCGCATACTCGTTGGGCAACCCATGGCGAGCCTTCAGAAGCGAATGCTCATCCGCATATATCAGGCCAACATATTGCATTAGTACATAATGGTATTATTGAAAATCATCAACAATTGCGGGAGTTATTGCAAGAGCGAGGCTATGTCTTTAGCTCGCAAACTGATACTGAAGTGATTGCACATTTAGTTGATTGGGAATTACGTTCTGCGGCTAGTCTGTTAGCGGCGGTACAAAAAACGGTACTGCAATTACAAGGTGCATACGGAACGGTAGTAATGGATTGTCGTGATCCTGAACGGGTTGTGGTTGCTCGCTCTGGGAGCCCGTTAGTGATCGGATTAGGGGTCGGTGAAAACTTTATTGCCTCTGATCAATTGGCTTTATTAAACGTTACCCGCCGATTTATGTTCTTAGAAGAAGGTGATGTGGCTGAAGTCACTCGACGTAACATTGCAGTATTTGATCATAATGGCCAAGCCGTTGAGCGAGTGGTGAGTGAATCGACGGTTGAGCATGATGCCGCTGATAAAGGTCAATATCGTCATTATATGCAAAAAGAGATCTTTGAGCAGCCAAGTGCATTGATCAACACCATGGAAGGCCGTATCAGTAATGATCGTGTGATCATCGAAGCAATTGGCAGTGATGCTAATAAGATCCTCGAGAAAGTTGAACATATTCAGATCATTGCTTGTGGTACCTCATATAATGCCGGCATGGTGGCAAGGTACTGGTTTGAATCAATAGCCGGTGTCAGTTGCGATGTTGAAATAGCCTCAGAGTTTCGTTATCGCAAGTTTGTCACGCGACCAAATAGTTTATTGATTACCTTGTCGCAGTCGGGTGAAACAGCCGATACATTAGCAGCTCTCCGTCTTGCTAAACAAAAAGGCTATATGGCTGCTATGACTATCTGTAATGTGGCGGGTTCATCATTAGTACGTGAATCTGATTTAGCCTTTATGACTCGTGCTGGGGCTGAAATTGGAGTTGCATCGACTAAAGCATTCACTACTCAGCTGGTGGCATTGTTGATGTTAGTTACTGCGCTAGGTAAACAACAAGCAACCATCGATCAAGCGCAAGAACAACAAATTGTGGCTGCATTGCAGCAGCTTCCGGCTCAAATTGAAAAAGCACTGGCGTTTGATAAGCCGATTGAAGCATTAGCAGAAGATTTTGCCGATAAACAGCATGCGTTATTTTTAGGACGTGGGGAGTTTTATCCGATTGCTGTTGAAGCATCATTAAAACTTAAAGAAATTTCTTACATTCACGCTGAAGCGTATGCCGCGGGTGAGCTTAAGCATGGCCCATTAGCACTCGTTGATGCTGAAATGCCGGTGATTGTCGTAGCCCCTACCAATGATTTACTTGAAAAATTAAAGTCAAACATTGAAGAAGTTCGCGCTCGTGGAGGACTGTTATATGTCTTTGCTGATAATGAAGCTGGTTTTGACGATTGTGATGGTATGAAGATCATTACGATGCCAAAAGTTGATGAAATTATTGCGCCGATTTTCTATACCATTCCGATGCAGTTATTGGCATATCACGTGGCATTGATTAAAGGGACTGATGTTGATCAGCCGCGTAATCTTGCTAAAGCAGTAACGGTTGAATAATCGTTTAGATTGTTTTTTTTAGCGTAGATTTATTTAATAAAGAAGGTGCCATTGCTGGCACCTTTTTTTGTACGATTGGGAGTGCGGGTTAAGTCTAGTTATATTGGCATTGAGAACGTTTTTTTGCGAAATAGAAATGACGATCTCAAAAATGACGAACTGCAATTCAAAATAAAAAAAAGATATTAATTAAAAGGGTAATTGTCTGATTTTAGCGCCATCGTGGGTTAAAAAACTTGGCGTGTCATCTGCAAGGGTTGTTATTAGTACTAATGCTGATAACAGGTTTTGTGGAGTAAATGATGGCAGATCGTAAACAAGAGATGGCGGTACGGATTAAAGAAGCCCGTGAATGGAAAGGCTTAACTCAAGTTTATATGGCACAGCAATTAAAAGTGGCACGTCAAACCTATTTAGATTTAGAAACAGGTAAAACTGAGCCTAAGGTACGGTTATTGGTTGAGATTTCTGAGTTAACCGAAAGACCATTAACGTGGTTCATTTATGGTGATTCAGGGGTGGACATTATTGAGAGTGAATATAAAGAAGAGATCGATAAATTAGTGCAGTGTTTTGGCTGTTTACCGCATTCAGCGCGCCAAATTATTTTACAGCAGAGCATTCAATTAGCACAATTTATGGCGGAATATACTCGAACACTTACGCAACGCAAATAATGAAAAAGCAGCACTAGGGCTGCTTGATATTTTTATTACGTTGAATGTTGTTATTGGGCGAGAAAGAACTTATAAGCACAGTTATCAGTTTCATCATGCCAATGATACCCCAGTTTACGTAAGTGACTGGTAAACGATAGCAGATCATGATCAGCTAATTCAAAACCACATAATACACGGCCATAATCAGCGCCATGGTTGCGATAGTTAAATAAACTAATATTCCATTGGCTGCCTAAGGTCGATAGAAACTTAGTTAATGCGCCAGGATATTCTGGAAATTCAAAACTATATAATCGTTCTTGTAATGGTTTTGATGGTCGGCCGCCGATCATATAACGCACATGAACTTTGGCCATCTCATCATCAGATAAATCCATCACTGGATAACCGCCTTTGCGCAGATCTGCAATAATATGCTCAAGTTCTTGCTGGCCTTGAATTAAACGTACCCCAACAAATACATTGGCTAGTTTGGCGTCATTATAACGATAGTTAAATTCAGTCACGGCACGGCCACCAATAAGATGACAAAATTCTAGAAATGACCCTGGACGCTCAGGAATAGTGACCGCTAATAATCCTTCGCGTTTTTCTCCTAATTCACACCGTTCTGAGACATAACGTAAGCCATGAAAATTAAGGTTAGCACCAGATAAAATAGCGGCTAATTGTCGCTGTTGTAATTGTTGCTGCTCGGCATATTTCTTGAGACCAGCAAGCGATAGCGCCCCTGATGGTTCGGCAATTGCACGCGTATCTTCAAAAATATCTTTGACTGCGGCACAAATTTCATCACTGCTAACCGTGATCACATCATCGAGATATTGTTCACATAACCGAAAGGTTTCGCTGCCAATGCGTTTTACTGCGACGCCATCAGCAAACATTCCTACCTGATCCAGTGTAACCGGCTGGCCAGCATCAAAGGCCGCTTTTAAACAGGCAGAATCTTCAGCCTCGACGCCGATAACTTTAATCTCCGGTAGCAGTTGTTTTAACAGCACAGAGACACCTGCCGCCAAGCCACCGCCGCCAACAGGGACAAATACATATTCAAGATGACCATTTTGTTGCACCAACTCAATACCTATGGTGCCTTGTCCTGCAATGATGGCTGGATGATCAAAGGGTGGAATAAAAGTATAGCCATGTTGCTGGGCTAACATTTCGGCATGAATTTTAGCTTCGTCAAAATTATTACCGTGTAAGACCACATTACCGCCAAAACCACGTACAGCATCAACTTTAATATCGGGTGTGGTGCGTGGCATCACGATGGTAGCATTGACCCCCAGTTTTTGGCTTGATAATGCTAATCCTTGGGCATGATTACCTGCAGAAGCTGCAATGACGCCCGCTTGGCGTTGAGGCTCAGTGAGTTGGGTCATCATGTTGTACGCACCACGCAGCTTAAACGAATGCACTGGTTGGCGATCTTCTCGCTTTAGTTGCACATGATTGCCGATGCGAGCACTGAGGCGAGTCAGGCTTTGCAGTGGGGTGACTTGCGCGACTTCATAGACAGGCGCGCGTAAAATATTGCGCAGATAGTCTGCACCGCTAAGTAAGTATTGCTCGCTGACAGGTTTCACTTCGGCCATCAGATTATCCTTCTAGCTTTGATTTATCACGCACTGCACCTTTATCGGCACTGGTGGCAAGGTTGGCATAAGCTTTCAGGGCTAATGATACTTGACGCACCCGATCGACTGGTTTCCAGCCACGTTGATCGGTATCAGTACGACGACGAGCAAGGGTGGTGTCATCGATGAGTAGGTTGATACTACGGTTGGGAATATCAATCGCAATCATATCGCCATTATTGATTAAGCCGATAGTACCGCCACTGGCCGCCTCTGGTGATACGTGACCAATTGATAATCCTGAAGTACCGCCGGAGAAACGACCATCGGTGATCAAGGCACACTCTTTACCAAGTCCCATTGATTTTAAATAAGTGGTTGGGTAGAGCATTTCTTGCATGCCAGGGCCACCTTTAGGACCTTCATAACGAATTACGACGACATCACCGGCTTTGACTTTACCACCGAGAATGCCTTCGACAGCGGTATCTTGGCTTTCAAAAACTACCGCGGGTCCGGTGAAGGTTAAGCAACTCTCATCAACCCCTGCTGTTTTAACAATACAGCCATCAATAGCCATGTTGCCAGACAATACCGCTAGTCCCCCCTCATCGCTAAAGGCAAATTCTTTGCTACGAATACAGCCATGTTGGCGATCGTCATCTAAAGTATCCCAGCGACAATTTTGTGAAAATGCTTTGGTGGTACGAATACCTGCAGGACCGGCGCGGAAGAAATCTTTTACCGCTGGTGATTGGGTTTGGATAATGTCGTAATGGCGCAGACTCTCAGCAAAGGTTTCACCTAAAATATTATGACATTGGTTATGGAATAATCCGGCGCGATCGAGTTCACCTAAGATACTGTAAACCCCACCCGCTCGGTGAACATCTTCCATATGATATTTAGGGGTTGAAGGGGCAACTTTACACAGCTGTGGTACGCGGCGTGACATTTGGTCAATGTCCGCCATGGTGAAATCAATCTCACCTTCTTGGGCGGCTGCTAATAAGTGTAATACGGTATTACTGGAACCGCCCATCGCAATATCAAGTGCCATCGCATTTTCAAAGGCTAATTTATTGGCAATATTACGCGGTAAGGCAGTGGCATCATCTTGCTCATAGTAGCGTTTAGTGAGTGCCACGATGCGTTTACCAGCATTAATGAATAACTGCTCACGATCAGCGTGTGTCGCGAGCATTGAACCATTACCGGGCTGGCTTAAACCTAAGGCTTCGGTTAAACAGTTCATTGAGTTAGCAGTAAACATCCCTGAACATGAACCACAGGTTGGGCAGGCAGAGCGTTCGATCTGCTCACTTTGCTCGTCAGAAACGCTAGGATCAGCACCTTGGATCATCGCATCAACCAAATCAAGTTTGATCACCTGCTCTGAAAGCTTGGTTTTTCCTGCTTCCATTGGTCCACCAGAAACAAAAATCACCGGAATGTTTAAACGCAATGATGCCATTAGCATTCCCGGGGTGATTTTGTCACAGTTGGAAATACACACCATTGCATCAGCACAATGGGCATTAACCATGTATTCAACGGAGTCTGCAATCAATTCACGTGATGGCAATGAATACAGCATGCCGCCGTGACCCATCGCAATGCCATCATCCACGGCGATAGTATTAAATTCTTTGGCGATACCACCAGCTTGCTCAATTTCTGCAGCGACCAATTGACCCAGATCTTTTAAATGGACGTGGCCGGGGACAAATTGAGTAAACGAGTTCACTACTGCAATAATCGGTTTACCAAAATCTTCATCTTTAACCCCTGTTGCACGCCATAATGCGCGAGCGCCTGCCATATTTCGGCCGTGGGTTGTGGTTGCAGAACGGTACTTAGGCATAACAATAAAATCCTTTTTAGGTCAGCCATCAGATGGATGACTGAAGCCATTTATAAGTGAATCAACGTAGTATTACTTCGTTGGGTAAACGTAATCTAACCAACCCCATTTATCATCGGTTTCGCCGTTAAATAGACCAAAGTAATCGGCTTGTAATTGTTGGGTGATTGGGCCACGCTTACCTGCACCGACGGTAATTTGGTCAACACTACGTACTGGGACAATTTCAGCAGCAGTACCGGTCATGAAAATTTCATCAGCAAGGTAAAGTGCTTCACGAGCAATATTTTCTTCACGGACTTCATAACCACGCTCTTTCGCTAAGGTGATGATGGTGTCACGGGTGATACCGGGCAAAATAGCACTGGTTGTCGGTGGCGTTGACAGGATACCGTTACGAACAATGAAAATATTTTCACCGGCACCTTCAGAAAGATAACCATCGACACTTAACGCGATCCCTTCTGCATAACCATGACGACGGGCTTCACTGCCAACAAGTAGTGATGATAAATAATTTCCGCCCGCTTTTGCTGCCGTTGGAATAGTGTTTGGTGCGGCGCGGTTCCAGCTTGAAATCATCGCATCAACACCATTTTCTAACGCTTCTTCACCTAAATATGATCCCCATGGGAAGGCCGCGACAATGAGATCCATAATAGTATCAACCGGTGGGCAGACACCTAAACCAACGTTACCGACATAGCCTAATGGACGAATATAAGCTGAATCGAGTTTATTGACGCGAATGGTTTCACGGCAGATTTCCATTAGCTGCTCGCAGCTGTAAGGGATTGGGAAACGATAAATTTTGGCAGAATTAAGTAACCGCTGCATATGCTCTGGGTGGCGAAAAACCGCAGGCCCTTTAGGGGTGTTATAGCAACGAATGCCTTCAAAAACCGAGGTGCCATAGTGCATTGCATGGGTAAGAACGTGCACATTAGCTTCTGCCCAAGGAACGATTTTACCGTTAAACCAAATATAGTCGGCTGTGTTTGCCATGATGATTTCCCTTCTTAAATTTAATCCAGATTGTCGATTTGTGAGGTGGTAACCGTGGTTACATCCCAGAGTTTTTCTATTTGATTAATGAGAATGCTAATCGGACGATCACTATCGACAATAATAGCTATAGTGGCGATATTGCTATGGTGATTTTGGGTTGCATCCACTTTTTTGATCACAAATCCGCGATGGCGGATCACGCGTAAAATACGTTCAAGTAATACTGGCTTATCGTGCGCTTTGATGTCGAGTAAATATCTATCCATGATTAAGTGTTCTCCAGCATATCTTGATTGGCTGCACCCGGTGGTACTAAGGGCCATACGTTTTGCTCTTCATCAATCACCACATGTAATAAATAAGCGCTATCGCTAGCAAGCATTTCAGCCAGTGCTGGCGCAACTTCATCTTTGCGGGTGATCGTTTTACCGGGAATATCAAATGCGCGTGCCAGCATCACAAAATCAGGATTATCATCCAAAATTGTCTCGCTATGGCGGCCATCAAAAAATAGAGATTGCCATTGACGCACCATGCCTAAGCGTTGGTTATTAATCAGGACCATTTTTACGGGGATTTGACGGCGTTTAAGAGTGCCAAGCTCTTGCACATTCATCATAAATGAACCATCACCAGAGATTAAGATAGATTGATCATTTGGGCGAGCAACACTAGCTCCCATTGCTGCGGGTAAACCAAACCCCATCGTGCCAAGTCCAGCGGAGGTAATGTAGTTTTGTGGCTCACGAGGTTGAATGTGTTGTGCGGCCCACATTTGATGTTGACCGACATCGGTCGATACCATGCTGTTATTGGGCATCATGTCAGACAGCTGTTTTAGCAGTAATGGCGCATAAATTAATTCACCCGGATGATCGTAGCGCCATTTACCAATTTTACGTAAATGCTCGCTGTGGGTTAACCAACGGCTAATATCCTGATGGAGTTTCAGTTGCGGTAGAATCAGCTTAATATCGCCGCGCAAAGGAGCATTGGCATGGCGGAGTTTATTAAACTCGGCGGCATCGATATCAATGTGGATCACTTTGGCATGTGGTGCAAAGGTATCTAGTTTGCCCGTTACTCGATCGTCAAACCGCGCCCCAACCACGATCAATAAATCGGACTCTTGGACAATAAGGTTCGCTGCTTTGGTGCCGTGCATACCCAGCATGCCAAGATAATGCGGATCATGGCGAGCGACAGAGCCTAAGCCTTTAAGGGTGCTGACGGAAGGCATTGGGTTGTTGGTGAGAAATTGGCGTAGTGCTGTGGTTGCCTGCGCTATTTGTACTCCACCACCGACATACAAGACGGGTCGCTGACATTGGCGTAATAATTGTTGTGCGTTAGTGATCGCGGCAGTGTCAGCAATCGGTAATGGTGGTGGCGTAATGGTAGGTAATAGTGCCGTTGGTGAGGTTGCTAATTGCACATCTTTGGCGATATCAACAATAACTGGTCCTGGACGACCACTTTGAGCAACCACAAAGGCTTCGGCTAATGTCGGTGCGAGCTCATCAATGTCCGTGACTAAATAGCTGTGTTTAGTACAGGATAATGACATTCCAATCACATCCATTTCTTGAAAAGCATCAGTGCCAATGTGTGAGCTGGCAACTTGGCCTGTGATGGCAACTAATGGCACCGAGTCCATGAGGGCATCAGCTAAGCCGGTAACTAAATTGGTCGCTCCTGGACCGGATGTTGCCATACAAACTGCAACACTTTGGGTTGCACGTGCCATTCCAATCGCAGCCATTGCTGCCCCTTGCTCATGGCGGCATAAAATATGTTCAACGCCACCATCATAAAGCGCATCGTAGATGGGCATGATTGCTCCACCTGGATAGCCAAAAATAGTTTTTATCCCCTGCTGTTGCAGCGCTTGTACGACTAACTCTGCCCCTGTCATCGCTGCTCCTTGCGTGTGTGGCTAAAATGAAAACCAATCCTGATTTTGTATTTAAATTTGTTGATTTAAAAAAGCCCCCGAACTTCTCAGTGCGGGGGCTTTGCTGTGTCTGGTAGCGCTAATTTACGCCTGCAAATCCCCTGCGCGGTGAGATAATCACCACGATGACGTTAATAATGAGTATTAGGGATGTTGCAGTTGTGCGCATGATTGTCCAACTTTTATTGTTTAGTTGTTGCTATACCTAAGTGGTAACACAGATCTGTGTCACATGACAAGAAGAAAATGTGGTTTTATTGGCAAACTCACTGCATTAATGGAGCTTTGATGTAACACCTTCGATAAATTTCATTAACCCACTGGTGTGAGTTGCCAGCTAATGTGGAGTCATCAATGACACTTGCTATTGTTCATAGTCGAGCTTGTGTGGGCGTTGAAGCCCCACCAGTAACTGTTGAGGTACATTTAAGTAATGGTATGCCGAGTTTTACTCTCGTTGGCTTACCTGAAACGACGGTAAAAGAAGCTAAAGATCGAGTCCGCAGTGCAATTATTAATGCCCAATTTGAATTCCCGTCGCGACGAATTACGGTTAATTTAGCCCCTGCCGATTTACCCAAAGAAGGGGGTCGATTTGATTTACCGATAGCACTGGGAATTTTGGCGGCGTCTGGACAAATACCCTCTGATCGATTAGCTCTGCACGAGTTTATTGGTGAACTGGCATTATCGGGCGATTTACGACCGGTTAAAGGTGCATTACCGGCGGCATTGGCCGCATTGAAAGCCAAGCGTTGTTTAATTGTGCCGGATCAAAATGGTGATCAGGTCGCTTTAGTGGCGCAACAACAGCATAAATCAGCCCCAACCTTATTAGCGGTGTGTGGTTTTCTATGTGGTCAACAACAGTTGCAATTACATCTTCAACCACGTTCAACAGTAACCACTGTTGCGATAAATGAACAGCGCGATATGCAAGATATTATTGGTCAGCAGCAAGGTAAGCGAGCGTTAGAAATCGCTGCGGCAGGCAGTCATAATTTACTCTTGTTAGGTCCTCCTGGTACCGGTAAAACGATGTTGGCATCTCGATTACGGGATTTATTACCGCCAATGACCCATCAAGAAGCTATCGAAACAGCAGCGGTAGCATCATTAACTCAGCAATCATTACACCAAGGTAATTGGCTAAATCGCCCTTTTCGTACTCCGCATCATTCTAGCTCAATGGCTGCCTTAGTTGGCGGGGGCTCGGTCCCTAAACCTGGTGAAATTTCATTAGCTCACAATGGGTTATTATTTTTAGATGAAATGCCTGAATTTGAACGAAAGGTGTTGGATTCATTGCGTGAGCCGTTAGAGTCGGGACAAATTGTGATATCGCGGGCGACAGCCAAAACTACCTTTCCAGCGCGTTTTCAATTGATTGGTGCACTTAACCCGAGCCCGACGGGTTACTACGAAGGCAATCAATCGCGGACTAACCCCCAAGCTATTTTACGTTATTTAAGTCGCCTATCTGGGCCATTGTTAGATCGATTTGATATGTCATTAGAGATTCCCGCCTTACCGCGAGGAACATTAACCACTGGCGGTGATCGTGGTGAACCGAGTACGGTCATTAAAGCGCGGGTTGATCAAGCGCGAGCGCGAATGTTGGCGCGGTGCGGTAAAGTAAATGCTTTACTCTCGACGCGAGAATTAGATAAATACTGTGAATTATCATTTAAAGATGCTGAGTTTTTAGAAAATGCGCTCCACCAACTAGGATTATCAATTCGAGCTTATCATCGTATTATTAAGGTGGCGCGTACCATTGCTGATTTAGCAGAGCAAGAGCAAATTCAACGTGCGCATTTAGCTGAAGCGTTAGGATATCGAGCGATGGATCGGTTATTGAAGCAACTAAGTTGTCAGGTGATTTAGAGCGATAAAAAAAGAGGCTGATTAAAGCCTCTTTTTGAATACCAATAATTATTTATCCGTGATGTTATTTTTTAAGTAAAAAGTTAACTAACTCAAAATATTCATCAGCAGATTTAATTTTACCCGTCTTTACCAAGTATTTATTATTAACGACTACTGCTGGAACCCCAGTTAAGCCTGCATCTTCAAAGGCTTTATCATAACGGTTGACCATTGAGTTAACCGCAAAGCTATTGAAAGCACCATCAAACTCTGCTGCTGGTACACCTTCATCAATGAAAATTTGACGCACTTCAGCTTCGTTACGTGGTGGTTGGTTAAGGGTATGAATACGGTTAAATAACACCGGTAACATTTTGTCGTTAACGTTTAAAATAACGGCAGTTGCGTATGCTTTACTCATCACTTTACCCATCGAGCCACCCATAAATGACACGTGCATTTTTTGAAGTTTGGCATTGCTTGGTAATTTTGTTTTCAACTCTCGAATCATAGGTTCAAATTGAAAACAATGTGGGCAGTAAAGTGAAAAGAACTCAGTCACAACTGGCGTTGTTGATTGTGGTTGATCTAATACCTTGTAGTAGTCGCCTTCCGTAAATTTGGCAGCATGAACAGAAAAAGACAATAAAGCAGCACTGACGAGTGCAAGTAAATTCTTCATCATTTTGGGGTTCCTGATTATCCGTGTCGTTAGCTAGATATTAGCCGAGTAGAGTAATTAATAGTGTTATTTTATATTACCTTACCATTGTGGCATTAGCTGCAATGGTTGTTCATTTAGGCTGAAAATTTGCTCTTTAAACGCCAAAACCTGACCTTCCCAATATTTTGCATCACCAAACCATGGAAATGCTCGAGGAAATGCTGGATCTTGCCAACGTTTTGCTAGCCATGCCATATAGTGCACCATTCTGAGTGCACGTAAGGGTTCAATTAATTTAAGTTGGCGGGGATCAAAATCCGCAAATTCATTGTAGGCTTCAAGAATTGTATCGAGTTGTGCCAGTTGGTCATGCCGCTCACCATTAAGCATCATCCATAAATCTTGAATGGCAGGACCATTACGGGCATCATCCAAGTCGACAAACATCGGTCCATCGCGCCATAAAATATTACCCGGATGACAATCACCATGCAGGCGCAAAGCTGGCCAATCAGTTGACCAATGAGCTTCAATTTCAGTAATTAGGCGATCAAGATCAGCAAAAAATGTTTGTTTAAGATAATCAGGAATAAAGTCGCTATCGGCGAGTACTTGCCGAGGTTGATACACGTATTCTTCTAAGCCTAATGTTGGGCGATGAATAAAAGGTTGGCGTTGACCCACTTGATGAATTCGGCCTAAAAAGCGTCCGACCCACTCTAATTGGTCAAAGTTATCAACTTCAAATTGGCGCCCGCCGACACTTGGAAATACTGCAAATCGATAGCCGTTATAATGGTGCAAAGTCGTGCCATTGATGGCAATAGGTGCTGCAACCGGAATATCTTGTTGTTCAAGCTCAAGAGTGAATTGATGTTCTTCATTAATTTGTTCATCGCTCCAACGGGCTGGACGATAAAACTTAGTTACATAGCGCTGACCATCTTCTGCTTTAAATTGATAGACGCGATTTTCATAACTATTGAGAGCCAATAAACCAGACTCGGCATGAACCTCAACACTATCTAACGCATCAAGTAGGACATCGGGGCTGAGATCTGCAAAACTAAAACTTTGTTTTTCCATGACGGGATCCTGAATCTGGCTTGGAATAGTTGCTTAGCTTAACTGTGAATTGAATTAAAACAAATGAAACATTATTGGCGGCTATGATTTGTCATTCGATTTTTAGGCAAAAAAAAGCCAGTTACTAATAACTGGCTTAAGTAATAATATAAAACTTTTATTTAATAATGCCACGTGCGCGTAAAATAGCGGTTTTAAAGTCGTCTTCGCAATCTTTAGCCAGACCTGGAATCATGGCATCCTTGTCACTATTACGCATCTTTAAATGATAAATTAGAACATCATCAGTTAATGATTCAAGCGAGCCTTGGTATTTGGCTTCTGCCGCTAATTTTAGTAAAAATTCAACTAAGTTAAGGTCGGGATCTTTTTTCCACTCAGGGTGTAGTAATTCAATTAGTTCATTAACGCGATGGGTTTTCATTGTTAACTCCGTAGCTTGGGCTGAGTCAATCGTTATACGATTGTATTATCGTTATTTTAGTACCGATAAATTATAACAAACCCAGCTGGGTTACAATGTATCTCTTGTGCCAAAATTATGTTAATAAAAAAGCAGCCGCGGCTGCTTAATATAACAATTAACGCTGTTGTTGTTGGCTGAGGTTCAGTTCAGACAAGATTTGTTGCGGCTTTATTAGCTGCGCATCTGCGTTAGTTAAATGTACTTCAGTCGTTGTTGCTTTTTTAGCGTTAACTTTAAATTGTGGTGCGTGGGAGCTAGCACGTAAACGTGATGGACTACGTGGGGTACTTGCATACCTGACTGTGGATGCTGGGCGCATATTTCACCTATTGTCAGGCTCATCCATGGCCAAAAAAATAAAAATATATCTGAAGGGAAAATTCCCTACTGGGTAGAACCCATCCATCAGAATATTGGTTGGTTGTTAACCAAATCGCGCGCAGGATAACAATCCCGTTATTAAAAGTCGAGCATAAAATAAGCAATAAAATGCTAATATTTAATTATTACGTTGTTTCTATAGTAACTATTGCAATAATTAATCCCTTGATGCACCGTGTCGTTTGGCCTTTATATATAAAGGTAGCAGCCGTTATCGAAATTTAGGCATTACCCTATTTAGCGCTAGTTAGTAGTACAACAGAGGCCTTGGGAGAGGATCTATGGATCAGGAGCAGCAACGTATTGTTGCCAATCGTAACTTATCTTACCGATTAGCAGAGGCTATTGGTCGTCGTATTTTAATCGGTAATCCTGCACCTGGCGATATTTTACCAGGTGAAGTTGAGTTAGGTGAAATGTATGGCGTGAGTCGTACAGCTGTCCGTGAGGCGATAAAAATGCTAGCGGCGAAAGGTATGGTATTGCCACGTCCACGGATTGGCACACGAGTAATGCCTAAGAAAAATTGGAATTATCTTGATCAAGATTTGTTAGCTTGGTTAGATTTTGATGCTGATTCAGAGTTGATTATCGAGTATCAAAAAGTACGTTTGATGTTAGAACCTGAAGCGGCAGCGTTGTCTGCAGTGCATGCGACAACAGAAGATCGACTTGAATTTGAATTGCTGATGCAGCAAATGCATCAAATGAAAGATAATTTTGATCAAGAGCGGTGGATTGAAATTGATACTCGCTTCCATCAATTAGTTTATTTTTCCTCAGGGAATCATTTTATTAGTCCATTTGGAAATTTGTTCAAAGCCGTATTTGAAAATTATTTCCGTGTAGTGACTCGTGAAGAAGTGATGCAGCTTGATATCCATCAGCAGATTGTTGATGGTATTTTAAATCGTGATCCAGATGCTGCCCGCCAAGCAACGTTAGAGTTATTGCAATAAGTCGTTAATGATGGAGCCTGATGGCTCCTTTTTTTATTAAAAAGAATACCGTTGTAAAGTGATCAACAAAAGGTTGCTTAATTTAAGCTTACAAGTGTAAGCTGAAAAATAACAATAATTGAATTAAGTGTCTTTTGAGGTATATAAACCATGAATAATGTAATCAAGGCTGAGTTAGGTTATTCAACGGCAGAAGAAGTAGCTAACAGTGTTAGTCATGGCCTTGGGCTGTTGTTTTCAGTGTTTGGTCTATATTTGTTGTTAGATAAAGCCTTTGCTTTACAAGCTGATACACTAACTATTGTGAGCTATATTGTTTATGGTATGAGTATGGTTTTATTGTACCTTGCTTCAACCTTATACCATGCAATTCCAACAGAGAGTATTAAAAAGCCATTAAAGATCTTTGATCATTGCGCTATTTATTTATTAATAGCGGGTACCTACACCCCATTTTTATTAGTCGCTTTGCGAACACCATTAGCGCTAGGATTGATGGCTGTACTATGGGGATTAGCTCTGATTGGTATTGTTGCCAAAATTGCTTTTATTCATCGTTTTAAAAAATTGTCATTATTAACCTATCTTGCTATGGGGTGGTCATCGGTAATTGTTATTTATCAATTAGCGATGTCGTTAGCACCTGGTGGATTAGTGTTATTAGCGTTAGGTGGAGTGATCTATTCGCTAGGGGTGGTGTTTTATGTCAATAAGCGCATTCCTTATAACCACGCTATTTGGCACTTATTTGTTTTAGGTGGCTCAATCTGTCATTTTTGTGCGATTTACTTTTATATTAAGCCGCTGTGATTGAATAAAAATAACGCCTAAAAAAAGAGAGCGCACTGCGCTCTCTTTTTGTTTCTCGATTATTGGTACCGATTAATCACGCCAGAAAGCAGGCGCAAACACCACTAACACGGTGAGTATTTCTAAGCGCCCCATCAACATCCCTAAACTTAACGTCCATTTTGATAAGTCAGGTAAGCTAGCAAAGTTTCCGGTTGGGCCAATGATTGTACCCATACCTGGACCGACGTTAGCGACCGCAGTGACTGCACCAGTAATACTGGTGATAGGATCTAAGCCTTGTAACGCCAGCACTGAAGCAATCACAATAATGGTCATGATAAAAGTAAACACCAAGGCCACTACTGAACGCACGATGTCATCGGTTACTGGACGGCCGTTATAGCGTTGAATGAACAATGCCGACGGATGAATCGATTGCATAATGTGTTTACGTAATAGTGAAAATGCAATTTGGAAACGAAAGATTTTAATCCCACCACTGGTTGAGCCTGAACAAGCACCAACCAGTAACGTAAACGCAAAGATAATTGTTGGTAACGGTCCCCAAGCGGTGAAGTCACCGAGGCCAAAGCCGGTAGTAGTGACGACAGAGATGATATTAAAAAACGACAATCGCATTGCATCGAGTACTGAGTAACCTTTATTAAAGATCAGACAGGCTGCAACAATTAAACTCGCTACCACCACAAATAAGGTGTAACCCTTTACTTGAGCATCACCAAATAATGTCCGTGGATGACGATTTCTTAGTGCTTGGACAAACAATAAGAATGGCAGTCCGCCAGCAAACATAAAGAAGGTCGCTACCCATTGGGCACTGTGTGAGAAGTGGTTCATAGAACCATCAGAGGTTGAATACCCGCCTGTTGATAGTGTTGTAAAAGCGTGGTTGATAGCATCAAAAGTATTCATTCCTGCGCACATAAACGCAATGATACATAGTACGGTGAGAATCAAATATACATTGATGATATTTTTGGCGACGCTTTTGGTACGGGGAGAACTTTTGTCTGACCAGTCTGATGATTCGGTTTGGAACAATCGCATTCCGCCGACATTAAGCATCGGTAAAATGGCCACTCCCATTACAATAAATCCGACCCCGCCCAGCCATTGCAAGGTCGAGCGCCAGAGTAAAATACTGGGTGCCATTTGATCGAGACCACTTAATACCGTCGAGCCGGTTGTAGTGATACCTGACATGGTTTCAAAATACGCATCAGTAAAACTGATGTGATTAATAAACACAAAAGGTAGCGCTGCAAACGCACTGGCAACGGTCCACACTAAGGTGGTGATCAAGAACATATCCCGCACACTGAGCTTAAACTCATCGGTTTTACCGTAAGAAAGTAACAAGAAAGCCACTGAGTGCGTGATAATCACTGCAGCTGCGAAATCCATGAAACCTTCAGTACCGGTAAAAAAGGCGACTAAGGTGGGTACATACATAAACAGGGCTATTTTAGATAGCACCAGTCCGAGTACAAATAATATTGGACGTAAATTAACCATAAGCAGTTACAAAAAGAAGGGACTCGGTTGGAAAAGACGTTCAACGTCAGGGATATATTTCTTATCAACTAAGAACATAACGACGTGGTCATTTTGCTCAATCATGGTTCGATCGTGCGCAATAAGCACTTCTTCTCCACGGACAACAGCACCAATGGTAGTGCCCGGAGGAAGTTTAATTTCACTAATGGCACGCCCAACGACTTTCGATGTGCTGGCATCGCCATGAGCAATGGCCTCAATCGCCTCAGCTGCACCACGGCGTAGTGATGATACGTTAACGATATCAGCCTTACGAACATGAGTAAGCAATGCTGAAATTGTTGCTTGCTGAGGTGAAATTGCAATATCAATGGTGCCGCCTTGAACTAAATCAACATAAGCGCCACGTTGGATCAGTACCATTACTTTTTTGGCGCCTAAGCGTTTAGCCAGCATCGCAGACATGATATTAGCTTCATCATCATTAGTTACTGCAATAAATACATCAATTTGTTCGATATGCTCTTCACTGAGTAGTTCTTGATCCGAAGCATCGCCACAAAAGACGATAGTATCTTGCAGCATTTCAGATAAATTCTCAGCGCGCTGTTGATTGTGCTCGATTAATTTAACACTGTAGTTTTGCTCTAGCCGGCGTGCTAAACCCGCACCAACATTACCACCACCGACAATCATTAGTCGTTTATAAGGTTTCTCTAGTCGTTGCAGTTCGCTCATGACCGAACGAATATGGTTACTGGCTGCAACAAAGAACACTTCATCATCCGCTTCTATAATAGTAGTGCCTTGGGGACGAATTGGCTGGCCTTGACGGAAGATTGCAGCGACACGAGTATCAATGTGAGGCATGTGTTCACGTAATGCTGATAATGCATTCCCAACAAGAGGGCCACCATAATAGGCTTTTACTGCCACTAAGCCGACTTTTTCTTCAGCAAAACTAACCACTTGTAATGCACCTGGGTATTCGATTAAGCGTTCAATGTAATCGGTAACCAGTTCTTCAGGTGCAATAAGATGATCGACAGGAACCGCATCTGATTGGAATAATTGCTCTTTTTCGCGCAAATATTCTGGTGAGCGAATTCGAGCGACACGGTTAGGGGTGTTAAATAATGAGAACGCGATTTGGCACGCGATCATGTTGGTTTCGTCAGAGTTGGTCACAGCCACTAACATATCGGCATCTTGAGCACCGGCATCACGTAGTGTTTGCGGGTGACTTGCGAAACCTTGTACCACTCGAAGGTCGTATTTATCTTGCAGTTCCCGAAGACGTTCTGGGTTCTTATCAACGATGGTTATATCGTTATTCTCGCCAACAAGGTTTTCAGCAAGAGTGCCGCCAACTTGTCCAGCGCCGAGAATGATAATTTTCATAGTCTATGCCTGATGAGTAATGCCAACTAACAGTCACTGCGTTATAAAATCGACAGCGATTGGCGTATAAAAGAGACTAAAAAGCGGAATCTTGGAGCCAAGTTCCGCTATTGTTAGTGATTTATCTTAGTTTGATTTGGTTAATACTGCATAGTAAAAACCATCCATCGCATCTTCACCTGGTAGAATCTGACGTCCTGGAGACGCGGGATCGCTATCAATTAACGTCGCGTCAGCAGTGCGACTTAAGAATGCTTTTACTTGATCACAGTTTTCTTGAGGAGTGATTGAACATGTCGCATAAACCAAAGTACCGCCTGGCTTTAATTGCAACCACATCGCATCAAAAATTTCAGCCTGTAGCAAGGCTAACGCGGCAATATCTTCGCCTCGGCGTAACCACTTAATATCAGGATGACGACGAATAACGCCGGTTGCTGAACACGGCGCATCAAGCAAAATGCGATCAAATTTTTCGCCATGCCACCATTGGTCAGGGTAACGAGCATCAGCACACAACACTTGTGCACTAAGGTGTAAACGTTCAAGGTTTTCATAGACACGTTTAAGGCGATTTTCATCACAATCAATCGCAACCACTTGCGCAGAAGGTACACGCTCCATGATATGGACGGTTTTACCACCTGGTGCGGCACAACAATCAAGAATTAACTCTCCCGCTTGAGGTTGTAGATAATCAACCGCCAATTGTGCGGCTGCATCTTGAACTGAGACCCAGCCATCACTGAACCCAGGTAATTTGGTGACATCACACGGTGAAATTAATCGTAGTGCATCTGCTGCTTGTGGGTGTAACTCGGTAGCAATGCCTTCAGCGTCTAATAATGCGCGGTAAGTGTCACGATCATGGTGATGACTATTTACTCGTAACCACATTGGCGCTTTGGTGTTATTCGCTTCGCAGATAGCAGCATATTGATCTGGGTAACTGGCTTTGAGTAATTTTAATAACCAGCTTGGGTGACCATATTTACCGGCATCATGACTTATAGCTTGCTCATCAAGGGTCTCTTTCTGACGTTGGTAGCTGCGCAAAATGGCATTAATTAACCCTCGTAACTGGGGTTTCTTGAGAGTCTTAGTCGCATCAACCGTTTCAGCAACCGCAGCGTGAGCAGGAATGCGCATATAACCGAGTTGATATAAGCCAACTAAAATCAGGTGATGAAAAACCCGTTGTTTACCGGTTAATGGCTTTTCCATTAATGCTTGAGTGATTGACTCTAATCGAGGTAGCCAGCGTAATACGCCGTAGCAGATTTCCTGCAATAAAGCGTGATCACGTTCTCTGATATTCTGCTGCGCTAACGGTAGCGCGGCAGACAATGACTGCCCTTGATCAACGACCTGATAAATTACTTTGGCCGCAGCGGCTCTTACATTCATAGCTGTTTCCTGAACGCCGTTGATGCTGGCGATACGTGGTTAATCTGAAAAAGAAAAGCCAGTGACTTAACCCTGGCCTTGGTGTTTAAAGTTGGTTGCCGACTTGGAACCATTCTCGACGCGAGTTTAATAAATCTGCGGCTGACATGGCTTTTTTACCTGGTGGTTGCAGTGATAATAGACGCAAGGCGCCATTAGCTGTTGCGACCACAATACCGTGTTTATCAGCAGCTAAAATCGTACCGGGTAATTGACCTTGGTTATCATCTTCAACACTGGTCTGCCATACTTTGATCGTTTGTTCAGCGACAGTGAAGTGGCTCATTGGCCATGGATTAAACGCACGTACGCAACGTTCAATTGCTGTTGCATCCATAGTCCAATCAATTTGGGCTTCTTCTTTGCTTAATTTCTTGGCGTAGTTTGCTTGAGTATCATCTTGCTTGGTCGCAACGGCGGTGCCGTTAGCAATATTATTTAAGCACTCAATTAATGCGTTAGGGCCGAGATCTGCTAATTTTTCATACATGGTGGCACTGGTATCGGTGGCTGTGATTGGTAATGTTGCGACTTGTAGCATGTCACCAGTATCAAGGCCGATATCCATTTGCATGATAGTCACACCTGTTTCTTTATCGCCCGCCCAAATTGAACGTTGAATAGGTGCAGCGCCACGCCAACGAGGCAAAATTGAGCCGTGAACATTGATACAACCTAGTGGTGGTGTATCAAGTACCTCTTGAGGTAATAATAAACCATAAGCCACAACAACCATGATATCTGCTTCAATAGCGGCAAGTTGTTGTTGGGCTTCAAGGTTACGCAATGAGGCTGGTTGGAACACTGAAATATCGTGTTCTACGGCGATATTTTTAACCGGGCTTGCGGTGAGTTTTTTACCGCGACCAGCAGGACGATCTGGTTGAGTGTAAACTGCCACAACCTGATGCTGTGAAGACAATAACGCCGCCAAATGACGGGCGGCGAAGTCAGGCGTACCTGCAAAAATAATGCGTAATGGTTTACTCAAGATAACCTCGAATGGTGAGTGTTGTTAGTGAGAACGTTTCAATTTTTCTAATTTGCTTTTAATGCGTTGACGCTTAAGTGGTGATAAGTAATCCACAAACAGTTTCCCAGCAAGGTGATCCAATTCGTGTTGAATGCAAATCGCCAGTAGGTCATCAGCTTCAAAAGTAATTTTGTTGCCGTCACGGTCTAATGCCGACACAGTGATTGTTGCTGCGCGCGGTACAAACCCACGTGCACTTGGTACTGAAAGACAACCTTCTTCAATACCATCGTCACCATGGGCGGCAGTAATTTGAGGGTTGATCAGTACCATTGGTTGGTCACGTTGTTCTGAAACATCAATAACCACAATCTGTTGATGAATATCGACTTGGGTTGCAGCAAGACCGATACCCTCTTCTTCGTACATGGTTTCAAGCATGTCATCAATGATCTGCTGGGTTTGTGGCGTAATCGCCTCAACTGGCTTGGCTACGGTACGTAGACGGTCATCTGGAAAGATTAAAACTGACAATAGCGACATAAGGGCTCGAATTCGTTAACGGTTACTAGAAAGATATAGCGTTGTTGGTCTAATTCTAGTCATTTTAGCACTCAAATAACAGTACCTAATGCGTGTGGTGGTAGTTAACGGGGTTGTAATCGCGAAATGGATACCGTGAAAGTTAAAAAAATTACTGTTAGCTCTGCGCAAAGTTAAAGCATCTTCGATGTAACAGTGGTTATTAAATCGTGACATAAGCCGAAAACCACTGGGTGGTGGTAGTTAAACAGTCGACTAATCAAAGAGCTAATGCCAACCTCTGCCAATGTAATTAATTGTTTTATTATTGCTAGGTCGCAATTTGTGTAATCGAAGGAACGGATCATATGAGGCAATGGAGTCTTATCATTAGTTTTATTCTTTTTATGCCGTTGGTGGTTGCCGCACCGCAACCACAACTAAAAAACAGTTATCCTGACGTTTATGTGGTTAAAAAAGGTGACACCTTATGGGATATTTCTGCGCTATTTTTGAGTAATCCGTGGTCGTGGCCGCAGCTATGGCAAAAAAATAGCGCGATAAAAAACCCTCATTTAATTTATCCCGGTGATCGGCTACAGCTTATTTGGGTTAATGGTAAGCCGCAGTTAAGCCTGAATAAGTTCATTAAATTATCGCCTCAAATGCGGGTTGTGCGGCAACCTATTACGTCGTTGCCTGGATATGTAATGGTGGCATATGTAGCTCAAGATAAATTAATCAGTGCCGAAGCTATTCCAGCCCAACCTCAGGTGTTAGGTACCAGCGAAGAGCGTGGTTATATTGCTGTTGGTGATGTGTTGTGGGCTGATCAATCTTTGGCTCTAAGTAGTCAGTGGCGAGTATATCGCTTAGAACAAGATTTTGTGCGACAAGATAACCCCTCAAAAACTGAGAACACCGCTATTACTGCCAGAATATCAACCCTAAAAGAAATTGCTGATGTTACGGTTATTGCCAGTGATGGTGTCACCAGCCAATTACAAGTTGATCGTTTTCAACAAGAGATTATGCCGAATGATATTTTATTGCCCCTGCTAGGGCGTGATATTAATGCTGATTTATCGTTCTTTCCTATAATACCACCGCTATCGTTATCAGCCACGGTATTGGGTCAAATAAGTGGTTACAGTTATATCTCCAATTATGATGTGATTGTGCTCGATCGTGGTCATCTTGACGGTATGGTTGCAGGACAAGTGTTTGAGCTGTTTAAGCCCGGAGCCCAAGTTCAAGGTAATAAAGGTCAGTATCATTATCAAGCCAGTACTCTATTAACTGATAGTACGCAATTGGGCTCTGTCGTGATGGCGCAAGCAATGATATTACGCCCTTATGAGTATTTTAGCTTAGCTGTGGTGCTTAATAATCAACACCCATTTAAACCTGGAGTGGTTGCTCAAGCACCACGCTTATAGTGGCTATGACTGAAACGGAATTAATGGCATGGTTACAATTGGCTGCTGTCCCTTCATTAGGTGGCAGTCGTATTCAGCGCTTGTTAGTCAATGTGAACCCACAGCAATTAGCCTTCATGACGGTCGAACAATTACAACAAAGTGGTTTAACGACGCAACAAATCCAGGCTTTTCTGCATCCAAATCAATCGCAACTACACGATGCGCTACAATGGCAACAGGCTCCGCAACAGCATATTTTGCCCCTCTCTTCGCCCTATTATCCGCATTTATTGAAACAAATCGCTTCACCACCGCCAATATTATTTGTGCGTGGAGATATATCATGTTTAGGTGCACCGCAAATTGCCATTATTGGTAGTCGTTCGGCATCAATTGATGGGCGTGAATCCGCGTTTCATTTTGCTAAAGCATTAGCGGCTAATAATTATGTGGTCACCAGTGGCTTGGCGTTAGGCATTGATGGTCAAGCACATCAAGGGGCGTTGCAAGCAGGTGGATTAACGATTGCAGTGTTAGGCTCTGGGCTTGATCAAATTTATCCGGCGAGACATCGCTCATTAGCTGCCAGTATTGCTGAGCAAGGTGCACTAGTGTCTGAGTTTTGGCCGCAACAGCAACCACGCCCACAAAATTTTCCGCGTCGAAATCGTATTATAAGTGGTTTATCGACAGGAGTGTTGGTGATTGAAGCGGCTCAAAAAAGTGGTTCATTAATTACAGCACGTTATGCGTTAGAACAAGGACGAGAGGTTTTCGCGCTACCAGGTTCAATTCATAATCCCGCTAGTCGTGGCTGTAATGCACTGATTAAATCAGGTGCTAAACTGGTAGAAAGTCCGACTGATATTTATGAAGAGGTAGGAAGCCTGACAGAATGTGCAATAAACAATCAAATAGGCGTGCCTTTAGCAACTAAGGAAAATGAAGAATTGCCATTTCCGACACTGTTGGCTAACGTAGGCACCGAAGCAACACCCGTAGATGTCGTTGCTGAACGCTGTAAACAACCCATCCATCAAATTTTACCGCAATTATTAGAATTAGAGCTGTCTGGTTGGGTGACGGCAGTGCCCGGTGGTTATATCAGAGCGAGGAGGGGCTAGTTATGATGGATATTCTTATGTATCTATTTGAAACCTATATTCAAAGTGAAGCCGAGTTGTTAGTCGATCAAGACGAACTCTCTGAAGAACTTTTACGTGCAGGTTTTCATCAGGATGATATTTACAAGTCATTAGAGTGGCTTGAAAAACTGGCTGCTTTACAAGAGACAGAGCATACACCTTATGTTAACCATAGTGCGATCACATCAATGCGCATCTATACCGATAAAGAAATGCTGCGTATGGATACGGCTTGTCGTGGTTTTCTGCTTTATCTTGAACAAATTGATGTGTTAAATACCGATACTCGAGAAATGGTGATTGATCGAGTCATGGAACTCGATACTCAAGAGTTTGTACTTGATGATTTGAAATGGATTATTCTGATGGTGTTATTTAACGCCCCAGGTAATGAAGCTGCTTATGATCAAGTGGAAGAATTATTATATGGTGCTGAAGATGAGGTTATACATTAATAATGACAACCGATAGTGAGCCATTATTTTCAGCGCATGAACAGGCGTTACATCAGCAATCATGCCCCCAGTGTGGTGCTGATTTGGTGATGCGGTTTGGTAAGCATGGTCCTTTTTTAGGCTGCGATCATTATCCTGAGTGCGATTATATTCAGCCACTCAAACAAAATGACGGCCATATTGTAAAACAACTTGATATGCCTTGCCCTGAATGTGCGCAACCATTGGTATTACGCCAAGGTCGCTATGGAATGTTTATTGGTTGTTCGGCATATCCACAATGCCATTATCTTGCATCGCCAGAAAAAAAGCCCCAGCAAACCCACATAGATTGCCCTGAGTGTCATCAAGGTCATCTAGTCGAGCGTAAATCACGCTATGGCAAATTGTTTTATGCTTGCGATAAATACCCGCAATGTCGTTTTGCTGTCAACAATAAACCGGTTGTTGGCGTGTGTCAGCTGTGCGGTTTTGGATTATTGCTAGAAAAGAAGTTAGTCAGTGGGACTAAATTACAATGCGCTGATCGCAAATGTAATGCCTATCAAGATCTTGAAAAATAGTTAATAGATTGAACAATATTAACAAGCCTGCATTGCTATGCAGGCTTTTTTTATAACAGTTATTTAGCGCGGTAACGTTGGGAAATATTGTTGCGGTAATATTTGCCCTAGTAACATTAATTGATATTGCAGCTGCTCAGGAGTCGCTGCGCAAACATTAATATGCCCCATTTTACGGCCTGCGCGTTGTTCTTTGCCATACCAATGCACATGGCAACTTTCCAATGCTAATGCCGCCAATGGTAGGCTATCTTGACCTAAAATATTGATCATCGCGCTAGGACGAATAAGCTCGGTACCACCTAATGGTAGATCACATACGGCACGGAGATGGTTTTCAAATTGACAGGTTTCCGCCCCTTGTTGAGTCCAATGACCAGAGTTATGTACTCGAGGTGCAATTTCATTGACCAATAACTGGCCATTAACCTCAAAAAATTCCAGTGCCAGCACGCCAATATAATTGAGTTGTTCAGCAATGGCAGCGAACATCTGTTGTGCTTGCTGTTGAAGTGTTATGTCACCAACAATGGCGGTTGAGAGGCTTAGTACCCCATCAGTATGAACATTTTCGCTAAGGGCATAGGTTTTAATGTCACCATTGGCATTACGAACACCAATTAAAGACACTTCACGATCAAAACTGATAAATTTCTCAGCGACAATCGCTTGGTTATCACTTGCCGCAATGCAGTGCGCCATTTCGGTCCATACCGATTCAATTTGGTCATTGGTTTTTAAGCGCCATTGACCTTTACCGTCATAACCACCAAGGGCACTTTTTAATACCATAGGTAAACCAATTGCAGCAATAGCGGTGTCTAAATCTGCGCGGGTATTAATAATATGATGGGGAGCATTAGCAACCTTAGCGTTATTCAATAAGGTTTTTTCGATGCGGCGATCGCCACCGGCTTTTATCGCATCAGGGTGAGGTTTAAATTTTCCACTTGCTGCACAGAGCGTTAAAATAGCATGCGGTATATGTTCAAACTCTGCTGTAATAACATCGACTGCAGCTATGGCTTCAATCAGTGATAATGATTGGCGCTGTTGGGTCTGTGGGTGTACAACATCAGCGGTTATAACATCATAGGCGATGACATTGATATTAAGCGGTGCGCCAGCTAATGCCATCATCCGTGCAAGTTGCCCAGCGCCAAGTACGAGTACCTGCTTCATTATGCATCCTCGGCCGGATTAGGATTATCGAGTACGGTGTCGGTTTGCTGTTGGCGGAATGCTTCAACGGCAGCTAAAATCTCTGGGTTATGAGTAGCTATGATTTGCGCAGCTAATAAACCCGCATTAGCAGCACCAGCTTCACCAATTGCGAGGGTGCCAACAGCAATACCTTTAGGCATTTGCACAATTGATAATAGTGAGTCCATGCCTTTTAAAGCACGTGATTGCACAGGTACACCAAGGACAGGCAAACTGGTAAAAGCCGCTGTCATTCCGGGTAAATGTGCCGCACCGCCAGCGCCGGCAATGATCACACTAATACCGCGACTACGGGCTGTTTCTGCATATTCAGCTAATAGATGAGGAGTGCGGTGGGCTGAAACCACTTTAGTTTCGTAAGCAACATTGAAGCGCTCTAGCATTTCTGCGGCATGTTGCATGGTTGGCCAATCAGATTTTGATCCCATGATAATTCCAACTTTCATTCCGATCTCCTATAGGTAATGAACGACTAAAGTGTAATTTCCTGCATTATACGGTGATTTCAGCCAAAGGAAAACGTTTGCGTGGGTAAAGTTACGCTATGATTAACCTTAAATGGTGTTGTTAAGCATGTGTCGGTATGATGATAATCATAACTAAAAAATAAAATATCAGCTGAATAAAGAGTAGAGGAATTTGTGGCAAATATTACGCAAGTCGTTACAGCACTGAAGCAAGGCCAAGTGATTGGTTATCCAACCGAAGCTGTATTTGGTGTTGGTTGTGATCCTGACAATCAACAGGCGGTTAATAAATTATTAGCATTAAAACAGCGCCCAGTAGAAAAAGGGTTAATATTAATTGCGGCGGATTATGAGCAGTTACTGCCTTATATCGATGATAGTCAATTAACACCGCAGCAGAAACAAACGGTTTTGGCATCATGGCCAGGGCCTGTAACCTGGGTAATGCCGACCAAATCTAATGTACCTGCTTTTTTAACTGGCCAATTTACCACTATTGCAGTACGGGTAACTGATCACCCATTAGTACAGCAATTGTGTCGTCAGTTTGGTAAGCCTTTGACTTCAACCAGTGCTAATTTAACTGGACTTGAACCTGGACGAACAGTGGCTGATGTAGAACAACAGCTTGGAGATAAGCTGGCGGCCATACTTGATGGTGAAACCGGAGGCCGTACTAATCCTTCTGAAATTCGAGATGCCCAAACGGGTAATATTTTCCGTCAGGGGTAACTAATGACTGATCGTGAACAAATAGAGCTAAATAAGCAGGCAGTAAAAACTTTTTTACTCCAACTTCAAGACACTATCTGCCAAGCATTAGCGCTGCAAGATGGCAGTGCTGAATTTGAACAAGATCAGTGGCAGCGTGAACAAGGTGGCGGTGGTCGTAGTCGAGTATTACGTAATGGTCAGGTGTTTGAGCAGGCGGGGGTAAATTTCTCACATGTGTATGGTGATGAGATGCCCGCTTCTGCGACAGCTCATCGTCCGGAATTAGCCGGCCGTCGGTTTGAGGCGATGGGAGTGTCATTAGTGATTCATCCCAATAACCCTTATGTGCCTACATCTCATGCCAATGTGCGGTTTTTTATCGCAGAAAAAGACGGGGAAGCACCAGTATGGTGGTTTGGTGGTGGGTTTGATTTAACCCCGTTTTACCCCTTTGATGATGATTGTCAGCATTGGCATAATACCGCTAAAGCTATCTGTGCTCCGTTTGGTGATGATGTCTATTCACAGCATAAAGCATGGTGTGATAAATATTTCTTTTTACCGCATCGCAATGAAACCCGTGGTATTGGCGGTCTGTTCTTTGATGATCTTAATCACTGGGGTTTTGAAAAGTGTTTTGCTTATACTCAAGCGGTCGGTAATGGTTTTGTTGATGCTTATATACCGATAGTGGCTCAGCGACATCAATTACCTTATGGTGAACGCGAGCGTGAATTTCAGCTTTATCGTCGTGGTCGTTATGTCGAATTTAACTTAGTTTACGATCGTGGCACGCTGTTTGGTTTGCAAAGCGGTGGTCGCACCGAGTCAATATTAATGTCTATGCCACCATTAGCACGCTGGGAATATTGCTATCAGCCAGATCCTGATTCTGCAGAAGCGAGTTTGAGTCGTGATTATCTTCATCCACGAGAGTGGTAGATTAGTATCGACAATATTTGTCAGTGATTTCATCCAGTGGTAGGGTCGATATATCGGCCCTTTTATTTGAGTAATGGACTATGGACAAATATATCGTGGTGGGGAATCCCATCAGTCACAGTAAATCCCCTTTTATTCACACCCTCTTTGCCCGTCAAACTAGTCAGAATATGGATTATCGCAGCCAGCTAGTGCAACTCGATGGCTTTGTCGCAGCAATGAATGCTTTTTTTAATGATGGCGGTAAAGGTTGCAATATTACGGTGCCATTTAAAGAACAAGCGTTCGAATATGCTAGCCAATTAACCCCGCGAGCACGATTAGCCGGAGCGGTAAATACGCTAAAACGTTTAGATGACGGCGGTATTCTCGGTGATAACACTGACGGCGAAGGTTTAGTTCAAGACTTATTGCAACAACAGGTTGAACTCAAAGGTAAGCGTATTTTGTTGATTGGCGCAGGCGGTGCGGCTCGAGGGGTTATTCTTCCTTTATTAGCCCAGCAGCCACAGACCGTTATTATTAGTAATCGTACTGTCACTAAAGCTCAGCAGTTAGCAGCCTTATTTGCTGAATATGGTGATATTAAAGCGCAATCTTTTGATGCTTTAGGTGAACAGGCTTTTGATGTCGTGATTAATTCAACCTCAGCAAGTTTGAGTGGTGAGATTCCTGTTGTTCCGACATCAATAATTGATCAGCATACAAGTTGCTATGACATGGTCTATGGTTCAACGGCTACGGCATTTAATCTGTGGGCACAACAGCAAGGAGCGCTGAAGACTATTGATGGCTTAGGGATGTTAGTTGGGCAAGCTGCAGAGAGTTTTATGTTGTGGCGTGGGTTACGTCCCGGTGCAAAACAAGTACAACGTGAATTAAGACGCCTTCTACAAGAGTAATAACATGAATCAAAATATATTATTTACTGATATCCAAACATGGCACTCAGATCAACAAGCGATGCATTTTTCAGCCCAGCAAGGTGGAGCACTGATTAATTGTTGGTTGCCATTATCGTGGTTACAGCAACAAAGTGGTCAAGTTCTATCGACAGCAGAAGAAGCTATTGCTGTCTTTATTGAATATCGGTTTGATATTGAAGATATCGCAGAAGCGATGATTGAAGATGAAGACTTTAATGATAATGGTGATATTGTCATCAACGAATAACATCACCATTATTTAATGGTGATGTTTAACCATTAGTAAGGTATTCATCTTTCAGACGCACATAATTAGCCGCTGATTGTGGTAATGATATTAGCTCTTGCGCTGTTAATGGCCGAATTTGTTTCACAGGGCTTCCCATATAAAGGAAGCCTGAGCAGAGTTGCTTCTTTGGCGGCACTAAACTACCAGCACCAATAATGACATCATGTTCAATTATTGCACCATCGAGAATAATGGTCCCCATACCAACCAGTACTCGGTCATTGATTTGGCAACCATGCAACATCGCTTTATGACCAATAGTAACATCATCGCCGATTAGTAGCGGATACCCCTCGGGGTTGATAGTGCTGATACGACTAACGTGAAGTATCGAGCCATCTTGAATATTGCTTCGCTGGCCAATACGAATGTGATTAACATCCCCTCGCGCCACCACTAATGGCCAGAGACTACTATGCTCACCGATGTTAACTTTGCCGATAACTACTGCAGTGGTATCTATATAGACATTATTGGCCAGTTGCGGCAGATGATTTTGATAATGGCGAAGAGGAAATGTCATAAAAATGCCTACTTAGTCAAAACAGTGGGTTCACCATAGCGAAACTTTCGTGTGATTAACAACCAAAACATTAATGGTTGATCGTTATTTGGACGTTCGGGCAAATATGACAAATTTATTGCACTTTAGCCCTTGCTAATGTGATCGAACTCTCTATACTACGACCTCACTGACACGGAGCAAGCCATTGGCTAGCAACGAAATCAGTATTGTTCTTTAACAATTTGACCATGCAATCTGTGTGGGCACTCACTGAATAGTTAAGTCGAAAGATTTATCAATAA